>JAYVBM010000026.1:0-4702 GCA_043750495.1 Minisyncoccota bacterium | reverse complement strand
TACTCACATCACTCAAAGCATTCCATCTTGGTCAAAGTGCATTGATTGATGAATTAGTAGCACTGTCAGTCACAGGTTTTATGCTCAGTACTTTATTCTCGTTTCTGTCGATACGGACACACAAAGGAGAGAAAAGTGCTTGGTATGAAACGGTCGCCGATTACGTGTTCTTTGGAAGCTTACTCATGATGTTTCTGGTGTGTATACTCCTCACTATTTACGATTAATCTACCTTTATGCAGATTTCACCAAAGTGAAGTATGCTTGTAAATATATGAAAATATTAGTAGTTGAAGATAATCAAAAACTGGCTGCCAACCTCAAAGAAGGCTTGGAACAAGACGGCTTTGCTGTCGATTGCATTCATGATGGATGGCATGCCGAACGACATATTGTCACCAATCACAAAGAGTATGATGTTGTTATTCTTGATCTAATGCTTCCGAGCAAAGACGGAGTCGATGTCTGTCTCTCGTGGCGCGAGCAAGGCATCATGATTCCTGTGCTGATGCTGACTGCCAGAGATGCAACCGACGACAAAGTACGAGGTCTCAATACTGGTGCAGATGACTACCTTGCCAAACCTTTTGCACTTGAAGAGGTGACTGCCCGAGTTCGTGCGTTGCTTCGCCGTCCAGCCGTTGCTGAAACTGTAACTCTGCGACTCGGTGACATTGAGCTTGATACGGTGAGTCATAGCGTGAAGAAAGATGGCGAAACGATTGAACTTACTCTAAAAGAGTATATGGTACTGGAGTACTTAATACGCAATCAAGGTAGAGTAGTGACCCGCGATACGCTCTACGACCACGCTTGGGACTTTGCCGATAGTGCTTTTAGTAACACTGTAAACGTACATATAAAGAACTTACGCCAAAAATTACATGATGATGGAACACATATACAAACAATACGTGGCGTTGGCTACAAAATGGAATAAGGACGTTATTTTTAGAGCTCGGGTAACTCTGATCTCGACGTACGTTCTTGTTTCAACTCTTGTGGTTGCTATTTCGAGTCATCTCCTCTTTAAAGCGATGCTCGTTAATATGGCTGATTCCATTGAGGATCAAGTGCCGAACATTATTGATCAGGCACGTTTGTTTGAACATACTGAAGGTGTACTCGAATTCAAAATCATACTCGCCGACATTGTCATTGTTTTGGTCATTTGTGCCACCGCCTACATCCTTACCGAAATCGCTCTCAAGCCCGTCCGTGAAGCTCGTAACCGTGAACGTCGATTCCTCGCAGATGCCGCCCACGAACTCCGTACACCACTCTCCGTTATGCGGTCAGGAAATGAGGTAGTACTTCGTGGTGAGAAAAATCTCTCTCCTCGGGTCACCCGTCAACTCACCGAGAACATAGAAGAAATTGATACGCTCACTCGCATTGCAAATGGACTTTTGGCACTCACAAGCAAAAAACAGATGGCAATTGATGGGGACTCTACTATTGATGTAGCTGAACTTATAAAAAGCGTTGTGCAAAAACTTCGCCCACTGGCAACCGAAAAGGGCGTAACCCTCACACTAGAAGCGAACGAAGGTATAGACGGGCACTCTGTACGAGGTGACTACGTGACCCTCTCTCGTGCTTTTGAAAACCTGATTGAGAATGGCATCAAGTACACCAAATCATCGGGATCAGTAATGGTGTCAGTGACACCATCTAAGAACACCGTGATGATAATAGTGAAGGACACAGGCATAGGTATTGCTCAAAAAGACTTAACACATGTGACTGAACCATTTTTCCGTGCTGATTTGGCTCGGACAGCAAATGAAGGTACGGGTCTTGGACTTTCAATTGTATCGGAAACTATCGACGCACTTGAGGGTAATCTTTCAATCCAAAGTGAAATTGGTGTTGGTACTGCTGTGACCGTCACGCTTCCAACCTCACAAGCATAGGCACTTTACCGAGAGTTCACCATAGCTGAGTAAAATAAATGGAGTACTTGAGGACGCACACAAGTGCGAAGCATAAGTACAATTTATCTATTTAAGAAATAATAACTATGCGTGCATATACACGAATGAGCAAAAGTGCGACCATGGCACTTTTCGCGGCAGGACTTTTTAGTACCGGTGCAATTGCATCAACTGGACTACAAGCATTTGCCCAAACACCTAATGCTACTTCCGCTCCAGCCTCACACCTAGCGTGGTTTGGAGATGACGACGATAACGTCGCTCTACCTGATGGAGGCATCAGTGAGGCACAAGCTACTGATGCAGTCACAGCATCGTATCCAAATCTCACGATCAAACATATCCATCTTGAGAACGAGAACGGAGGGGTTGTGTACAGTACCAAACTCTCGGATGGCACTGAAGCCATTGTGGACGCTGTGACTGGTGCCGTATCTCTTGAGACCGAAGAGCAAGAAGCCACTGAACACCAAGGTCGAGGAATAGGACACAAAGGACATGACGAAGCCAATGACGTAGAAGTAGACGACGGACCAGATGGTTCAACTGACGCAGGTGAATAGTACAAAATTATCAGAAACTTTTAAGATACTCCTATGAACATTCAAAAGCTGTTGCCTCTCAGGAGGTGACAGCTTTTCTCAAGCATACACATACTCTATGCGATATACTTTCACTATGTCGAACGACACTAATACAAAGCTGACCCAGCGTTTCTTTGAAGTCTCTGTCATTCTTAAAGCCCTGAATGGAATAATAGAAATGTTGGTAGGGGTCAGTGTATTTTTTATTACCAAAGAAACGCTTACCCAATTTATTGCTTTTATTGCTCGTGTTGAACTGTTTGAAGACCCTGGGGATTTACTCGCTAATTATCTGGTGAAAGCAGTCGCACACTACACACTCACGAGCCAGATGTACATCAGCATTTACCTCATCACGCATGGCATTCTCAAGGTTGCTCTGGTCTATTGTCTTCTGAAGAAATACCTTTGGGCATATCCAACCGCAATAGTGGTATTTGGATTGTTCGGTGGGTATCAAATATATGCGTACGTCCACACACCAAACCCGAGTCTGATTCTTCTTACAGTACTCGATCTTTTTATTATGGTAATTACTTATGTAGAGTATCGAAACCTTTTACGTTTAAGAACATAACAAAAACTTCCACTAAGGAAGTTTTTGTATCTCTTTTTGAACTTAGCATGATTTGCATCATACGACGCGTCTCGTGCTAGCTCTACTTGGCGGAGAGAGGGGGATTCGAAACTTACAGTTTCAGTACCCGTTGTGGATATTTTAGTTCACTTCATTCCTAAACTATCTCACAACAGCTTCGAATCCCCACATAAAGCGCCCCGCGCTTTATTCTCTCTCCGCTCAAGAAAATAGCACCCTTGCGGGTGCTATTTTCAACGAGCGGAGAGAGGGGGATTCGAACCCCCGATACGGTTACCCGTATACTACCTTTCCAAGGTAGCGCGTTCAGCCGCTCTGCCATCTCTCCGTATAAAATTATGAGCGACTATTTATACCACGAAGTATCACGTGGAAGAATGCAGTTTTAGAACATTCTTTTAGGTCATTCGTATACAACTGATCAACCGCACCACGTGAAGTAGCGGCCGGGCGATAGAGAGCATATATTCCCGCACTTCTTTCTCATCTATACTGTCGACAGTTTCATCAATTCGAATCTGCTCGTCTGGAAAAAGCATATGGACACGGTTGCCTATAAATGACATACGAATATTAGTCTCCTTTCCCTTCCACCAATCATGAAGCTCGACCATGAAACCGGGAGTAAGAATATAGCGAGCCTCGACCTTATCGGTAGTCGCTACGTGCAGCAGCGCTTCAAAGTCATTCCACTCGAGAGTTGTTTCTTGAGCACCGCCCTCTGACACAGCATTCCAAAAGGTACGGTGCCCAAATCCATACTTATCACCTTCGGTTGATATAAATGTCTTGCCGTCGAGCACATGAGGCAATTCATACGATACCGAGTATCCTTTAAAAATATTTTTTACGTTTCGGTTCTTACCACTGCCGGTTATATGTTTGATGTCTAACTCAGCACCATGCATCATGCCGTCGTTGATCTTCATTTCAAAAAGATTGTCGACAGACGAATGGTTAAACGGTTCGGTAATCAGCTCCGATTGTTTTAAAAGTCCAATCGCTTCGTTCGCTTCCTTTGACTTTTTGTGAGCCCGAGCGTATGCATAGAACGTTTTTTTGATCTTTCCAATCTTGGTATCCAGAAATTCGCGCTCATCCAAGGCGGCGGAGTGTTCAATCAACTTCCCTTCCACTCCTAACAAGGTAAAGGTCTGCGCGAAGAGCACATGGTCAACACTGCCGTGGAATCTCTTAATGCTCGCCATCCCCGAAACCATCATTCTGATGCCGAAGAAGCCAAATAAAAGGACCGACGCAGCAAACACCAAAATATTAATAACGTTACTCCACCAGAAAATGAAGCCTGAAGCCAGGATTTCCATTGCAAAAATTACCAGATTAGGAAACAGAAAACCAAGCGCGATTAAGAGAACCCCCAAACGCTGCCGGCGGCGATAGCGGACATATTCAGACTCTAAGCTACCCACTTCTTCTTTTACTGCCCCGGTGATAGCTGCAAGAGAGTTGTCGACCGCCTCAGTCAAAGCGTCTTCAGTTGTAATAGGTTGAGGTTTCATAAGCCTCTGTTATACATCCATATTGCGCAAAATGCGAATACGATCAGCTGCCGGCGGGTGTGT
>JAYVBM010000025.1:0-6448 GCA_043750495.1 Minisyncoccota bacterium | reverse complement strand
GCTAATTAAAACGGGGTGTCGCCTGTTTTTGTTTTTAACAGCAGTGCCTGTGTTTCGGCCCTTAGTACATATATACTGTACACATGGATACATTGCTCGACAGCACGTTTGTGGTGCCAGATATTGTGGCGAGTCATTTTCATTTAAAAGATGGCGATATCGTGGCTGACTTTGGTGCGGGGAGCGGACATTTCTTGCAGTCGCTCTCCGGCCGGGTAGGTGTGACCGGGAGGGTCTACGCATGTGAGATTCAAAAACAATTGGTTGAGAAAGTAAGTCAACAAGTCCAGCACCTCAACCTAAGCAACGTCTACCCGCTGTGGTGTGACTTAGAAGAGCCAAGTGGTATAAAGATTCAGACGAGTGTGCTTGATGCGGCGATTTTGGTCAACACACTTTTTCAAATTGATGACAAGCTGGCGGCTATCAAAGAAATGGGCCGTACCCTACGTTCAGGCGGCAATCTTTTTGTAATTGATTGGACTGATTCTTCGGGCGGGCTAGGGCCCCGCAAAGATCACATTTTTTCAGCCCTTGAAGCAACTGCCTTGTGTGAAGCCAACAACTTTATTCTCGAGAGACATTACCCAGCTGGAAGTCACCACTACGGACTAGCCTTTAAAAAAATATGAAACTAAGACCGTTTGAACTCGTGCTGGTGATAGTCTTTTTGGGACTGATTGTTTTGTCACTCGCATTCCTTTCTATGTACAAAGCCGACCCAAATGATGATGGTATTCCTGATATTGGAACTGTGACAATCTGGGGCACCCTTCCGGACGACGGAGTAGGGGGTCTCTTGCGGGCTTTTAGAGATATTGACGATACCTATGACGGCGTATCGTACCGGCAAGTCTCTGCGGATCAATTTGACGCCGAACTAGTAAATGCTCTAGCAGACGGAGAAGGTCCCGACATAGTACTGGTGTCGCATGAACGCTTGGTGCAACTGCGTAAGCGTATTCAACCAATCTCTTACGAGGCGTTTCCTTTACCAGACATTCGCAATACTTACCTCGACGGGGCGCAGATATTTGCTCTCTTCGATGGTCTCTACGCCTACCCGGTGGCCGCCGATCCACTGTTGATGTACTGGAACAAAGACATTTTAACTACCGACGGCTTCCTTCAGGCTCCGACCACTTGGGAAGCCTTAAGTAACGACTATTTGCCGAAACTCATTAGAAGAAATCCCGATCGTTCAATTACCCGCAGCGTTGTGGCTATGGGTGAGTATAACAACGTAGAAAATTCTTTCGCTCTGTTCTCTGCACTGATGTTTCAAGCCGGTATGTTGGGCGTGAATGACAAGGACGGCAAACAGTACGAAATTAGAATTAATGAATCGGTCGACAAGCAAACACAGCCACTGCGTGTTTCGTCTGATTTCTATACTCGCTTTAGTAGACCAAACAACAGTTTGTATTCTTGGAACCGCTCATTTTCAAGCGACAAAGAGCGTTTTTTGAGTGAGGACTTGGCTTTGTACTTTGGCTATGGTAGTGAAGGAGTTGATATTGAACAAAAAAATCCCAACCTTAACTTTGACGTGACGGAAATTCCTCAAGGAGCAACCGCGACCGTACGTAGAACCTACGCCAACTTCTATGGTCTGGCAGCTTTGCGCTCCTCCAAAAATCTTGAAGGCGCATCTCGAGTGATGGCTGTTTTGGGCAACCAGGAAAATACCGAGAAAATAGCTGCAGCACACAGACTAGTACCCGCTTACAAAGCGAGTGTATCCAGAGGCAGTGACGATGTCTATGGCCGTGTCGGTTACAAATCAGCAGCAGTAGCCTACGGCTGGTTGAATCCTGACCGAACAGCCACGGACGAAATTTTAAATACCATGACCCAAGACCTCAACGAAAATCGTGGTGACTGGTCGTCGGTGATTAGTGATGTTATTAAGCGATTAGAGTTAGAGTATAATTAATCAGTATTATGGTAAGAACTTTTTTCAATTATTTTCTAGTAGAAGTTACACTAGTAATTTTCTTTCTGGGGCCTTTGCTCGCCGCCGCTCAGGGTACTTCAGATCCATCAAGACCAGACGTAAGAAACCCGTCCATCACCAACGAATACAAACTCAATAATCCCATCAAGGTCGACTCCATCCAAGAGTTGCTAGGACTTATCTTGCAGCTCGTCATTATTATCGCCACTCCGATTGTTGTCCTGTTCATCATCTTTGCCGGCTTCAAGTATGTGACCGCCCGCGGCAATGCCAGCCAGATAGAAGAGGCGACCAAAGCCCTTACCTACGCGATTATCGGTGGAGTCCTCATTATCGGTGCTGTCGCCATCTCCAAAATCATCGAGGATCTAGTCAATTCATTCTAGTCACTTATGCAAACTCCAACCACATTCAAAGGATTAGTCGGCTTTATCATCGACTTCATCAATATCCTCATTCCGACGTTATTTGGGCTACTGTTTGTGTACATAGTCTGGAAGATTATCGACGCCTGGGTATTACATGCCGGCAACGAGGAAAAGCGAGAAGAAGGTAAGCGTCTTGTGCTAGCGGCGGTACTGCTTCTTGTGCTGATGGTCACTGCCTGGGGTATTGTCGCTCTCATCAAACAATCCTTGTTTGGCTAGAGTTTTATGGCATATAATGGTAGGGTTATTTTATAGCGTATGAATACTATGAAAAGAATCATAAAAATTATTGCAGTCACCCCATTTTCACTGTTTCTGCCACTTACGGCATCGGCTCAGATTGCCACCAGCGGAAGCGGCGGTCCTTTTGAGTTACTCCTTAAAAATATTCTCAACTTTGCCAACTCGGTTCTTATTCCGTTTATTATCGGTATTGGATTCCTCTTCTTTGTCTGGGGAATGTTCCAGTACTTTATTGCCGGAGGTGCTAATGATGAATCGAAAGAGAAGGGGAAGAGCCTAATGATTAATGCCACAATTGGTTTCGTGGTCATCATCATCTTTTTTGGCGCCATCAACCTCCTTACCACGAGTACCGGACTAGAGGGGCAATTCATTAAAAACGTCCCACAGGTGTCGGTCCCAGAGTAGATCAGAATCTGTCCTCTATCTCGTCGCGATCTAAAGTGGCTAAAAATTCGAGCGAAAGTTTTGTATTGCGAGGAACCGTATCGAGATACGCTGACGAGTAATACATAATTTGCAGCCGAATTTTTAGCCACGACGACGCGAAACTGCTACGAAACCTGTATTTTGTGCTGAGATAGTGGACAGATTCTTATACACAGAAGCAATAAACGCTGCCACCAAGGCAGCGTTCTTTGTTCTATAATAAAAGGAACGTCAAGTCACGTTGTTAATCATTTACCATATTTATTATGAAACGATCCTTATACACCCTAGCAACCACCGCTTTACTGGCTTTCCCTTTTTACTTTGCCGCGGCACAGATTGCGACAACAGGCGGCGGTGGCAACTTTGAGAAGCTTCTCAAGAACATTCTCGACTTTACCAACTCAGTCCTCATTCCGTTCATCATCGGTATTGGCTTCTTGGTCTTTGTATACGGAATGTTCAAGTACTTCATTGCGGGTGGCGCTGATGAAGAAAAACGTGAGAGTGGCAAGCAACTGATGATTTATGCAACACTTGGCTTTGTTCTCATTATTGTGTTCTGGGGTATCGTGAACCTCCTCACCAGTAGTACTGGTTTAGATAAAAAGCAGATCGACGGCATTCCAAAGGTTACACCTATCTAGACATTCTCCTATACACAAAAAGCGGCCGCTCGGCCGCTTTTTGTGTATAGGAGAACAAGGTTCATAATGGGCGTGCTACGATATTGATATATGTCACCCCAGCAACAAGCCGCCAGCTTTGTCGATCGGTTCAATGACGCAATCATTTTCCCCTTGATCGCACTGTTGACTGCGGTAGCGTTCTTTGTGTTTCTGTTTGGCTGCGCTGAATACATAAGGAATGCTTCAAACGGCACTGAACGAGAAAAAGGAGTGCAGCACATTACTTGGGGCATCATTGGTTTGGTAGTCATGGTCTCGGCCTGGGCAATCCTGAGTTTAGCCACGGGTACTTTTGGCCTCTCAGATGAGCTCGAGTGTGCCAACGATATCACCGGTAGTGGCTGCGACAAGGCTTTTGAAATAGGAAAACCGTCAAATAAATGAAAATAAAAAAGAACCCCCCGACGCGATGTCGGGGGGTTTTAAGGTGCTTGAAGAACAATTCTTTAGGCTGGCGTCAGGTCGATCGGCGCGGTGTACACGCCGTGACGCTTAGCTACTTCTGCCGGGCCAGTGCCGGCGCGGTAGAGCTCAACTTCGAGTGTCGTGCGACCGATTCGCTTGTACCCTTCAGGGTTGGCGAACAGAGTCACGAGATCGTTGTGTCGTTTTTGCTCCTTACCGACAAGCTGCTGCCTGCCGGTCTCCGCACGAAGCACAGGATCGACCAGAACGAAGTCGAAGCCGCCGCGCATGTTGCGCTGATCGACAATGACCGGGCAGTTAATGCCCACCGTGATCCGTGCCCCATGCTCGACAACCTGGACATGATCCGGGCAGTCGCCGCCAGCAACGATCTTGGAAACCTTAGTCCCCACGTTGTCGACGGTCGAAGCCCCAACCATGCTCTGCAGGTCGACCCCCATGGTCTTGAGCAGCACCAGTCCGATGCAGATCAGGATGTACCCGAGCTGCAACTTCTTGGTGATGTCCGCTTCCTCCTTATGGATGAGCTGCCACGTGAGCAGTGCCATAAGGAGCGTGAAGAGAGCCCAAAAGTTCCAAGGCGAAGCTGCAAAGCTCCAAGTTGCCAAGAAGATCGCCGTCAGCATGAAGCTTAGGAGAAGCTTCAGGATAACCTGGTTGATTTCCGTGGCTGTCTCCTTCGAGACGGCACGAACACCTAGCCAGGGCACGGTCGCCTTGGGACTCACCAGCACGTAGAACGTGAGGAAGAAACCGAGGAAGGCAAACGCGAAGTTTACCTCGATCTTCCCCCAGCCATTGATACCCCACATGATGGTTGTTAACGTAAGGAATGCGAGCATCCCGATGCGTGTCACCGCAGCGACAAGTCGCGGACCATCCATGAGGTTGTTGGTGATGTGGTGAATTTGCATGCTAGTAACCTTTCTTGCTACCAACCAAAAAGACGCAACGGATGCAATCTGCTCCGCGCATCAATCCGATCGCTGCGGTCAATGACCGCTTGGTTGATGAGTAGGGCATCTGCTTTGATTGCTGCCTTCACTCGGGGTGAGTGGGCAGCGACCGTACGCGTTACTTCAGCTGTTACACCGCTTACTTTCCTTGCTGCGGCCTTTGCCACATCAGGGAAAGCTTCGATTGCTGCGTCAGCAATTTTGGCAAATTCAGCGAACTGCAGATCTGGGAATCCATCGCCCTTGAGAATAGAAAGGGCATGCCGGTAACCAGCCGCTTTCTTTTCTTCTTCCGAGCCGGTGGCGGTCTCTGTCGCTGAGCGCACCTCGCGGACGAGGTACTTCAGATACTTGACCAGGTCGTCGTCACTGCCGGGAATCGTCCGCACGATTTTGTCGTGAGCGATTTTATTCCCGACTTGCCTGGGGATTTCATCCGTAACGTCTTTGTCTGGAGTGGTCAGATGGAGTAGGCCAGGGCGAAGCTTGTTGCCATAGCGATTCTCCATCATGCTTCCGAAGAAGCCGTCGCCGTACTCAGCCGCCACAAATGCATCGAGACCGCGAAGGATCCTGCGTTCGTTTTTGGTGAGATTGTTGAGCTTGATGCTCGTCATTCTTGCCTCGTCGACCCAGGAATCCTTACCGCCCTTACTCAGAGCTTGTAGGGCTGGGTGGGCCGAATCGGGCACTTCCTTGCCGCGGGCGGCATCGAATAAATGCTTGGCTCCAAGGCCGAGGCCCACGACTCCCAGTATTTTATCAGCGTTGTCTTTCAGAGGATTGAACCAGCTGAAGAAACCACGCTTTACTTTTGGTGCATCTTCCATGATATTCTCCTGTCAAAGGGGTATTACTACCCTGAAACTTTTTCTGAGGGAGGTTCCCCCAGATACTCTTGTATAGTATCATACTATTCACATAAAGTCAAGCAAACAGTGTGCTCTTGAGCGTTGGTTTATAAGCGTATTTTGTATATATGGAGGCCAGGCCTAGATATATGCAAAATACACATATTTAGCTCGTGCTGTGCCATACCAAAACATCAAAGTCGAATCTTGCTGACTCAAAAACTACCGATTAATCGGTAGTTTTCTGGGTGAAGTCGGTGGTTTGGGCTGGAAAAATATGAGTTTTGTAGTATGATTTCGCCATTATGGAGACAGTTGTCAAAAAAGATTTACGCTCTCGCCAAGAGAAAAGAGCTGATATTAAAGCCGATATTCGGCCGCGCACCACTCTGTCTTTCTACCGTTATGTGAAGCTTCAGGACCCCGAAGCGTTTCGTTTGAAGCTACTCGCCAAGTGGAGCGAATTGGA
>JAYVBM010000024.1:0-3497 GCA_043750495.1 Minisyncoccota bacterium | reverse complement strand
GATAGCGACCATATTTTAGTTTATATAATTCAATCGCTGACTGCACGGTTCGTAGATCGGAAATTCTCTCTGTGTCCCTAGCCTTCCTTGAACCTTCGCTAATACCAAAAAGTATCCCCACTGAGAGGAGCGCAATAATGGCCACAGTGACAGTCACTTCAATCAGGGTGAAGCCTCGACTTATTCTCATTCCTCATAGTATACCCCACACTAACTTTAGTGTTGCTAGTGTTTTTCACTGTATTTGCTACTTGGTCAGGATTTTGTGAGAGTTTGTTTGCAGGATGAATACAGAGGCTAGCTAAAACTACACTAAAGTTAGTGTCGGGGTATATCACTGCCCGCTAATCCTATGACTTATTCTGTTCCCCAACCTTTGGCTTCAATTGCTTTTTCAGCAGCTTGCTGTTCGGCTTCTTGCTTCGAGCGACCAATTCCTTCGGCGATCTTCTGGCTACGGAGAAAGACACCTACCGTAAAGATACGGTCGTGGTCAGGACCGGTTTGTCCAACCGTTTCGTAGGTCGGCGTCACCGAAGCTTGTTCTTGGGATAATTCTTGGAAACGACTTTTGGCATCCTGCCAGAGTCGCTTGCGTACGATTTCTTCTGTCTTACCAAACAAACGTTCAGCAATGAACGTTTTTGCCGCTTCGTATCCTTGATCAATATAAATTGCCCCGATACACGCTTCAAATACGTTTGCGAGAATGTACTGTCGTGCTCGACCAACATCCTTGGCCTCACCTTTTGACATCAGTAGGTAGTCATTAACCCCAAGTCTCTCAGCCGCGGCTGAGAGTGACACGGTATTAACCAGAGCAGCGCGAATAGCCGTTAATTCACCCTCAGGCTTGTCTGGATACTGCGCAAACAGGTAGTCAGTCACGACCAACTCCAAAACCGCGTCTCCGAGAAATTCGAGGCGCTCGTTGTGATCCCAGGTTGCTTCGCGGTGCTCATTTAAGTACGAGCGGTGCGTAATCGCGGTAAGCAATACGGTGGTGTCCGCAAAGATTACCTTGAGAATTTTTTGCAGCTGTTGTAGTTCGTTTTGCAGGTTTCTCTCTTCCATGGATTTAGATGGAGACTACCATTATTTTGAGCCTCTGCCAACCAGCATCGTGACGGATTTTGTGACGATTGGGAGAATGTCCTCATAGAAGTTGAGATCAAGGATTTCGGCTACTTTGAACCATTTTGCGTCATCCAGACCACCTTTTTTGGCCAGCGTTACGTCGTGGTAAGGAGCCTTGGCCAGAAAGTACTGCACTTGCTTGCGCACCTTTCCCTTTTCCGGCTGCGACGCCACATACTCGTTGTTACCGAGCTCTGCCTCAATCTCAACAGCAAGTCCAATCTCTTCTCTGATCGCGCGCGTCGCCCCTTGCTCAAACGTCTCCTTTTCATGCACCTTACTTTTAGAAAGGGTCCAGTGTCCAAATATGTCATGTACCAGAGCAAAGTACATTTGCCCCTCGTGCTCCGCATATACAACAGCCCCCGAGAGACGCTCAATTGGCATTTGGTCAAAAGGTACTTCTTTATTCTTTCGTTTACTAGTCTCTTCCTTTCCGGGTTCACCAATCTCTTTGTAGACCGCTCCAAGTACGCCATTGACGAAACGACTGCTGTTTTCACCTCCAAATTGTTTCGCTAGTTCAATCGCCTCATTGATAGCCACTTTTGCTGGGACTTCGTTTCGCTCAGCAAACAACAGCTCAAAAAGCCCGAGGCGAAGGATATTACGGTCCACGGGAGAAATACGGTCGATTGGCCATTCGGGAGCTGCTTTCTCTATAACTAAGTCGAGTTCAGGCTGCTTGGCCATGACACCGTCAAGGAGTTTTGACATAAATGGCATGTCAGTTTTGTTCGGCGCAAACTCAGCTACGTTACGCTCCAAAACTTCTTGGACATCTTTTTTATCTAATCCGTTTAAATCCCACTCGAAAAGTGATTGAAGAACAATGCTGCGTGAAAGATGTCGATTTGCCATATAATGTACTAATGATTACTGACGACAGTATACCATCACCAATTTGAGTGTCACCAGTTCAATCCCCAAAAGAAAAGTCCCGGCTGAATCCGGGACTTTAACTTATTTCTTTGGTTCAGCGGCTTGAGCTTCTCCAATTCCTTTCATCGCTTCGCGCTTGGCGCTGATGCGAGCTTCGCGGGCTTCTTTCTTTGCCTTCAAATCAACGACCATTTTCCCATTATAGAACCCACAATCTAAACACATGTGGTGTGGTCGGTGCTTAGCGCCACAGTTCTGACAAGCAGAAAGAGTAGGCGTCTTAAGCGCATGATGTGAACGACGATTCGCGGTATGTCCGCGGGTATGACGCATTCGAATTACCATAGTGGCGAAACTATATCAGATTTGGTTCAAAATGCAACACTTTTAGCAGAAAGCTACAACTTTGAGTTTGGCGACAGTTTCTACAGCTCGCTGCAGCCTATTTCTCCCCTAGGAAGGGGTCGAAATATGCTAAGCGCCTGTATATTTTTACCCCAAGGGTACTACCATTTATATAGTCGACTAAAGTCTCCTTACAAATGGGGCGCGAATAGTCGCTCGCGCCCCTTTGGCGGAGCCATTGGAAGTACTCTTGGGGTGCTCGTTTTCTCAAACAATGTGCAAATTAAAGTCATCATCAGAATCGTTTAGGGTGGTTGCTTTAGGTTTTAGAACGTCGCCTGGTTGGGGGAGTTCTACTACTCGTTCAAGCTCGGATATCGACGTTATACCAAGTAATACTTTCTCCACGCCGTCCTCAAGCATAGAAGGAATTTTTTGGGGTCGGGCGGCTTCGATAATGATGTGTTCACGCGGATCGCGCAGCACTGCTTCTTCCACCGCTTCGTCCATAATAATTCCCTCAAAGATTCCCGCCCGCCCTTTGTAGCCTGTGCCGCCACAAACTGCACAACCCACCGGTTTGTAGAGAGTTACATCATCGGGGACAGTGGGTGGGTAGGGGTGGTTTTGTAGGGCGATCCGCATGATCGCCTTTTCGTCGTCTGATGCTTTATATGCCAATCTACATTCGAGGCAAAGGATACGAACAAGTCGTTGACCTAGCATGATGTTGAGCGAGGTACCGAAGGTCCGGGGGTCAATGCCCATGTCCATAAGGCGAGGGAAGCCAGCGGCGGCACTGTTGGTGTGAAGGGTGGTGAATACAAGGTGGCCAGTTTGGGACGCATGGATGGCGGTTTCGGCGACTTCGAGGTCACGCACCTCACCAATCATGATGATGTCGGGGTCTTGTCGTAGCACTGCCCGCAAACCAGAGGCGAAGGTATAGTCGGCAGAGATTTGTGTTTGAACAATACCTTCAAGTTTGTATTCAACCGGGTTTTCAATCGTAATGATCTTCACGCCTTCGTTGTGTGCTTCACGTAAGAAGGCGTAAAGGGCGGTGGTCTTTCCGGAACCAGTCGGGCCAGTGGTCACAATCAGGCCGTTTGGTTTTTTGATTTGCTGCAAAA
>JAYVBM010000023.1:0-6487 GCA_043750495.1 Minisyncoccota bacterium | reverse complement strand
CGCGAGCTTGTGCTCGCGCGCCTCGGGCACTACAATCGGTTTTACGGCTTTACTTGGAATCGTGTTGCAATTCGTAACCAACGACGCTGTTGGGGAAGTTGCTCAGCTCAAAAAAATCTCAACTTTAACTACAAAGTCCAATTTCTTCCAGTACATTTAGCTGACTACATTATTGTTCACGAGTTGTGCCATCTGCAACATCTACACCATCGACAGGAGTTTTGGGATTTGGTGGCACAACAACTACCGGACTACAGGCAACTTCTGGCTGAACTAAGAGTAATCGACAAGGCTGGACATAAGCACTTGTTAAAATAGCAGAAAAGGCTACTCAGGGAGAGTAGCCTTTTTGTTTACTTACGCTTGAAGAGGAGCTGGTAGATGCTGAAGCCAAGAATGACGGGCACAAGTCCGATAAAGGTAATGAAGCCCTTTACAGCTGCAGCGAAATTTTTGGGTCTGGGCTTGACCATTTTTTGTTTCACTTAACACCTCACTTTCTGCACAGGAATGTAGCACAAAACTCATTGATTGTCTTTGGTGTGCCACAGTGTGAGAGAAGCGAGAGTTCGGTGCGGTGACCACGACTCTACCGTCTTTAAAATTTTGCGCACGTAGTGGGGTTTGTATGGATAGTGTCGGTAGAGACCCTGCATCAGGCCGAAGTCACCAAAAGAGAAGACGTCCGGCCGAACTAGTGAGAACATTAAAAACATCTCCGCTGTCCAGCGACCGATTCCGTAGAGCTTTATCAGTTCTTTGATAATTTCTTCGTCGTCCATGTGAACGAAGTTCTGGTAGGGAATTTGGTGCCAAACTTCTGCGTTGTGTTTGAGATACTGCGTTTTCCTTTCCGAAAGTCCGCAGGCTTTGAGCGTATTAAATTCAAGTGCGAGTACTGCTTCTGGGGTTAATTCACCCAACGCTTCAACCACCCGAGCCTTAATTGAGCGGGCAGCGGCGACGCTTATCTGCTGGCTAATGATTGAAGAGACGATACTACCAAAATATTCGTTGGTTTTTCTGGGAGTGGGAAGGATAAGAGGCGCAGGTCCTACAAGTGCTGCCTTAAGAAGTTTTGCCATTACCACATCCGTCTGTTTGAAGTGCTCAAGCGCTGCTGTTGTATCTAAAGACGCCTTCATTGATACAAGAATACTACACTATTTTGTGATACCATAAACATAAATATATGAAGAAAATAAGCTTCTTTTTTGTCTTTTTGGCACTATTTAGCGGCGTCACAGACAGGGTCGTCGCACAAGAGATCGTAACCCCAGACCCGACCGTGATTATGTTTGGTCGTGACGATTGTGGTTTTTGTAAGGAGCAGTTCAAGTATTTGTTTGATGAAGGGATTAAGTATGAATACCTCAATATTACAAAAGATGATCGAGCCAAAGCTTTGTATGACGAAGTGACTGCTAAACATGTGATTTCAAAAGTCACACCGGTGACTGTTATAGGTGAGACAGTATTGGCTGGCTACAACGGTCCAAATACTACCGGTAACGCTATCAAGGACGCAATTGAGAGAGCTAAATACACCGACATCCGCACTATCGAAGACCACCTGGCTCGCGCACAAAAACAAGACGTCGTCCTAGGTGGTGGCTGTTCGGGCTTGTCATGCGAAACCACTGGCGACAGTCAATACATTTTTGACTTACCATTTTTCGGTGTGGTGGACTTGCAAACATTCTCGCTTTTTACACTATCTGCTGTACTTGGTGTGATCGATGGCTTCAATCCCTGCGCGATGTGGGTGCTTATTACATTCCTGACGCTACTGTCGCAGGCGGGCAGTAAGAAAAAAATGATTTTCTTGGCTGGCATTTTCATTATTGCCGAAGCCGTTATGTATAACATGATTCTCAATGTCTGGTACAAGACCTGGGACTTTGTTGCACTCGATCAGTACGTAACGCCGCTGGTTGGACTTCTGTCACTTGGTGGAGCAACGTTCTTCTTGTGGCGGTGGCACAAAAATAAAGAAGCGATACTAGTGTGCGACATTACAGACCTCGACACTCAAACCAAGACCATTAATAAGTTCCAAGCCATCATTAACCAGCCGGTCACTATCGCGTCGATTGCGGCGATTCTCGTGATTGCATTCTCAGTAAACATCATTGAGTTTGCGTGTTCCATCGGTATTCCGCAGGCATACACCAAGATTCTCGAGATCAATATGCTCACTGCGCTTGAGCGTCAGTGGTACATTCTCGTCTACACGTTTGGCTATATGGTAGATGATTTCATTGTGTTTGGACTGGCCATCTGGGGGTACTCTAAGTTGCAAAGTCATGGCGGAAAGTATGCCCAACTATCCCTACTCATTGGCGGTATCCTTATGTTGCTTTTGGGAGGTATCTTGCTTATCGACCCGACGTTGCTCATACTCTAGCCATGAAAGAAACTCCTGAACTGCTACTTATCGACAAACCTTACGGAATCACTTCATTTGATGTGATTCGCATCTTGCGACGTCAGTACAAGGAAGGCCGAGGGATTTTTTTAGATGAGGTGCACCCCAAGGGTACTTCCAACGACTTCGTCGAAGGGGCGCTCGGCAAGGTACTTGTTGGTACGGATACGGCTGCGGCGACACAGCAGGTCGCTAAAAAAATCCCTCGGATGGGGCATGCCGGGACGTTGGACCCACTAGCTACGGGATTGATGATTATCGGCGTGGGGCCTGGTACAAAGAAGCTTGCTGGACTAGTGAAGCTTGATAAAGAGTATTTGGCCGAGGTGCGTATTGGTGAGAGTAGAACTACTGGAGACTTGGAAGGGGAAATAGTAGAAAGTAAAAAAGTTGAAGGTTTAAATGTAGAGAGTGTGATAGAAGCGCTTGCTTCTATGGTTGGTGAGTTAGCTTTGCCAGTGTCAGCTTACAGCGCCATCAAAGTCGATGGTGTGCCCATGTACAAACGCGCCCGCAAAGCGGAGAAGACAGGCGAGACGATAGCGGACATACCCCTGCGAGCCATGCGAGTCGACGAAGCTGTTGGTGTATCATTGATGATACACCAACAGTTGGCGGTAGCGACGGTATGTTTTAAGGTTGGTTCAGGTACGTACATCCGTTCACTAGCGGAAGAGCTTGGTAGGCGACTTGGCTATCCTGCCACTTTACAAAATCTTCGTCGCACCAAAGTAGGGGAGTTTGATATTAAGGACGCACAGACGCTTGAGTAAGAAAAAGCCGCGCAGCAAGCTGCGCGGCGGATTTTGGTGAAGAACGGTGGTTTAGGCTGATCGACGCAAGTCGAGCGTCTGAACCTGTAGCGTCATGCAGAGCGCGGTGAATTCGTCGAACTCCTGCTGCATCCACGGTTCGGGATATATAGCGGTGTAGCCGTTTTTGAGATTCACGACATTCAGCTGACCGCTGAAGCGATTTTGGATCATCTCGATATCAAGGATCTTGGGGTCCTTGATGAGAACAGCCTTCACTTCTGTGTTGGCGGTTTCGCAGGTTTTGGCGGGCATTAGGGTCTCCTTTAGAACTGACCGATATTATAAAAGCACACTATTTTACTTCTGTAAAGAAAATCGCGCAGCCAGATTGCTGCGCGATGTCGTTCTACTCGAAGCCCCAGGCTTCAAGGATGATATGGGCGTTGTCCTTGTCTCGCGGTGTCATGTCATCGGGGAACCCAACGATAATTTCATTACCACTATCTGCAATGTGGAGCACGCCACCGAGGTCGCGGTCGTACTCTGTGAGGATATCGCGGTCGAATCCCGCGGCCGCTTCGCCCGTCATCACAAACGGCACACACTGTCCTGTTTGGCACATACCCTTCTCCTCCTGTACAAAAGTCCAGCGCATATATAACCACAGTAGTTTGTCTGTGTAAAGTGGATAAATAAATGGGTGGGGGACCGGAGGTCCTCCACCCACTAAATTTCCCACGCTAACTGTCCGCTTGGCTTTGTCACGATCGCTGGTGGTGGTGCGTCTACAGGGAACTGTGCGGGGGGCAAGTTTGACTTAGGTTGCTTTTTACGCTTACTGGCAACCCACGAACCATGCTTGCCGTACAGATGACCAATCAGAGCCTTGTAGGCTTCACGATTCTCGCCCTTTAGGTTCATCTCGTTCATGGTATGACGAATGAGTAGTCCAAATGGCAGGCGTTCTCTGTAAGGCTTTCGACTGTTTTTGAGTTTATTTGAGTCGAATTGCATACCGACCTCCTCTGCAAGTGCTTTGCGGAGGCAGGGGTGACAAGCGGCGGTAAGGTCGTACGCCACTTCAAATTCTTGCGGCGTGTAACCCACAATCACCTCCATAAGAAGAACAAAATGACTAATGTATTTATACAATACATTAATCATTTTGGCTAGTGACCGCGGAGCTCTTGTAGTCTGGCTTCGAGATCTTGCAAATGATCAGTTACTCGCTCGTTGTAATCCTCGGGCATTGGTTCACCGTTGGTGTCAGTGATGTGCAAATTATTTTCTAGGAAATCTTTCCAATAGGTAATTTCTTTCTCCAGATTGTCTATCAATACCGTACCTTCGTGAACTTCTTTGTACGCTTGCTTCATTGAGGCACCTTTTTTACCAGCGGCGCTGAGTAACTCCGAGTCTCCGGATCGCATTGCTCTTTTTATAAACTCTGGTTTTTCGGGCTTCATATTTTTTTCTTGCAGGTACTAGTCTAGAACAAAGACTCCACAACTGCCTTAACGTCACCACCGTCAGCTTTTCCTGACAGTTCTTTCATCACAGCACCTACCAGTTGTCCGAGCTTTGATTTGTCTTCAACCCCGAGTTCAGCCTTCTTCGCTTCGGCAATTGGTAGGATTTCTTCACGACTCATAAGCTGGGGGAGGTAGGTCTCAAGTTCGATCAGCTCAGCCTTTTCTGGTACCGCTAGTTCTGGGCGGTTGGCGGCTTCGTACTGAACGATTGATTCCTTGCGCTGCTTGGCGAGTCTTTTGATAACTGCCAATACTTGATCGTCAGAGAGAAGTGTCTGTGGGGTACCACCAGTGGCGACCGCTTCGTTGGTAAAGGCCGTCATCATGCTGCGGATAGTCCGCAGTCGGACTTCCTCCTTAGCCTTAAGCGCGTCTTTTAAACTATCTTTAATCTGTTGATGCAGTGACATATCTGTTATTTTAACATGTTTTTAACGAGGTGCTATGATAGTAGCCATATGGAACCAATAGTCGTTATTCTCGTCATTTTACTCGTAGCCGTGAACGCTTTTGTGGTCTGGCAGCTGATGAAGCCAAAAGAGCAAAAGTCGGAAAATACCGAAGGGATGGTTTTGTTGCAAAAGCAACTCCAAGACCTCACTCGGACTATGGACACGCGGATGGGGCAGACCGCCGACCGCATGTATGAGTCGATGAAGGATCAAAGCAGCCAGAGTCAAAAGTTGATTCAGGAAGTTAATCGTCAGGTGAACGAACAACTGCGGGATGTGGTGCAGCGCACGACCGAAGTAGGGGAGAGTTCAAAGCAAGTCTTCGCGGTCGCAGACCAACTTAAGGAACTGCAAAATATTTTGAAGAACCCAAAGCAGCGCGGTATCTTGGGTGAGTACTATCTTGAAACAGTGCTGCAAAATGTTTTGCCGCCTGATAGCTTTAAAATGCAGTACGCATTTAATGATGGCGAAATTGTCGACGCGGTGGTGTTTGTAAAAGGAAAGGTGATTCCGATTGACTCAAAGTTCTCGCTTGATAACTACAATCGGTTTGCCGAAGCGGCCGACGGAGTGGAGAAAGCGCAGTACGAAAAGGTATTTGTAAATGACCTCAAGAATCGTATTACGGAAACGGCTAAGTACATTCGGCCGTCAGAAAAAACTACCGACTTTGCTTTTATGTTTATTCCGCACGAGGGAATCTACTACGACTTACTTTCAAACAAAGTCGGTGCCGGCGAAGACAACCTCATCCAACGCGCGGCTGGTAAGTATAAGGTGATTATAGTCTCGCCGACTTCATTCCTCGCGTACCTCCAGACCGTACTACAAGGACTCAAGGCGATGGAGATTGAAGAAAAGGCCCAGGACATCATCAAGAATGTAGAGAAGCTCTCAGGACACATTGCCCGCTACGAGGACTACTACAACAAACTTGGCAAGACATTGGAAACTACCGTAAATCACTACAACAGCGGCTACAAGGAACTAGGTAAAATAGACAAGGACATTATGCGGATCACTGGCGAGTCAGCCGAAGTAGAAGTGATGTCGCTAGAAAAGCCAAAGGAGAGGGATGAGTAGCAGTAACGAAAAAGCCCTCCGATGAATCGGAGGGCTCTGTATATTTCGCCTACGCGACATAAAGGATATGGTTGTGTTTAGAGATGGGAATCTCGACATGAGCGGGGATATCGCGCCCGTCCATTTGTATGGTGAGCTGCTCGCTTGCCACATAGTCTTGCGGCGGCTTTTGAAGCTCCACGCGGAGGTCGCTGGTGCGACGTCCTGATCTCCGGCGAATAACGGCTATAAAAG
>JAYVBM010000022.1:0-2550 GCA_043750495.1 Minisyncoccota bacterium | reverse complement strand
TAGGCGGTATTAAGAACAAAGACATCAGCGCCTTTGATACTGGCGCCAAGCGCGTCTTTGGAGAGACGTCCGACAAATCGCACTTGTGGGGTGACATCTTCTGCTTCGGCTTTTGCCATGAGTGTATCCTGCTCTTCACCGTCACCAGTGATCACTAGTGTGATCTCTGGGTATTTTTCTTTAAGCTTAGCCACTACTTCTATCAACACTGCGAAGCCTTTCCATGGTACTAAGCGACCAGCGGAAACAATCGTAGGGCTAGTGAATGACAACTGTTCATGAAGTTCCTCCTTTGTGCCTTCAACTGAAAGTGGATACAGGGCACTGTAGATGACGGCGATATTTTCTGGCTTAACACCCCACTGCATAATCACACTTTTAAGGTACTCGCTTGGTGCTACGACTTTAGTTGCACGCTTAGTTACGTATGACTGCAGGGCTGCAAATACTTTTACCATCAGAGGCCGCTTGGTACTACCAGTAAGGTATTCATCTAATGTTTCGGTGAGTCCAAAGCGCCCACGACCTTGCTCCCAAGCATAGTCGCCTCCAAGACGAATGATAAATTTCTTTCTACGGAGCCGACTGATTAAAAGTGCAGGGATACCAACACTGATTGGATCAAGCGCGTAGATTATGTCAGCGTCCTTGCTCTCTTGCCAGAGCTTGTACGCATATACAATATGGCGAATTATTTTTGGGTAGTGCCGCACCCAGCCAAACGGTATGATGACAACTGCTACTCCCTTTTTGGGTAGTTCATCTTCAAGCAACAACGCATATGTCGCTGGGCCACCGATTTCGGGCGGATAGAGTCCTGTGGCAATCAAAACTTTCATCCCGTTAGAAGCCAAACGAGTATCAGTATTTTCCAAATTTAAATTTTGTTCAGACATGCTACTTTTGATTGGCTAATGTTGCGCTTTTAACGGGATTCATAGGTGTATCCATAATACCATCGACTCACTTAGATAGAACCTAGACAAATGAGTGCAATTCGAGGCGTACAAGAAAAATACGACGAGGTGTACAAGCGTACAGTGAGGAGAATTTTGCGTAGTACAACGAAGAAGTGTGCCATTTGTGTAGGTTATATTAGGTCCATTATCTTCCTGGCCAGTTTGCGAGAATCGTGACGAATAAGACTACGTTTTAATACATCGCCGCTGGCCGTCTTGACTTCCTCACCCGCCAAGAGGTCGGCTGGAATGATGTGACACTCAGAACCTTCGTAGTTAAAGGCCACTGGATATTCGTAGTCGGCCGCGTAACGCTCAAGCAAATCAACCGGGAGAGCCGTGGTATTTACAATCACGTAGTCTGGAGTGCGTTTGATGTACCTGGTAATCTCACTGACATGCTCGGCGACGCCCATGCCAGTGGTTTGACCAGACTTGGTCATTAGGTTGCATACATACACTACTTTGGCTGCGGAATGCAAAATTGCTTCGGGTACGCCGTCAACAACACAGTTGGCAATAACACTCGTATACAGATCGCCCGGCCCCAAAACAATCAAATCTGCTGCCAGAAGTACTTCCTCGGCTCTTGAACTAATGATGGCTGGCGGAGTGACGGTAAGCTCTGTAATTTTGGTAGGGTGGCGATCAGCTGTCGGCTCGTCGATAATATGTTCCCCAACCAAAGTTACCCCGTCCTCGTACGTCGCCACCAAGTCGACTTTTTCGGTGGTAACCGGCACAACGTTTCCTTGCACCCGCAATACTCGTGCAGCAGCTTCGATAGCCTTTTCTTCTGAACCAAGGATATCAGTGAGAGCGACCAAAAGTAGGTTACCGAAGTTATGTCCCGACAGACCATTGCCACGATCAAAACGATAGAGGAAAAGTTCACGCAGAAGTTCTTCATGTTCATCAATGTCGCTCGCGAGCGCAGCGAGCGCCATCCGCACGTCACCCACCGGCAAGAAGCCGAACTCGTCGCGCAACCGACCAGTTGAACCACCCGAGTCCGCCATGGTAACAATCGCCGCTAGATTGACTTGTTTTTGATATCGCTTAAGTCCCCGCAAAATCGTATGTGTTCCCGTCCCGCCGCCAATGACCGCAATATTCTTTTCTGCCATGATGTTCACTATAACAACCCAGTAGGATGTTTTGAGACTTTACAAAGAAGCGAAAAGTGGCGAAAACACCTCTTTATCCATCTTTGTCGCGATCAAATCCCAGTCATATTTCTCAATCGCCATGGCTTTAGCGCGCGCGACCACGCTCCGCGTATGATCGGGATGTTCTAAAATATCCAAAACAGCGTCCTTGATCTGTTCCAGAGAGTTAGCATTAACCGCCCAGCCCGTGGTACCTGTCTCTGGGTTGCGCTTAGCGTCAAAAAGAAAGTCAGCAATGCCGCCTTCTTGCGTAGCAATTACTGGTAGCTCAGCTGCCATCGCTTCCACAAATGAATTTCCCATCCCTTCAGAACGCGATGGTCGAATGAAAATGTCGCAGGCTTTCAAATATTTTGGCATTTGCGCATGACTAATATGCCCCCGCAGCTGCACTCTATTCTCTACGCCAAGCTCTTTAGTGA
>JAYVBM010000021.1:0-9911 GCA_043750495.1 Minisyncoccota bacterium | reverse complement strand
CCCTCCAGAAACTCACGTTCGCTTTTGACCATCATGGCGCTGTGATCCATTCCGTTCATCATCCCCATTTCTTTATCAGTGTTTCCGTTACCCATCAGTGAGCCGTCAGGCATGCGGTGCATTCCTGACGGTACAGCCATATCATTTGTTTGTTGTTGCGAGGCGTACTTTCCGTCAGATGGACCCCACAAAGCGTAGCCTAAGGCCAAACCCACTCCGACAGTGAGGATGCTAATAGCTATAAGTGATTGATTTTTCATAAATATTTTATTACATGGCCATCCCAGCCATAGTGTTAATCATTAGTAACATCCATAGACACATTCCAATCATAAAACCGGCTTCTAGGATTGTGACGGTTGAGAGGGGTAGCTTAAAGTAAGTCCCTAAGCAAACACAGTGTAGCGCCTCTTTCTTCTTTAGCGATTGTAAGGCTCCGTACAGACTAGCGCTGTATATGAAGAGCGTTACTAGCGTTACTGGAAGAATCAGAAGTTGTAAAATAAACATTATTCCAAGTGCAATCTCAAGAAAGGGGTAGGTTTGTGCATAGGTAGTGCTTCGTCTTGCAAGTGGGTCGTACATAGAAAATCCCTTTGCAAACCCCACAACATCAGATAACTTTATAAGTCCAAAACCTATTAACACAAATCCCATCCAGTGCGACGTGTAATCTGGATAAAGGTGAAACTGAATAGTGTATAAGGCTAATAGTGCCGCTACTACGTAAATGCTAGCAATTGGCCAGTATGACCACACAGTGGTCGTATTGGTATTGTGAATGTTCAGTCCACTTTCTGTAGAAGTATGCTCCATACTATTTTCTTTTTAGTTGATATACCCGCAAAATTTCTTCCGTAGCCTTAGCAGTTTTACCAGACTTGATTTGGTTAACCACACAACTTTGCAGATGGTCTTCAAGTAAGAGGTCCTCAATATTTGAAAGCCCTTGCTTGATGGCCGATGTTTGAGTAATGACGTCAATACAGTACGTCTTATTTTCAACTAATGTCTGCAAACCACGCACTTGTCCTTCGATGATTTTTAATCGGCGGATCAGCTTTTGTGTATCTTGTAGCATTGCTGCTAAGTATACCCCCTAGGGGGTATTACGCAAGTGTAAGGAATGGAACCAAAAACAATCTAAGTAATAGGTTCTTTTGTCTGCTGGATGCGAGGTCACGTACTGTCCCTTGGGGCGACCTAGAAATTAAAGAGAACTTAGTTCGACTATAATTTCGGAAGTGCCCTGGTGGTAGAACCAGTTTGAGGAACTGTGCCTCGACTGGTTAAGCGACGCGAGGGATTGTTTCAGGTGATGGTGGTGAAAATAATTCCGCTAGATCGGCTAGGGCGAGGATAACGTATAATATCGAAATGAAATTTCCTGAGTCCAATACACCTAAGCTGCTGGCGATTGCGACTTTACAAGGCTTAACCTTTTACGCTGCGTTTGAAAAAATTTTCTTTCAGCAAAATGGGCTGAGTATAATTGAAATAGCGTTTCTAACCATAGTGTTTAGTATCACGTTGATTACGCTAGAGGTACCGAGCGGGGCTTTGAGTGATAGGTGGGTGCGTAAACACGTGTTGTCGCTGAGTATCCTGGCTTCAATTGCCACGCTCATGCTATTTGCTACTGGGGACACATTCATACAGTTTTCTTTTGGAATGTTTTTTGCGGGTTGTGCCTTTGTGCTTAATTCAGGAACCAACACTTCTATTTTATTTGACTCACTGAAAGAAGTGAATGCTACAGATTCTTTCGAGAAGTATCTTGCAGCGAGACGGATTCTATCGGGGGCTGGTTTCGCCACCGCTTCTTTGGTTGGTGGTTGGGTTGCAAACGAATACGATATTGCCAGCGCAATATGGGTGACGTTACTTGCCCTAATACCAGCATTATTACTTTGTATCAGTCTACGAGAGCCTGTCTTTCACAAAACTACCGGTGACATGACCTACTTCAGACATATCGGTCATACAGCCTTACACCTCACCAGTAGTAGATATTTTGTGAATGTGACAGTTCTTTCAGTGGTGATTATGGCAACACACATTATAATTAAAGATTACTCCCAGTTGTATTACTTCGCGGTCGGTTTTAGTTTCTTGGCGATTGGCGCGCTGTCTTTTTTTGAAGGATTGAAGGAGATGGCGGCAAATTATGCTGGGTCGTTACTATCGAAGATGAGTAACTTGTCGTTACTGTATGGTCTGCTGCTCCTCGTAATGTCAGGGTCGTTACTGATTTCGGCCGTGTCCCAAAATATCATCGGTGTGATTGGTTTATTCGTGGCGTCGGCGATGTTCTTTATGATTGATGTGCCACTTTTGGGTAACTTTCACAGAAAACTCGACAGTAGTATTCGTGCCACATCAGAATCGTTTATGAATCTTGTCACAGAGCTGTCTAAAATGATGCTGGCTGTAGTTTTTGCTGGTATTGCCAACATTTATAGCATTCCATACGCTTTCGGAGCACTAGGATTATTTCTTACCTTGTACAGTATCTACTACTGGCTATTTGTTTACAGAGTGTTCAGAGTTTCTGAAGCATAGAAAACCACAACGTGTTTAAACAAAAACAACCTATTTTCAAGGTTGTTTTTGTTTAGTCAAACGAGCCTTCTCGGGCTAGCTCTAAAAGGGGCGGCTACCGGGAATCGAACCCGAATTATCGGTACCACAAACCGATGCACTAACCGTTGTACTATAGCCGCCATATATATGTACCTTCGATACACGTGCGGGACATACTAATGGTTTTTTTGGGTTTTGTCGAGATAATCGCATTGCACCCACTAGGCAAGGGGTATAGGTTTGCTAGAATTAGAGCAGAAGTTGACGGGTGTTTAGTATCTTAAGTTAAAGATGTATGAATGTTCAAAACTTAGCAAAAATAATCGGAGTCGCTCTCGTACTCATTGGGGTGCTCGGGTTTGTACCGGGCATTACTAATGATGGACTACTCCTCGGTCTTTTCGAGGTGAATGAAGTTCGTAATGTATTACACATTATAGCTGGGGTGGTTGCTTTTTGGGCGGCTGGCTCTCTCGCTCACTCAAAACTCTTTTTCAAGGTGCTGGCTATCGCCTCAATTGGTGTGGTCGCATTGGGACTAACCATGGACGGTGATGTGGCCGGACTCTTTACTGTTGGTATGGCAGACCAAATCTTTGCGGCTGTCGTGATTATCGTTGCCCTCTATGCTGGCTTTTATATGAAGGACAAAGCGAAGATGTAACAGTAGCTCTACGAAGACAGATCTAAGAAAGGGCCGCGCAGCGGCCCTTTCTTAGATGTATAGGTTGCACAAGGTGGAGCGTTTCTGTAAGCTTACGACATATGGATCAGCCCTCTTTCGTCCTTACCCTGATATTTACCCTAGCTATCGGCGCGGGAATTGGTTTTTATGTGGCGAAATTTATTTTCTAAGGTCCTATTTTCGATCTTTGTCTTAAGCGCGGCCGCACCGCTAGCGGCTTTGGGCCAAACCGTGCACCAGGACTTGCACGAGACCGTATCGGCTGAAGTGATTGAAGTGGTGAGAGAAGACGAGCGGATGATTACCGGTACAGATACAGTGACGATGGAACAGGAAGTGCGGGTTGAGTTAAAATCAGGTGAACTTAAGGGGGAAGTGACCACTATCATAAACGAAGTGGTCCGTCTGGAAGTAGGAGATAAGATTTTCGTAAATCGAATGGTGAATATTGACGGTCAAGAGACGTTCACCTACGCTGATTTTGAACGTCGACCGGTGTTGGCATTTGTATTTATCGCTTTTATGGCGATGTTGGTTTTTTTCTCACGCTGGCAAGGAGTGCGGGCCCTGCTCTCTTTGGGGCTTAGCATCGCGGCGATTTTATTTGTACTTGTTCCAGCCCTGTTGGCGGGTTATGACGCAACGCTCACGACCGTGGGTGTTGCTGCGGTGATTCTTGCGGTCGCGCTTTTTGGAACGCACGGTGTTAACCCTCGTTCGGTCATCGCCTTTTTGGGTACCTACGGCGCGGTGCTCATTACTAGTCTGATGGCGTATCCCTCGGTACATATTATGAGGCTGACTGGGTTTGGGAACGACGCGGCGGTGTATTTAAATTTCGCCACTAATGGTCAACTTGATTTAGTCGGGCTGCTGCTGGGAGGAATTATCATTGGTATCCTCGGCGCGCTTGATGACGTATCGATTACCCAAGTGTCTGTGGTAGAAGAACTCAAAGGGGCAAACCCCAGCTTAACTTTTGCCGAGTTATATAAGCGAGCCAGCGTAGTCGGCCGTAACCATATTGGTTCAATGGTTAATACGCTGGCTCTGGCGTACGTGGCTGTCTCGCTTCCACTCATATTATTGTATGCAAAAACCGAGAGTTCTTGGATGTTTATCTTGAACCAAGAAGTTGTAGCGGGAGAGCTGCTTAGAATTATTATCGGTAGTATGGGTCTGGTCTTGGCAGTACCGGCCACGACTGCAGCGGCGGCTTGGTATTTTCAAGACAAGGTAGTGGGTAGTCACGACAATGCGCATGGTCACGGACATCACCATCATCATTAAAAGCGGGTATACTACTTAAATTACTGTAAGCGTATAAATAAGATATGAAGTCATTCTTAAATGAATTTAAGGCGTTCGCCATGAAAGGCAATGTCATGGAACTCGCGGTAGCGGTAGTGATCGGTGGAGCGTTTGGTAAAATCGTCACTTCATTGGTCGACAATATCATCACGCCAAGTATTGGATTATTTTTGGGCGGGGTTGATTTTTCGGGATATTCACATCAAGTTGGGGATGCGGTGCTTACCTACGGTAAGTTCATGCAGTCGGTAGTCGATTTCATTATTGTGGCACTGGTCATATTTATGGTAGTCAAAGGTCTGAATAGGGCCAAACGCGCTATGGAAGAGGATGAGGCAGTTGTAGAAGAGAAAATTCAACAACCATCTGAAGAGGTGCTTCTGCTGCGTGAGATTCGTGACAGTTTGAAGCGAGGGTAGGGCAAAAGCGGTGGCGCCCCGAGGGACTACCGCTTTTTTCGTACCACGAAACACTTTTGGCACTCTGAAAATCTAGGCAAAAACCAAAAGTATTTCGTACCAAGGGGGTAGCGTCAGTTATCCACAGAGCGGCGCACGAGCAGTCGCAAAAAGGCCATATTTTGGATCACCAGAAAATAGGCAAGCTGTCTTCAAAGGTGCTATAGTTACGGAATCACACGATTGTGTCGTGTGTCGGAGGTAAGACACACAAACTCCTGTCGAGTTTAGAGCGCCTATTTATATGAGGCGTGTGTCTTGGTCGCAACCCCCACCGTTTACATATCGCTTGTGAACCTAATTGTGTCCTTGGCAATGCCGGGACGGTCTTCCACCAATTACGTTCGTACGCGATTACTCAAGAGCCAAGTTATTTTAGTAGCGTAACCATTATTATGAACATCGAAACTATTCGTAAGCGCGACGGCTCAGTAAAGACATTTAATATTGTCAAAATTGAGAGTGCTATCGCTAAGGCGCTTGCTGAAACTGGTGAAGGAAACCTTGAGGCGGCCAAAGACGTGGCCGAACTCACACACCAAAAAATTGTCGCGATGTGTGTGCAAGCAGGAACTGCCGAAGTCGGTAGTCCGATTGCCAACAAATGTGTTGATGGTAGCCCAGCCGTGGAAGAGATACAAGACTTGGTAGAACAAGCCTTGATGGAAAAGGGCTACTTTACTACCGCCAAGGCGTATATCATCTATCGTAACGAACGAAAGAAACTTCGTGAGCGTGACATCTTTGCCAAGCGGCAAAACTTCAAGCCCTACGAATACCCGGAGCTCTATGAATACACCACCGCGGTCCGACACTCATACTGGGTGCACACCGAGTTCAACTTCACCTCTGATGTTCAAGACTTTCACGTCAACGTAAACGAGAGTGAGCGCAACGCCATCAAGAACGCGATGCTCGCGATTGCGCAGATTGAAGTTGCGGTAAAGACTTTCTGGGGAGACATCTACAAAAAGATGCCCAAGCCAGAAATCGGCGCTGTCGGCGCGACGTTCTCTGAATCAGAAGTACGTCATGCTGATGCCTACGCGCACTTGCTTGAGATTCTCGGTCTCAACGATGAGTTTCGTAAGATCAAAGATATCCCGGTCATCCAACAGAGAATGGACTACCTCGAAAAGGTAATTGAACTCTCCCGCACCCAAGAGAACCGTGACTACTTCCAGTCAGTCATGCTCTTCTCACTCTTTGTGGAGCACGTGTCGCTCTTCTCACAGTTCCTCATTATGATGTCGTTTAACAAGCATCGAAACTTGTTCAAGGGTATCAGTAACGCAGTGGAAGCCACTTCAAAGGAAGAAAATCTGCACGGTATGTTTGGCATCGATGTGATCAACATCATCAAAGACGAACATCCAGAGTGGTTTGATGAAGCGTGTCGTGAGCGTGTCATGACCGCCTGCCAAGAAGCTTACGAAGCCGAGAGCAAGATTGTGGATTGGATTTACGAAGCGGGAGAGCTTAGCTTCATGCCTGCGGCCAACGTCAAAGAATTTATTAAGCATCGCTTCAATAACTCCCTTGCGTCTATCGGTATGCCCCGTATCTTTACGGTGAGCGAGGCCCTTTTGGAAGAAACCGACTGGTTTGATAACGAAGTTATCGCTACCAAGCACGTCGATTTCTTTAACAAGCGATCAATCAACTACAACAAGCGTTCTTCTAGTGTAACTAGTGACGATTTATTTTAAGAGGGAAGTCGCGATTATTACAACGTAAACCGAAAATGAGTATGGAACCATGGTACTGGCTGAATGAAAATAGTCGCGCATTCCTCGCCCGGGGCTACCTTGCCTCAGGACAAACTGCAGAAGAGAGAATAAAAGTCATCGCTGACGCGGCGGAAGCCTACCTTAAGCAACCAGGCTTTGCCGACAAATTCACGGACTACATATCACGGGGATGGATTTCATTGGCTTCACCAGTGTGGTCAAACTTCGGTATAGACAAAGGACTACCGATTAGTTGCTTCGGTTCATACATAGACGACAACATGGGAAATATTCTGCTCACCAACGCCGAAGTCGGCATGATGAGTAAGTACGGGGGAGGGTGTTCGGGCTACTTCGGGGCACTACGTGGTCGCGGCGCTTCTATCGGTGGCGGCAACGGCTACTCATCCGGGTCAGTGCATTTTATGCAGCTGTTTGAAACGCTGATCAATGTAGTCAGTCAAGGTTCAGTTCGTCGCGGACACTTTTCACCATATCTACCGGCGGAACACCCAGACATCATGGAGTTCCTAGATATTGGTACCGAAGGTAACCCAATCCAAAAGCTGACTCATGGCGTCACTGTCGGTGACGAGTGGATGGAGTCCATGATTGGGGGGGATGAGCAGAAGCGCAAGATTTGGGCACGCATCATTCAACGACGCGGAGAAATGGGCTATCCATATATTATGTTTAGCGACACCGCCAACAAGAACACTGTGGACGTATACAAAGATAAGAAGCTCACTATCTACGCCAGTAATATGTGTAGCGAGATCATGTTGCCGAGTAAGGCGGATTGGTCGTTTGTCTGTTGTCTGTCGTCGCTCAACCTACTCCACTACGATGCTTGGAAGGACACCGACCTCGTCGAAACCATGACCGCCTTCCTCGATGCGGTGATGGAAGACTTTATTGTAAAGTTGGAGCGACTACGTGATCATGAGGAAGAAGAACAACGACGTGCCTTTAACTTTATGGAGCGAGCGTACAACTTCGCTAAGGCAAACAGAGCTCTCGGTCTAGGGGTACTCGGTTACCACTCACTTCTCCAAGCAAAAGGTCTCGCTTTTGAAAGCGATGCCGCAGCTACACTCAACAGCGAAGTATTTAAAGTAATCAAGGATAAAGCAGAAGCCGCTACCATTGAACTAGCGAAGTCTCTTGGTGAACCAGAAGTTCTCAAGGGGTATGGCCGCCGCAACACAACACTCATCGCGATTGCACCAACGACCTCGTCCGCTTTTATCTTGGGACAAGTATCACAAGGTATCGAACCAATCTGGTCAAACTGCTACGTGAAAGACGTAGCCAAGATGAAAGTAACTATCAAGAATCCAACTCTGCTCAAGGTACTTGCCGACCTCGGCAAAGACACCAAAGAAGTCTGGGATAGTATCCGTGACAACGACGGTTCAGTTCAACATCTAGATATTCTCTCTGATGAACAAAAGACCGTTTTTAGAACTTTCGCCGAAATCGACCAAATGAAGATTATCGAGCAAGCGGCCGACCGCCAGCAGCATATTGACCAAGCTCAGTCACTTAATATCATGGTGGCCCCCGATACGCCAGTAAAGGAGATCAACCAACTTTACATCCAAGCCTGGAAGCTAGGAGTGAAGAGTCTCTACTACCAGCACTCTCAAAACGCCGCCCAAGCCATGATCAGAAAGAAGCTCGCCGAGAACGACGCAAAGAATAATAAATAAGCAAACGAGCGTAAGCGACTATTGCGAATTTATGCAGGCGCTTAGCTCATTTCACTCCTTCCAAGGGAGAAATGGGCTGCAGCGAGCTGTCAAATAAAGAAACGAGCACAAGAAAACCTCCCAGCGGGAGGTTTTCTTGTGCTCAACTTCTTACTATGGTTTATTAGACATAGGAAAGTCCTTTGGGAGTAGCATGATATGCCTATTTTTACACTTCGAGCCAAGCTCGATGTTCAAATTGGAACTAGAATCCGCTATTGGCCACAGCCGCCGATTGTAAAAAAAGACGACGACAGTGCTGACGAGCCCTTCAATAAACTTGGAGAGGCGATTACCGCCGTGCTTGAGGAGCAACTTGGTGATCTTCAAAAATTCTATAGCAAGTATCGCGGGCGAGCCGGAACCGTTGTGGAATTTACAACCGAACGGGTTTTGCCACTTGATAGCTCCGGTCGGTGGCCGGGGGAATATTACTCTGGCTTCGGTGTTCGGTTTGACGGTGACTACGAGGTCTTGTATCCCGTTGGCTCTGATTGTGAAGTTATCGGTGGTCCGCTCTCAATTCCAGAAGAGAGCGCAACGAATAGTGTGCACACTAAGCGTCAGACCCTCCCTGTCTATCCAGGTGACGTGGTACAGGTAAAGAGCACGCCTTTGCAGCTGCCAACAATTGTCTGTTCCGTTTGGAACGAATTCGCTGGACCTAACCTAGTTAGCTGTGATGTAGTGTGTGCACCTGCGATAGAAGCGTTTTTCGCAGAACGTACTCTGACCAGGGCAGACATAAAAGAACTAGCGATTCTTTTTCACGACGCGCGGAGAAATCTGACCGATTCTTTCTCAAGTATCGAATTAGAATTGCTAGAAAGAGGCAATGTGTACTGGCTCTACAACGATCCAACCAAACTGCACTTCTTGTCTTCTGAAGCGGAACTCTGCTTTTGGGAAATGGACGGTCTGTCGGACTCCATCAGACATGAAGATCAGCTTCAATTTTCGCTTAGTCAGGCCAAAGAGTTACAACAATCTGGACAAGGCGATTTGATAGTGGAGTCGAAGTACTCCGATCCACGAGAGAAGAAATACAACGTGCGGAGAATACACGACTGTTTTGGGTTACACCGGGCGCGCGTTCGCGAGCTTGGGTCGAAACAGCTCTTGTTCCGGCAGGGAAGGTATCTGCACTCAATTAGTCTCTAAATAGTGACAATTAATACACCCTCGGACTCTGGTCCGAGGGTGTTTCTATTGCCGCTGAGGGACCCTGTTGAAATCTTTTGCTTGCCAAATAGGGAAGTGCGGTATGATTATGGGAGCAAGAGCCCACGCTCGTGCGAAACATTTTTTTATTGGAAACGGCTCAGAATAGGGACTACGTATCGCGACTACGCAGTCCCCGCTCTGGGCCGTTTTCTTAAGCAAAACAAGCCGA
>JAYVBM010000020.1:0-8539 GCA_043750495.1 Minisyncoccota bacterium | reverse complement strand
CAGCTGCACCACCAATAGCGATTGTATTTTGAATCTCTTTTAAGATTTTTTCCCTATCTTCTAAAGTTACATTATCTACATGTACACCTCCTTGTTTATTTCTCAAAAACCTAATCAAATCTTTGACAGAAAAATTTTCGCCATTGGAAACCAAAATTACCTGAGTATATAAACCACTCTTATCGACTGATTCCACCCTCTTCAGACCCGGAACACAAGTTTCAGGGTCAATACCATCTTCAACTGACCAAAAAACTAAGCCCGGCATTGCTGGCGGATTACTTACGCTTATATCGAAAAGGACTTGGCTGTTAGAAACAGCTTGCAGCAATGGATGCTGATCATATAGTAATTTATATACCAAGCCCGCCATGAGCAACATATCGTACCAGTCATTTGACTTGCTCTTTGTTTCTAAATCTTCCAATGTTTTAATAAACAATATATTCTCCATACTTAGGTTGATTATATAAAAAACTAGCACAAAACATAGTGTTTCATGCTAGCTCTAACGGCGGAGAGAGAGGGATTCGAACCCTCGGTACCTTTCAGTACTCTTGTTTTCAAGACAAGCGCAATCGACCAACTCTGCCATCTCTCCATTATTTTAATTTCGCGTGAGGTACTTTACCATCTTTTCGTTCTTTAAACAAACTACTTCCTAAATGGTGGGTACTGTGGCAATTTGGGCAGAGGAGCTCCAAGTTAGTCATATGATCGGTGCCTCCTCGATGTCGCTCTTGCTTGTGGTGTACATGCAAAATTGAGTAGTTATTCATACCACATCGTTCACATGCACCACCTCTCTTGTGCGCTATTTTTTCTTTAAGCAAGGCACCCTGGTATGCCTTATCAAATTTACCCTCTTTTGTGTATTTGATTCCAGCTCGTGCGGTGTTTGCACAGCTGCGAGAGCACGTCATCTTTGCACCAATATATGGAAGTCCACATATTTTACACGCTTTAGTTTTTTGCTGGCTAATGCCAGTGCAACGTATTGAGCAGTAAACACCCCCACTGTTAATTTGAGAGGGGCGGCGGTACATCTTATTACCGCATACGGTGCATGAGCAATTAGGCTTCCTTTTCATAAATGTATCGTTCGTCCAGTATACCACATTAGGATGAGTCCATCATGCACATGATGAGTGCAGACAAGCTTCCTAGTGTTTCATAGAGGCATGTTACTATTAACCAAATGGAACCAGCGGTCCGTGGAATATCTTGGGAAGCCCCACAGCATCACCATGTCGAAAAAGGTAACGACTGGTTTTTTGCTTTGGCCATCATTGTCTTGGCGTTCATCGTGGTGGCGATTCTTCTTAATAACGTGATGTTTGCTCTAGTGATGGGCTTGGCTGGCGGTGTGCTCGCGATGTCAGCGGCCAAGCGACCAGCCATTGTGCCCTACTCAATTTCAGTGCGCGGTATCAAGGTAGAAGATGAGCTCTTTCCGTATACGCGCCTTCGCTCATATCATATAGACGAAGAAGACCATCGTGGCCCACAGCTTCTCGTGCTCACTGAGCGTAAATCCATACCGCTCTTGGTGCTGCCGTTACCGATTGATCATATTGATGATATCGAAGCAATTTTGAGTGAACGCCTACCGGAAGAATTCATCCAGGAACCGCTCGGACTCAAAATACTTGAATTATTTGGGTTCTAAGGTAGAATTTGGCGCACATCGATTTCGGTGCTGCAAGTAATTATCGCTCTCATAGTTTAATGGATAGAATGCCAGTTTGCGGAATTGGCGATTCAGGTTCGATTCCTGGTGAGAGCACCAATTTAAATTCCCCGAAAGGGGTTTTTTAAATTGGTGCTCTCACCAGTTGCAGGATTTTTGTAAAAAATCCGTCGCAAGAATCGAAGCTGTTGCCAGCTAGATTATGAGCCCGCGAAATAATATAGCGACAACGGGTACTGAACTCGTAGAGTTCGATTCCTGGTGAGAGCACGAATACAAGAATGAGAACCCTACGGGTGCCGTTTTCGTTCGTGCTCTCACAGAAACTGTGCCTGCGCACAGTTTCGTCAGGAATCGAAAGTCGGAACGATGTGAGCCGCGCGACATTGTTTTCTTATGAGCTAGCGAATTAGAAAACAAGAAGTACCCTTGTGGTGAACGAGTGAGACAGGGTCGTGAGCGACATAATTTTAGGGAGCGAAACGACCATAAAATTAGTCGACTCCTGACCGAACTTCCTGGTGAGAGCATAACAGTTAAAACAAACTAAGCGTATTAGTGCGTGCGTTATAATTTCCTTATGGACATTCTCATTACGGGCAGTGGCGGCAGAGAGCATGCACTGACGTGGAAACTCAAGCAGTCCGCTAAAGTGAAAAATATTTTTGTAGCGCCCGGCAACGCTGGCACGGCACTAATTGCTAACAACGTACCTGCTACGACAACTGAAGAAATTGTAGACTGGGTCAGGAAAAATCCGATGGACTTGGTTATCGTCGGAACGGACAGTCATTTGGCCGAGGGTTTGGTCGATGTCTTGCAGGATATCGACATCGCTGTTTTTGGTCCGACCAAAGCAGCGGCGGAAATTGAGTGGTCAAAGTCTTTTGCTAAGCAGTTTATGAAAGAGGAGGGCATACCAACCGCTGCCTATCAAGTTTTTACTGACATAGAGAAAGCCAAGTCATATATCAAGACGCAGTCGCTTCCGCTGGTGATTAAAGCCAGTGGTCTAGCGTTTGGGAAGGGAGTAGTTATTGCCGGTTCGATGCAGGAAGCAGAAACAACGCTTGAAGAGATTATGGGGGATAAGATTTTTGGTGAATCAGGGAGCAAAGTGGTGATAGAGGAGTTCTTAGAAGGTCAAGAAGTTTCCATCCATGCATTTAGTGACGGAGAACACGTGGTTTTGTTTCCTCCCGCCCAAGATCATAAGCGCATAGGTGAGAGAGACACTGGGCCTAACACAGGCGGCATGGGAACGGTCGCGCCCGTGCCGTTTGTGACGGAAGTGCAAATGAAAGAAATAATGGAGCAGGTAGTAGTACCCACTATTGCGGCTTTAAAAAAGCGCGACAGATTGTTCAAAGGAATTTTATTCCCAGGAATTATGCTGACCAAAACCGGTCCCAAGGTGATTGAGTTCAACGCGCGCTTTGGTGACCCAGAAACACAGTCATATATGAGATTGCTGGAGACTGACTTGATCGAGGTACTTTTGGCGTGCGTAGACGGAACGCTGGAGAGGGTGAATGTAGAGTGGTCGGAACAGTCAGTTTGCTGTGTCGTGTGTGCGTCTGACGGCTATCCAGGTGAGTATGTTAAAGGAAAAGTGATTGAAGGATTGGATAGAGTGCAAAATGACATTGTAGTCTTTCATGCTGGAACAAAAAACGAGGCTGGAAAGATTCTGACAAATGGCGGGCGAGTGCTGGGAGTGACGGCTGTCAGCAAAGACCTCGGCGACGCTCTTGCCTGCGCTTACAGCGCGGTTGAAGAAATTTCTTTTGCTGGAATGCAGTATCGGAAAGATATTGGATTTAAGTGTTTCTAGTTCTAGCTCACTTCTAAATAGGCGCGTAGTTTATTTCCTGTTTCTTGGTTAACTAACTGACTCCAAAACAGGTCGGGAGTTTTTAACCAAAAAGGGAGGGAGGTAAGCTGTACGCCGGCGCCGCCGGCTTCAAGAAAATCCACTATATCGTCGCCGGTCGTGATACCTCCTACGCCGATCACAGCGATACTAGAACATAGATGTTGGCGAAGCTGGCGGACTTGCCCAAGGGCAATTGGTTTTAATGCTGGGCCGGACAGTCCGGCCAGACCGTGGTTTGGACTCACTACAGTTTCTCCGGCGTAGCCGTTCGGGAAGGTGTTGCAGGTCACCACGGCGCGAATTGTTTCGCTGTGCTTATTTATGAGGGTAGCGACAGCGGCTAGTTGGTTTGGATCAGAGTAGGGAGAGAGTTTTACCCAGAGCGGTTTTCCATTATACGAAGTGAGAGCGGTGAGCATTTCCTCAAGCAGCGTAAGGTCAAAAGAAACTATAGTGCCGTGTTGCATATTGGGGCAGCTGAGGTTGAGTTCAATAGCCGAGATTGTTATACAGTTTGAAACTGCTTGTATGCAGTCGACGTAGTCCGTCACTGAAAATCCAGCCACTGAAATAATCAAGGGTTTACTAATAGCACTTTCATTAAACGCATCCACCGCTGCTGCCGCACCGTCGTTTTTAACACCAAAAGAATTGAGGCCGTAGCCTAGTTCGAGAAATGAATCCAAGGTGTCTGGGTAGAACAAATGTTGACCACTATTACCGCTGCGAGCTTCTTTGGTATACGACCCTGAGACGACCGGAGCAATTTCCAGCCACTCTAGCGTACGGGCGGGGTCTTTGCAGACACCGGCTCCAATCATTATTGGCAGGCTTTTAAATGAGACACCGCCTACCTCATGGAGCTTTGACATGGCCTTAGTATAGAGGGCTTTTTCGTGTTTGAAAAGTTAAAACGCTTTAAAATGAGACGAGGTTTTTTGTGTTATGCTTAGCGCATGCGAAAGATGGGGATTGATTTTGGTAGCAAAAAAGTCGGGCTTGCCTTTACTGATGAGTCTGGTGCCATGGCGTTTCCGCATGGAGTAATACCTAATGACGCCAAACTATTTCCAACCATCGTAAAGCTTATCAACGAAAAGAAGGTGGAAGAGGTTGTCATTGGCCACTCGCTTGATAAGGCCGGTAAGGCTAACAAGATTCATTCGTCAGTAGAAGAGTTGATTGGCGATTTGACCCTTGAGTTTGGTATTCCAATTCACCTTGAACCAGAGCACTATTCAACCCAACAAGCCATTCGCATTCAAGGTAAAAACGCTCAAACTGATGCCGCAGCCGCTGCGATTATCCTCGACAGCTATATCACTCGCAGAAAATAATATGGAAAAAATTACCTACGACGAATTTTCAAATATTGAAATTACTCTTGGCACCATACTCTCAGTGGAGGTTGTTCCTGATGCCGACAAGTTGCTACGACTCTCCGTCGATTGTGGTGAAGAAACGCCACGACAGATTCTTTCTGGTATCCGTACGTATTTTGAAGATCCGCAAGTATTGGTGGGGAAGCAGTGTCCGTTTGTTACTAACCTTGCACCGCGTACTATCCGCGGACTGGAGAGTAACGGGATGATTCTCGCTGGCAATAGTGAGGAGACGTTTGCATTGTTTCATCCCAGTGTTCCCTTACCAGCTGGTACTCGACTAAAATGATTAAAGAAGAACTTCATCATCTCGAAGAGCAATACGAAAAAGAGGTCTTTAGTATTGTTCAAAAATCCGGACAACTGCTTCGTTCTAAGTACGGTTTGTGGGTGTTAGCGGCGATTACATTTGTCGACTCAGCCCTGGCGTTTCCGGGCCCAGTAGATCCATTCTTGGCGGCATACATCATGGCCAACCGAAATCGGGCCTGGGTAGCGTTTATCGTAACCGTACTGACCTCGGTCCTCGGTGGAGTGATGCTATATTTGTTGGCCGCCTTTTTTACAGACCAAATTCTCAGCTTCTTTGAGGTCTCGTCCCCTGCCTTTGATGAAATTGTCAAAGCGTTTGACCAGGGCACCTTTATGATTGCCTTTTTGGGTGCGTTTACTCCGATTCCCTATGGCTTTGTGGTGATTGCGGCTGGAGTGCTTAAGGGGAACATTTTTATGTTCGTTGCCGGCTCACTTTTAGGACGGTCAATACGCTTTGGTATAGTTGCTTACCTCACTCACCGGTTTGGCACTCGAGCCCTTGATTTGGCAAAAGAGAATCTCAGACTGTTCTCGATTATTGCCGTTGCACTGGCCTCCCTCTACGTACTATACAAAATCTATCTCTAAGGTAGCCGAGATAGAGATGTGAGTTGGGTCGATATTACTGACGCCGACGTCGTATACTAATGATATATGTTATCAGCGCTTTTGCGTGTTATTCCGCCACCTGCTTTTATGACAATGCCGTGCATTGGGCTGGATATTTCTGATACGTCACTTAAGTACGTCGCGTTCAAACCGACCCTGCGCGACCAAGAAATACGTGAACTCACCGTTTGGGGAGATATCGATATACCTTCAGGAGTTTTGAATCGTGGCGAAGTTCTCGACCCACAGAAACTGGTGGCGGTTCTTAAAGAGTTCAAAGAAAAGGCAAAGGCAGAGTTTATTCGTGTTTCGTTGCCGGAAGAGCGGGCGTATATGTTTGAGACTGACATCAAGACCAACACACCTTTAAAAGAAATTCGCGGATTGCTGGAGTTTCGTCTGGAAGAAAATGTACCCATTCCTTCAAAGGATGTCTTGTTTGATTATGCCATTATGCCGTTTGCTCCTGGTGATCGGTCCCTCAATGTCTCGGTGGTGGCCTATGCTAGGCAAACGATTTTGTCATATTATGACGCTTGTATCGAGGCCGGTTTAAGGCCAATCTCATTTGAAGTTGAGGCCCAAGCAATGGCGCGCGCGGTAGTGCCAAAAGACAATAGCGGCGCCGCACTAATTGTTGATTTCGGAAAAACCCGCACTGGTATTGGTATCGTATACAAAAATACATTGCTATACACCTCGACTATAGATATCGGGGGCGCCCAACTTTCTCAAGTGTTACGCAAGACACTCGGAGAGAAATCAGAAGCAGAACTTACCCTAATAAAAAATACTGAAGGTCTTGTCCGTGGCGTTGATTCTTCTACAGTGCGTGAAGCGCTAATACCAACCGTGTCGGTTATTCGTGACGAGATAGCTACGCGCATGCAGTATTGGCATTTGCGTTCAGGAAACCAAGAAGAGCGTCGCATCACCTCGATTATCTTGTGCGGAGGAAGTGCAAACCTAAAGGGCTTTCCAGAGTACATGACTGAGACACTCAATGTGCCGACAGTTCGTGGCAACGTTTGGGAAAACGCCTTTTCACTTGAAGATACAGTGCCACCAATCGACCGACCACATTCGTTTGGGTATGCTGCAGCCGTCGGGCTCGCACTTAAGAGTATTTTGTAAGTATGATCAATCTCATTCCACCAAAAGCCAAGAAAGGCGTCGTACGAGAGTACTGGCTGCGGGTGGTTTCGGTGTGGTTTTATACCTGGTCAGCAGCACTTCTTGGTGGCGTGTTGATCATGGTGCCGGCATACGTCCTGATTAATAGTCAGGTGTCAGTATACGAAGCGTCAGCTAAAACCGCATCAGAAAAAGTAGCGAACTTTGAGGATGTTTCAAAAAGCCTGACCGTCAGCAGTCTGCAAGCCGGAAAGCTGATTACGGGCTTTAGGCAATCACTTATCTCGGAGCGAATCGTCACCTTGCGCTCGCTTGAAAAGCCCGGGGTCACTATCTCTGAATTTACTATTGGCCGCACTGATGAGGACTACGAACCAATTCAGGTGACAGGGACCGCTGAAAATCGACAAGCCCTAGCCGCGTTTCGTGACAGACTGTTGGCTTTGTCAGACGTTGCATCAGTAGATCTGCCGATTTCTAATTTGGCAAAAGACCGAGATATTCAATTCACTTTGACAGTGAGCCTTAAAAAACCCACACCATGAGTCGACTTACCGTTAAACACTTTATCGCTTCAGGGTTGCTACTTATAGTTTCTATCTCTTTGTGCACTTTGGCTGTGTATAAAATTATTGCAGATGGTGAGCTGCTCAAAGAGCAGGTCACTGTTTTGGCAACCGAACAAGCCCAGGAAAATTCCTACTACCGATTGCAAAAAATTAACGAAGACTCTAAAGATGAACGGGCTCTCCTGGGCAGCTACTTTTTGAGACAAAGTAGTGACAGTATCGATTTTTTAAACAAAGTTGAAGAACTAGCACCTCAAGCTGGGGTTAATCTCGTCACCGAGACCCTGGAAGATATTGCTGACAAAAAGACCGGCACCAAATGGATCGAGGTAGAGTTTTCCTTTTCGGGGAGCCAAGCTGACGTTGAGCGGTTTGTGCAGATCCTCGAACGACTGCCATATTATTCACAAATTTCATCAGCCTCACTCAGGGCCCGCTCGCTTGATAATTGGCAGGCGGAAGTTACGATGAAAGTATTTTTATCAACATCATGATTCACAGACCTCTTTTCACTGAAATGGCTAAGAAGGTGTTCCACCACGAACGCGGTTTGCGAGATCCTCACATAATGCACCCTGAGCGAGAGTGGTTGGCGGGACTTCTGATAATGGTTCTAATTTTTGCTACCAGTGCTATCTGGAGTGCTCAGGTGTACCTAAAAAATAAGAACGTGAGTGCCGCACCAACCACAACTGGTGAGGGAGAAGCTACTTACCGCGAACCCCAAGTAAAAGAAGCCCTTAAAATCGCCTCGCAGCGAGAAGTGGAACTACGCAATTTACTCGGTGAAGCGCCGATTTTAGTACCAGTCGAAGAAGAGACACAGGCCACCTCTACAGCTACTTCAACTGAAGAAGTGGCAGAAGAAGCTGCTCAAGCAGACTCTGAATCAGATGCGGCCACCTCGACACAGAATGAAGTGTAGGCACATATATAAAAGACCAGTCGTACGACTGGTCTTTTA
>JAYVBM010000019.1:0-19103 GCA_043750495.1 Minisyncoccota bacterium | reverse complement strand
CCTACGAAGGCCTCTCACATCAACTCCTAGAAGTTATGGACCTAGGTACCCCGATTGTGACCACTACCGCCGGTGGTAACCCAGAACTCATCATGAACGACGTTAGTGGTATTCTGGTGCCATTTAACGACGCACAAGCCCTGCAAGCGGCCATCGTGCGTATTCTAGAACACCCCGAAACCAGTTCTCGCATGGTCCAGTCAGCCCGTGCTCGCTCTCGCGAGTTCTCCCAAGTTACGATGCTAGAGACATTAGCTAGTTTTCTTAACACTATCCATGAACAATCCACCTAACGTTATTGCTTTTAGTTATGCTAAGAACGTCTTGCTAGGAGGCACGCGTGAGCGTGAACGTATGGTGAAATACGGGTCCTTACTTGGAACGTATCACGTCATTGTGTTTACAAAAAAAGCTGAACAGCGTCCAGCTCGGGTTGAAGAAAAAGGCGTCTATTTTTACGCAACCAACAGTACTAGTAAGGTTGGTATGGTTAAAGACGCGTATAAAATCGGTCGCTCTATTATCAATCAAAACAAAGAGAAAAAATGGACGGTGTCCGCCCAAGACCCTTTTGGCAGTAGCCTACCGCCGCTGGGACTTTCATTGTTTTGCGGAGCCACCCTGCAGATACAAATTCATGGCGACGTTTTCAATAAATCTTTCTTTAGTCGAAATGTGTTTGCCATAGGTAAACGCTGCTACGCTATTTTCGTACTACATCAGGCAAAGAAAATTAGAGTCGTGTCCGAGCGAATCAAACGAAGTCTTTTAGTCCGTGATGTTCGCTCCGAAAAAATTATTGTATTGCCGATTCAGTCAGACATACAAACCTTTTTTAAGGTGGGTGAAGGACGTGCATATACTCCTGCCGGCGTAGTGAAGTTTTTGTACGTTGGTCGCTTCGCGCCAGAAAAGAACCTGCTGCTTCTCATCCGATCCTTTGCTCAAGCCAAGTCGGAAGGAATGAATGGAGCGTTGCTACTTCTTGGTGAAGGTCCAACAAAGACTTCTTTAGTAGCAGAAGCACAAAGATTGAACGTAACTGAATCAGTATCTTTTCTACCATGGTCCAATGACGTGGCCGCTATTATGGGCACGGTAGACGTTTTATGCCTTTCTTCTTTCCACGAGGGCTACGCCATGGTACTTCATGAGGCAATGGCAGCTGGTCTACCAGTGATAACAACCGACGTCGGTTGTGCCAAAGACGTCCTAAGGGATAAAAAGGAAGGCTTAGTTGTGTCGGTTGGAGACACGCGTCAGTATGTAGAAGCGCTCAAAACACTTGCGCACGACAGCGCACTTCGGCAGCAGTATGGAAGAAGCGCACATGCTCGCGCGCAGGTCTGCACATTGTCCGACGAAAAATATCTCCACGAACTCGTTGAATCTTTTACGGTATAGTTTCGCTTTGCTTGCTATACCCCACACTAACTTTCGTGTGGTTTTTGCTAGCCTCTAGAATTAATTATATTAATTAGACTCCTCACAGTAGTCATGCTTGGTAGCTGGTAGGGTGAAAAACACTAGCGACACTAAAGTTAGTGTCGGGGTATACCCATACACCAACTTTCATGTAGTTTTTGCTAGCCTCCAACCTTTTTCCTGAAAACAGACTCACGCAAAGATCGGACTAGTTAGCAAGTAAGCTGAACAACCCTAGCGACATGAAAGTTAGTGTGGGGGTATACTACTGCCATGGCCAAGAAGGACATTGTCAATTTCGATGCGTCAGATCGAGCTGCTTCTGAGCTTGAGTACGTGCTCAAAAGAAACACCAAGTCCGAAGCGTCTCCAAGGATTAGTGTGGCTGAGGCAATCTCACAACCAAGAGTGTTTCAAACGGACGTCACCCGGACGACAACACGCGTTTTATTTGTGTCCCAAGACTCTTCGCTTCTCAATCCAGCAAAGCAATCGCTTGATGGTTTCCTTAACCTCCATGAACTTTTCGATGAAGTACACATTCTCATACTTAGACAGGGAATAGAGGCCAAAAACCCGGTATTGCGGGTCGCTCCCAATGTGTGGCTATACACAGCCAGTTCGCGCTATTTGTGGGCTGTTCCCAAAGCCGGTATCAGACTAGCGCAGGAGCAGATGGTATTCGCTACCGGCTTCAGGCCTGACCTGGTCGTAGCGCGCGATCCGTTTGAGTCGGCGATTGTGGCTAACAGCGTCGCTCGTAAATATGGACGACCTGCACAGGTGCATATCCTTCATGACTACACTAGTGGCGATTTTGGCAGGGAGTGCAAGCACCCTTTTCTGCGCCGCCTGATGGCGACATACATGATAAAAAAGTTTGCGAGTGTACGGGTGCTGTCTTCAGTGTTGAAAAACATACTGGCCAAAAATTTAAATATTCCCGACCTACGCATGTTGCCACGCTTCAACAACTACGAAGCTATAATGGATACAAAGCCGACGATAGACCTAAAGGCAATATACAAACCTTTCGTATTTATAATTCTATACGTAGGAAAGCTATCGCACGGCAGCACGCTCTTTCGAGCGATTGATGCGGCACGCTTTGTGCTCAAAAATCCACGCGTCGGGCTCCTTGTGCTCGGTGACGGTCCAGCTAAAGGAGAGTTTCAAAAACGTACGAAACTTCTGGGGATACAAGAGCAGGTGGTATTTGATAATCGAACACAAGACATTGTCCCGCATCTAAAATCTGCCAATCTGCTCTTGGCCACCGACACTGATGAAGCTAGTGATGAAGTGATAATGAAAGCGGCCGCCGCTGGGCTGCCGATAGTGATGTCTCGCACTCCTAAGCGCGAGGATCTATTTGAACACGGTGTCTCGGCCTATATCTGCGAAGAGACTGATGTCCAGGCCTTTGCCGATCGTATCAGTGAAATGCTCAATAACTTTGGTATTCGCCGGGTGCTGAGCGAAAACGCTCAGGAGGTAATGAAAAACAATTTCCATCAAGACGCCCGCCAATATGCCGAATCATATCGCACCAGTATCGAGCAAGCTCTCTTCGTGGAGCCAGACGAAGAAGCTGAACAAGCGTAACTTGGCCCTGCTTTTTAGGATGCTATGATGTAATTAGATAATTTCTATGTACAAGAAAGAAAACAATTATGCATTTATAGATAGTCAAAATGTTAATTTAGCTATTCGTAGCCTAGGCTGGCAGTTAGATTGGGTGCGGTTTAGAGTTTATCTAAAAGAAAAATACTCTGTCGACAAGGCGTTTTTGTTTATCGGTTACGTAGAAGGCAATAATAAACTCTACATATCATTACAAGCGGCCGGTTTTATTTGCATATTCAAACCAACTCTAGAATATAAAGACGGCACTACCAAAAGAAACTGTGATGCTGAACTGGTTCTCCATACAATGGTTGAATATGCAAATTATGACAAAGCGGTGATTGTCACAGGCGATGGCGATTTCTACTGCTTAGTTCAATATCTGCTAGAAAAAGAAAAGTTAGAACGAGTGCTGATTCCCAATATCTATAAATACTCAGCCCTGCTCAAGCGCTTTGGTAAAAAGCAGTTATGTTTTATGAACGATCTGCAAAGTAAGCTGGAGTATAAAAAAAGGACCCCCTAGGTACGGAACCCCAAGGAGGACTTTTCGTGGTGATGTTTCTATTATACCTGTATAGAATTTGTCGTCAATATGCCGAATCCTACCGCACCAGTATCGAGCAAGCTCTCTTCGTGGAGCCAGACGAGGAGGTGGGACAAGCGTAACTTGGCTGTGCTTTTTAGTATGGTATGATGCGAGACAATATGCCCGAAGCTCAACTTACCGACTTGCTCGAACCGAACGAAACCATTGAACAAGGTGGTATTTTTGTTGCCAAAGGAATCGCTGAGCGAACCGTCTGGGATGCGCATGCTATCGAAAATCCAACTCACGCTGTAATCTCAGCAGCAAACGATACACAGGCCAAAGAAAAATCGAAAGCTCAAATCGAAGATATTAAACAATACCTTAAGGGCGACGAAATACTTCTGGACTTCGGCTCTGGGTACGGGCGGGTGGCAGAGCTGTTGCTACCCAAGTTGCCACTACGAGGCTACATCGGCATGGACAGCTCACACGAAATGCTTAGCCTCTTTCGCCAGCGCTACATCCGTAGCGACGAAGAACAGCAGACCCCGCTACTCCTCTTGAATGCTGATATTCACACGGTGCCGCTTAAGTCAGCTTCAGTTGATGTGGTCCTTGTCTGCGCAGTATTTTTACATAACCACAAAGATGTAGTGGGAAAGGCTGTGGCGGCACTTAATCGCGTCGTAAAGTCTGGAGGCACAGTCTTAGTCTACTCATCATTTCCGCGTCGGGCCACTGCGATGGGTATCCAAGGCGCGTTTTACCAAATCCTACTCAACCTCATGGGTAAGCCATTTAAGAACGGTCCCGTCCGCTACTACAGCAAGCACGAAGTTCTAAAACTTTTCTCGGATTTTGAAGAAATTGAACTCCACCCAGTCGGCTTTAGCTTCATCCCAAAATCCCTTATTTTCTTGCCCCGAGTTATCGATAAAGTGTGGCGAGTAGGTATCGCTAAGCCTCTGAATAGTCTCGTCGAAATGATTGTGCCAACGTCACTTCGGCATGTTTTTGCCGTGCATTATGATGTGGTGGCAAAGCGCTAGTACTGGCCATGAAAAAAATAACGATCGTCATTGGAACTAGACCAGAGGCAATAAAGATGGCACCGCTCATCATTGCTTTACGAGACACCGGGGTAGTCCTCAGTGTGTGCAAGACGGGTCAGCATACTGATATGGTCGACTCCGTATTAGATGCTTTTGGTATAAAAACAGATATTGATTTTTCTATTATGGGGAAGACCAATACCCTCAATGACACAACCGCCTATTTACTCCAAAAGTTTCAAAGGTATTACACCGATTTCAAGCCTGATATTGTATGTGTACAAGGGGATACTGCTTCTGTGTTTGCAGCCGCGCTCTCCGCGTTTAATATGCAGATTGAAGTCGCTCATGTAGAGGCTGGTTTACGTACCGGCAACCTAGCCTCACCCTGGCCCGAAGAAGGCTTCCGTTCAATGATCTCGCCAATTGCTCGGTATCACTTTGCGCCCACAGAAAGCAGCGCTGCCAACCTACGATTAGCGGGAATTTCGCAAGAAAAGATATTTGTTACCGGAAATACCGTCATCGACGCTCTCCACATGGCGGAATCTATGATTGAGTCTGGGGCAGTACCGCTTGTTATACCCGAACAAGTTTTACATTCACAGAATACGAAACGAGTACTCATAACGGGCCATCGTCGAGAAAACTTTGGTTCCAGTCTTGATAATTTATGTCGTGCGATTGCTCGGTTGGCTGAGCGTTACCAGGATGTTGACTTTGTATTTCCTGTGCACCTGAACCCAATAGTGCAAAAGCAGGTGTACACTTTCTTCGGAGAAAGAAGTTTTAAAAACATTATTTTAATAGAGCCGCAACCCTATCTGGAGTTTATTTGGCTGATGAAAGAGAGCCACTTTATTATTAGCGATTCAGGAGGTATACAAGAGGAGGCGCCGGGTTTAGGTAAGCCTGTCTTGGTTACTCGCGACACTACTGAGCGTCCAGAAGGAGTTGACGCTGGTACGGTAAAGTTGATTGGTACCAAGGAAGCGTCACTTTTTGACGAAGCCTGTGGTTTACTTGATAGTAATGAAGCGTATATGGCAATGGCTTCAGCCAAGAACCCATATGGTGACGGAAAGGCAGTGGAGCGAATTTTAAATATTATTTTACCACCGACATAGGTATGACAATTGGTTTCATAGGACAAGGGTTTATTGGAAAAAGTTATGCTGACGATTTTGAAAATCGAGGCTATTTAGTTGTCCGGTATGCTCTGGAGGAACCGTATGCCCAAAATAAGGAGAAAATAAAAGCATGCGACATTGTATTTGTGGCAGTACCAACCCCATCCACTACGGACGGTTTTGATAGTTCGATTCTTGAAGAGGCGGTTTCACTTGTGGGGGATGATAAAATTGTGGTTATTAAATCTACTGCCTCTCCTGGTCTTACCGAAAAGATTCAAAGCCTCTACCCAAGTAAAACGGTTTTATTTTCGCCGGAATTTTTGCGTGAAGTAACAGCAGCAGAAGACGCGGCTAATCCAGTGCGAAATGTAATCGGATTGCCAGTTGATTCAGAAAGACACCAAGTCGCCGCTAAAGAAGTAATGAATATTCTTCCGCGAGCAAAGTACGAGAAAATTACTACGGCTATTTCAGCAGAATTCCTAAAGTACACTAGCAATACACTTCCGTACGTCAAAATTATTTTCCTCAACATCATGTATGATCTGGTGCAGGCAAAAGGAGGTGATTGGGAAGATCTGAAAGAACTTCTTGCCCACGATCCATACATTGCCCCTGTTCATCTCGATCCGATCCATAAGACTGGAAGAGGAGCAGGAGGGCACTGTCTTATTAAGGATTTTGCAGCGCTTCGCGAATTTTACGAAGATATCTGTGTGGACGAGCCTGGGAGCAACTTTCTCAGGGCTGCAGAACTTAAAAACATCGATCTACTTAAAAAGAGCAACAAGGACCTAAATCTGTTGCAGGGAGTATATGGAGAAAAAATCTAGACTACTTTTTGTAACACAAAAGATTAACGAGCAAGACGACGACCTTGCGTTTGTTACCCAATGGGTAGACGCCTTTATTGCAGAGGGCTTTTTTGTACAGGTAGTTTGTCTAGAACTGGGCACATTTGATAATAGATTTCCAGTGTTTTCACTCGGCAAGGAGTTGGGGTACTCAAAGTTTAAAAGAACTTGGCGATTTATTAGGTTTATTACTCGAGTCAAATACGATCGCGTGTTTGTCCATATGAACCCGGAGTACTTCACTCTTGGGGGTTGGTGGTGGTTTATTAGCAACAAGCCTTCATATCTTTGGTATACCCACTACACGACTCACATTCACCTTAAGTTCGCCGCGCTTTTTACAAAGCGGATGTTTGCTGCTACAAAACAAAGCTTGCCACAGTATGAAAATAGTGAAAAGAAAGTAGTAACAGGCCACGGAGTGGACGTACGGTACTGGGGCGGTCAAAATCAATGTAAGGATGAAAAACAGATCATCATGGTGCATCGTCTATCTCGTTCAAAACGAATTGAGATAGGCATTGAAACAATGGTCCATCTTCCTAACGAGTATACTCTCACTGTATATGGACGTTCTATCGATATTGAGTATTTTGAAGAATTAAAGGCTTTGGTTGAAAAGTATGGTCTGCGTGAGCGAGTCACCTTTGCTGGTCCACTCCCAATGCCAGAGCTTCGTTCTGTGTATCCAAAACATAAAACCATGATTAATATGGCTTCAGAGACGATTGATAAAACAATGCTTGAAGCTATGTGTAACGGGGTATTTCCTGTTACGACGAGCGGGAACAGTTTCGCTATAGGACTTCCTAGCGCTCCAGAAAACGAGACTCCCAAGGCTATCGCTGACTTTATTCTTGCAGGCAAGGCAACGCACTTTTCTCAAGACGAACTAAAAACAATTGTTGAGACCAAGCACGGCCTCAACAACCTTGTGTCAAAAATGGGAGAGTATATCAGAAAAGGGAATTAGTCTTTCGCGTTTGCTTTAAAATTTTGTTCTGTCATCACGAGCGTGATGTCCAGGTAACAGTGGAAGTTGTAACCGTTTTCTTTCAAGAAGTTGAACACCTCGCTGTTACCAGGATTCTTTCTAAACTCCTTATCTTCTACGAGAACAACCCTCGGCCGGTATTTTGACCAATCGTTTGATTTTAGAACTTGCAAATCAAGTCCTTCTACATCGATATCAAGCAGGTCTATTTCAGTGTTGGCTGGGAGATGCTTTTCTAATATAGAAGTCAAGGGCACACAGGGAAGCATTTCCTTGGACAGAAGCGTGTTCCAAGATTTGCTCGTTTTAGCTTCGCCGAAAGCCTCATCAAAAGTATTTGCACCTGAGTAGGAAAAGTTGTAGTAGGCTTTTTGCTCCTCCTTTTGAGCGATGCCTACACGTAAATTTACGTCGTTTGGACGATACTTCTTAAAGAGGTCGTGAGTTTGCGGATTTGGATCAACATTTATTCCTCGCCAGTGCTTTTCCTTATATAGGAGGTAAGTATTTGAAATGATTTTGGGATGGAATGACCCAATATCAACGTAAAAGCCGTTATTCTTGTTCTTAAAGAGATATTGCATCAGAATGACGTCCTCGCCATTGCCGGAATAGCTTTTGGTAAAGGCGCCTCCGAGGAAAGGCAACGTCTTCTTCAGGTGGAGTAATTTATAAATATACTTGGGCGGAACAGCATTTCTGATGTAACTTTTTAAATCCATGGATAGTAGTATACACTGTGTATCGAAGCTAAAAAACCAATGAAAATAGCCTATTTAGCCAACATTCGCTTTCCTAGTGAGCGTGCCCACTCAGTGCAGATAGTGCATATGTGTAACGCTTTTTCTGCTCGCAATGCAGAAGTTACTCTCTTTGTTAATAAAAGAAATACTGATTCACTTAAAGAAATCGAAAAGCGATACGCCATAGAAATAAAGTTCGGGCTAGAACGACTCTCGCACGGCATTTTTTGGCACGCGTTTAAACCCGCCTATTATTTCAGCGAGCTCCATTTTGCGCTTAATTTCATTTTCACCAAAAAGCATAGTGACTTTGGTTCCATCTATTCTCGCCATGAGTGGATTCTGTGGTTCTTGAGCCTCTTTATAACACCCCAGAAATTAGTCTGGGAGTCGCACGAAGCAAAACTCAATTTCCCGGCCAGGCGTTTACTCAAAATTGGCGTTAAGACAGTTACAATTTCTGAAGGGATTTTTGATGACTATAAAAAACATGGTGTAGAGAATACGCAGATGCTGATTGCCCATGATGGCATCGATGAGTCTTTTTTTGAGACCATCGAAACAAAGGAAATTGCGCGCGAGAGACTGGGTCTGTCCGCGAAGGAAAGAATCGCGATGTACATTGGAGGGTTTGATGGCTGGAAGGGCATCGAGACATTCTTTGCTTCTTCAGATTTTCTAGAAGACTCTTCAGTCGTCGCTATTGGCGGAAATGCTGAGCAGTTGGCTGACTTTTCAAAGCGATACCCGAAAGTCACTTTTCTCGGTCAATTGCCATATGCAGATTTAAAAAACAATCAACAATCTGCCGATATCTTGGTCATTCCAAATTCGGCGAAAACCGAACTTTCGTCTCGCTATACGTCACCCCTTAAACTTTTTGCTCATATGGCTTCCGGAGTGCCAATTGTCGCTTCCGATATCCCCAGTCTCTCGATAGTGACGGGCCGTGAGCTCGTCACCTTGGTTGCTCCTGACAGTCCACAAGCTATAGCGAAGGGAGTCGAGGCTGTTTTTGCTGATTACGAAGCAAAAACACATAACGCGCAAGAACTTCAGAAGGTTTCTCTCAGTTATACTTGGAACAAGCGTGCACAGTTTATAATAGATTTCATTTCTTCAAAATAACTCGTTAATAATTATGACAGCCTGGGACGATTTCTTCCGAGAAAAATGTGTAGACATTTTCACCTCTTCAAAAGAGGTTATTGATATTGGAGGCAGCCTTCGTCTAGATACCGGAAAGAGTAGTCGTGTAGAAAAGAAGAATCAGTGGCTGGAACCATATGTAGAAAAAGTCGATTATAAAATTATGGATCCCGTGCCTGATTATAACCCCGATATTGTGGGTGATATTCATAACCTTCCGTTTGCGAATGATACCAAGGAAGCAATTCTCTGTCTGGCTGTTTTAGAGCATGTTGAAAATCCCGTCAGGGCAGTAGAAGAGTTACACAGGGTACTTAAGCCCGGGGGCAAATTACTTATTTATGTTCCATTCCTATTTTACTATCACGCGCACGAAGGGTATTATGGCGATTACTGGCGCTTTACTTACGATACATTAAAGTTGTTCTCAAAAGAGTTTGCCCAACATGAAATAAAAGAAGTCAGATTACCACTCGAAACCATCATCAGGCTGACACCTCTTGGTAGATTCGCGCTTCCAATTTGGATTGCTGGAAAGTTGGACAATCTTTTCTATAAGAATGGTAGTCGTCAAGTGGCAGGGTATTATCTCTACCTAGTTAAATAAAATGCAAAAAATTACCAGAAAGCACCTGAGGCCATTTTTACAAAAATACGCAACTAACCAAGTTGTTCTTGAAATTGGCGGTGGTCGTCTCTCTACTAACCATTCGTATGAAGATTTATTCCCAAATAGACATACGTTTGATATCAATTCCAAAAGACTCCCCGATACGGTTGGAGATGTCCACAATTTACCGTTTGAAGATGGATCTTTTGAATTCGTACTATGTACAGAGGTATTAGAGCATTTACATACACCACATCAAGCGATTGCTCAAATGAGACGTGTCTTGCGACCAGGAGGGACCCTAATTTTAACTACAAGGTTTGTGTTTCCTATTCACGATGCCCCGCATGATTATTTTAGATACACGAAATATGGTTTACAACACCTCTTCAGAGACTGGGAAATAGTTGAACTTATTTCAGAGACCCGAACTATGTCTGCTGTCGGTGCACTTATACAGCGAGTCGGATTCCAGTCTGACTTGAGAGGTGGAAAGATGGCTAAGGCAATCTTGTATAGCCTAGCTTGGGTACTCGATTCCTTAAATGGTTTAGTAAAGCATGAATATGGAGACATCAAAAAAGAATTTCCTGAAAAGGACATTATCACGACGGGCTATTATTTAGTTGCTAAAAAAATATAAAATGGATCAAATTAAACATTGGAATCAGTATGATAAGGCAGGGATCGGTGTGGGAGCTTACACTGATATAGAATCTCTCACAGCACTTGTGAAAGAAAGAGACATTCTTGAGGTCGGTTGTGGTAGAGGTTTGATGTTATCAAACCTTATAAGTGCAAAAAAAAGGTCTGGCATAGACCCTTCATCGGAAGCAATTGAATTTGCCAAAACACACATTCCAGAGGCTAATCTTCAAGTTGCTTTTGCACAAAAACTTCCATTTGAAGATAATACTTTCGACTTAGTTTACTCGTTGGAAGTGATCGAACACGTTAAAGAGTATGAATTAATGGTCAGTGAGGTTGAGCGCGTGTTAAAGCCAGGGGGTATCATTTTTATTCAGACGCCGAATTATCCAATAAAACGTTTCTACGATTTAATTTTTTGGGCTTTTGGGAAAAGGTTGGAATTGGCAGATGATTACACTCATGTCAGTAAACTTTCATCTTTTAAACTTCGGAGCGTTCTTAAAAAGAAATTTAATCTAGTCGATGTTTACTCTAGAAATATTTTTCTAGATTCTAGGCTCAGGTTTTTAAAAGGTAATTTTTTTAAGAGGAAATTAGGTCTTCTGGTAGGACAGAAGACTATCGTTGTGGGCACGAAGAAGGAGCGTTCTTAGTTTGTATAGAGATTCTTTATACTTATAAATAATACAAAATATCTGTAAATAATTTTGGCTAGAATCGCACCCATTAATCCAAATCCTAAAACCAAGAAAATCACTGAGACAAGTTGTAGTATCGAACCATAAAGAGTTATTTCATAAAGCTTTCGTTCGTCTTTTGTCGCTTGAAAAAAACTGTACGGTACCAAGAAGGCAAAGGAAGGAAAAGCAAGAGCGGTTATTTGGCTGAGAAAAATGGCTTCTTCATATTTTGGAAATATAATTTTATAGAATGTTGGAGCCACGAATATATATGTTACGGTGACTAGACAAAGTAATAAAAATAGTTGAATAGTACGACGAGGTAAGGCCCTCTTGTTTTTTTCGATGTCTACACTACTTGCGTATTTAGGTAGAAGAAGTGATGCTAAATTTTTAAAACTGGCTTTAAGCTGTTCAGGCACAACAGTAGCAATAGTGTAGATTGCTAATCCGGCTGCACCGATTTGCGTAAAGACAATGATGACATCTAGTCGATTTGAAATAGAAAAAATTATATTTCTAAGACTCGTGTGCTTCGCGTACGAGACGTATTCCCGGTAGATATTCGATGGCGTTGCTACGGTTACTGCTTTTTTATAAAAAAAATGACTCAAGTAATTTATTACTGCTTGCGAAAGCAAGTAGCTTAAAAATAAGAAAATAACACTTTGGGATAGAAGTAAGGTAATTATACTAATTGTAGAAACAAGTATTACTTTAATGCTTTGGACAGTTGTCGATTTGTGGAATTCCCTGCGTCCTTGGAGAAAAGCGGGTATATATTGATACGAGTTTACTATGGGTTGTATAAAGGCGATTAGTACACAACCTAGGGCCAAGATCGTATTATTGTTAAATAAATAGTAAATACCACCGAGTGTGCCAACTAACGAAATTCCAAGACTATATACAAAATTTATTTTTATTGTTTCTTGGTAAAAAGCGTAGTATTTTTTAGCTGAGGTTTGCAAAATTGCTTGCCCTAAACCCGTCAAAGAGAAAGAGGAAAAAATTACAGCAAGCCCTATTAGATATCTATAAACACCATAATTTGTTTCCGAAAGAAAGTGTGCAAAAAGTGCTGTCGTTGCTATCCCCGCAATAATTACAATTGCCTGTGTCAAAGTTAGCCAAAAACCACCGTGAAGAAAATAGTGGGCATCAATCCTAAGAGACTTTTCTAGATAAGTGGCAAATCTGTAGTAAACGGCACGCATAAGTATGTATTGTAACGTAATACATACCGTTTTCGTTACTTCTTGTTATTTATTTTTCACAAAAATAAAGTCAGCATGCGTCAGTCGATCGTGTCGTGATATGCCACCTCCTTCAACAATATTGTACAGAATAAATCCCTTGTCTCTCATAAAGATAAGTACGTCAATGTAGTTGGAGGCTTCTGGGGTAAACGGTATTCCCCAGCAAATTTCAAGGACGACTGCCATTGACCGCTTGAGTGTGTTTTCTGCTCCACGTAATACGTCAAGTTCAGCACCCTCTACGTCGACCTTTAGTAACACATTTCCAGTCTGAAGTTCGTTGCGCTCCATTAAAGTGTCGAGAGTTTCTGTTTTGACCACGATGGACGCTTGGTCAGCCTTTGCTGTGTAGGCGGAAGACCGTCGATTGTTTTCTGGAACGTTTAAAGTTATTTCGCCACTCCTTTCCCCACAAAATACTATTTCGACTTTAGCGTTAAGCTTGCGATGTAGTTCTTCCAAGTGTTTTTTGAATGAGGGGTTTGCTTCAATGAGCAGGAATTGCTTCCCTATAAAAGGCTGATAGAGATCATTTGTGTTGTGGGCCACTCCAACATCCACCACTATATCAATAGGAAAGCGACGAGCTATCACCTCCATCCCTACTTTAAATGATTGTAGTGGAGCATGTGTTGCTCGAATGTGGTAGCCGAGTGAACCAAGAACAGTGTTAATCAATTTTTTCATATTCAATTTAGTTGATAGAGTAACAGCTTTTATTCAAAAGTAACAGCTTGAACACATTAAGCGAGCAGCCTTAAGGGCTGCGCTTTTGTGTGCTCAAGTACACACAGAGCGCGCCCTAGGATCTTTGTTCCCACAACCAGCAAAAAAGCTCATGTGCTTGTTTTATAATGAGAGTATGAAAAAAATGACTGCGGCTGATAAAAAACTATTAAAAGAGTTGAATGGGCAAATAAAAAACCTTCAAGTAGAGTTGGTGCAAGCTAATAAGCTGGAGGGGAAGGACCCTTATATTGAGGTCAAGGTAAAAAAGAATCAGGCTCGATTTTTAAGGGTTAAGCAGAAAAGAGTGCCAGATAGGGCGGTGGGAAAGTTTTATATGGAAATTAACATCACTGCGGAGCAAACCGAGGTGTTTGTCCCGATATCGATTGCTTCAGGTAAAAAGGTGGCGGGGTTTATGTATCAGATTGAAGGAACGGCCGAAGGTGAGATTGAGACAGCTAATGTCAGAGTCCGAGGTGACGGAGTGTCTCAGGTAACGGTAGGAACATTACTTTACGCCAGAATACCAACCGGTAAAACCGGTTCGTTTGAGATCAGAGCGGAAATAAGAGGTTCCTTTGCCAAAGTATACAAAATTGTCTTTACTCGGCTAAACTACAAATTGAATCTCACCGATGCACGGTACCAACAGTATCTAAAAGAGATACACTCCGAAAGTGTGACGTTTTCTTGATTAGGGGTGGGGGGAACTAAAAATCACGAGACTTGTGGAGTCGTGGTTTTTTAGGATTGACATTCAACCTACAAAGTATATACTTTGTAGTATATGAATACGGTTATAAGTGTGAAGGTGAATAAGGAGACTAAAGAAGCAGCTCAGGAGGTGGCCAAGAGTATGGGGCTTAATCTTAGTTCGCTTATTAATTCGTACCTGATACAAGTGGTGGCGACGCGTCGCGTCGAGCTTTTTGCACCGGAAAAGATGACCCCGAAGCTTGAGAAGATGATTGGGAAAATTGAGAAAGATATACAGGCGGGGGTGGGTTTGTCACCAGCATTTAGCAATGCAGAGGATTTCTTAAAAGATCTCAAAAAAAAGTAGCATGCAGATTGTCCGCACTCATAAGTTCAAGAAGCAGTACCAGAAACTTCCGAAGAAAATGCAGACTAGGTTCGACGAACGGTTAGTGCTTTGGTTAGTTAACCCCGCCGACTCGCTGTTGCGAGTCCATTCCTTGACTGGCAATTATACTGGCTACTTCAGCATGAATGTTACTGGAGATATTCGAGCCGTGTATCGACACGAAGGTGATGAGATAGTTATCTTTGCTCTCATTGGGTCTCATTCAGAATTATATTAAAAAAGCGCTGCCCTGCAGGGCTGCGCTTTTTCGTTCCTTTGTGGGATGTGATAAAGTTATGGCTATGAAAAGTTTGAAAGAGCAATTTATTGTTGAAGTTGTAGGGGAGGCGGTACGCCGAGCCGCGCTTGGTTCGCGCGTCCGAGTACTTGATTTGGGGTGTGGGGGAGCAAGCTACGTTGCTGCGCTCATAGAAAAATATCCGGAGATTGAGTATGTGGGGGTTGAGCCAATTGAATACTGGTTTAATATTGCACAGAAAAATCTAGCGGGGGTACAACACGCTAGGGTGCATTTTCAACTGGGGTACGATCACGTTCCGGACGAAGCGGAAGGTTCCTTTGATGTAGTCTTTTCGCTCAGTGTGCTCGAGCACATTAAGCAGCTTGGTCGCTTCTTGGCGCTTGGTACCAAGTACACGAAGCAAGGTGGTCTCGTCGTGCATCGCTACGATCTCGGACATGCGCTCCATACCCACTCAATTAAAGAATGGATTCATGTGCGGCTGGGGAATAATTTACCGCAGATCTTACCAGAGCGACAATTCGTACGCTACGTACCAGAACCGGAAGTGCGGGCGCTCTATGAAGCCCAGGGTGTGACACCAATCAGGACTACCTACCACCAAATGCCGAGTCATAAAGCTTTTGAGAAGTATTTTAAGAATTCAGACACGACCGCAATCGACGAACTCTTTACCTGGGAAATGAAGCATCAGGACGATATCTTGAAGATTCCCGTAGCTGCCCGAGAAAATCTCTTTCCGGCAGTGGCGGTGTGGGGGGTGAAGCGATAGTTTTTTCAAAAGACTTCGTGCAACAATTTCTGGTATTCTGATGATATAATTTTCCGATGAAGAAGAAAATTGTCATGGACAACTCTAAAAAATTAGTTATTTACCAAACTAAAACTGGCGCTCTAGAATTGCGTGGCGATTTTACTAATGATACTTTGCGGGCCACTCAGGCGCAAATGGCTAAGTTGTTTAGTGTTAATTCCCAAGCAATAACAAAACACATTAAAAATATTTACAGTGAAAAGGAGCTGTCTGAGAAAGCAACTTGTTCCAAAATGGAACAAGTTCAAATTGAGGGAGAGCGCCGTATCAGTCGTTCAGTTAACTTCTACAATCTCGACATTATGATTGCTGTCGGGTACCGGATTAACTCAGTCACTGGAACCCAATTTCGTCAGTGGGCTACAAACACTCTCCGACAGTATATTGTCGAAGGGTATAACATCAACCCAGACCGCGTTTCGAAGAACTACGAGGTCTTTATGAAAGCAGTGCAGCAGGTGCAGGCAGTTTTGCCAGCGGGTGACGTGATGGATGGCAAAGAGGTGCTAGAGCTCGTCAAGCTCTTTGCTGATACTTGGTTCTCGCTTGATGCATACGATAAAGAACTCTTGACTCCGAGTAAGGTTAGTAAGAAAAAAGTACAACTCACCGCTGACGAACTAATTGGGAGTTTGGAAGTTCTTAAACAGGAATTGATGAAGAAAGGTGAGGCGACTGATAACTTTGCGCAACCACGAGGTCAGCAGAGTCTTGAAGGTATTGTGGGAAATGTCATGCAAAGTTTTGGCGGTCAGGCAGTGTATCCAACGGTGGAAAGTAAAGCGGCACACCTTTTGTACTTCATCATTAAGAACCACCCGTTTGTCGACGGAAACAAGCGATCGGGAGCATATGCCTTTGTGTGGTTCTTGCGTAAAGCGAGGGTTCTCGATACTAAGCGCCTTACTCCGACGGCTCTGACTGCCCTCACTCTTTTGATTGCGGAAAGTAATCCAAAGGACATGGAGAAAGTGGTGTCACTAGTCGCACTGTTGATTTCTCGAAGATAGTGTTCAGAATGGACGGCCGCAGCCTCCTCGCCCTAATTTTTAGGAAGCCGCCGGCGACCATAAAAATGGAAGTACTCTTGGGGTGCTTTTGTGATTTCACCCTACAACACAAGCCTCGTCTAGACATTTCAGTCTTAGGGCTCATGGTATAGTTTTCCTCATATGAAAGATGTTTTGAAAGTTGTGGTCTTCGGGGGCCTTTTTGCGGTGCCTTTTTTGACCTTGTACGTAGAGAATGAGTACTTTTTCCCGTTTATTACTGGTAAGAACTTTTGGTTCCGCATTCTAGTTGATATTACTGTCGCGGCGTGGGTACTTCTAGCACTCTATGAAGTAAAGTACCGACCACGATTTTCGTGGATATTTGTTAGTTTTGCCGCACTCCTAGTCGTGATGTTCTTCGCCAACTTATTCGGTGTTCATCCAGAATCTAGTTTTTGGAGCAACTTCGAGCGTATGGATGGCTATGTATCACTCGTGCACACATTTTTGTACATGGTTGTGCTTGGTTCAGTGCTTACTACTCGCGCACATTGGCAAAATCTACTCAATACATCACTTATTGTGGCTTTCTTGGTGGCGCTCTATGGTCTCGCGCAATATGGAGGATTGGTCGAAGGGTCTGGCCGTATCGATAGTCGTCTAGGCAATGCCGCATACATGGCGGTATACATGCTCTTTCACATCTTTATCGCATTTTGGCTTTTTGTGGAATCAAAGACTCAAAATAGCAAAATCTTATACGCCTTTTTGGCAATTTTGTTTACCTTTGTCCTTATCGAGACCGGTACTCGTGGTACGGCGATTGGTCTGGTGGTAGGTATCATGGTGATGTCTGGCTACATTGGTTTGTTTGGGACAAAGTTCAAAGAGTTCCGTAAGTACGCAATTGGCGCCTTCGCGGTCCTCGTTCTCTTGGTCGGAGCATTTATTGTCGCGCGCGACTCAAGTTTGGTTCAAAGTAATCCAAACTTGGCTCGTATCGCGAACATCTCGATCAGTGACCTCTCGATTCGTGCCACCATCTGGGGTATGGCATGGGAGGGAGTGAAGGAGCGACCGCTGCTTGGTTACGGTCAGAGTAACTTCAACTACGTCTTCAATGAACACTACGATCCATCCCTATATGCCCAGGAACAATGGTTTGACCGCTCGCACAATATTTTCTTTGATTGGTTGACCACGGGTGGAATTATCGGACTCCTCACTTACCTCAGTATCTTTGCAGCCTGCGGTTACTACCTCATCATCCGTCCGATGATTAATAAAGACGACGCCACTTTTACAGTGCTAGAACGTGGGGTTCTGCTCGGTATCTTGGCCGGGTACTTCACACACAATTTCGTAGTGTTTGATAACATCGTCAGTTACATATTCTTCGCCATGATTCTTGGCTTAATCCACTCACGCGTGAGTACGGGAATCAAAAGAATTGAACAAACAAAAGTCGACGAGGCAGTTATCGTGCAGTTTGCCATTCCAGTAGTGGTGGTATTTACGGCGGTTAGTATGTACTTCGCACATGCCCCGGGTATGGCGGCGGCGTCAGATATCATCGAGGCTATTCGGCAACAAGATCCGCAAAAGCGCCTCGAGGGCTTCGAGCGAGCGCTGGCGCGAGACTCATTTGGTCAGCAAGAAATAGTTGAACAATTCTCGCAAAATGCCATCTCAATCTTGCAAAATCCAAAGGCCCCCGAAGCAATCAAAAATATGTACGCTGTTCGCGCCGAGGAGGAGTTGCTGAAGTTGGCCAAGGACAAGCCAGGCGACGCTCGCATCCATGTCTTTATCGGTAGTTACTACCGCACCACCGGACAGCTCGAAAAGGCTAAAGAGCAAATGGCGATTGCGCGCAGTCTCTCACCGCGCAAGCAAAGCATTATCGAACAACAAGGCTTCATTGAGCTGTCTCTAAAGAAAGACGCTGAAGCCCTGGTCTTCTTTAAAGAAGCGTATGAGCTTGATCATAGGAGCTTGGAGGCGCGTGAGTTCTACGCTGGTTCACTCTTCTACAACGATCGACCTGAAGAGGCGATCGCGCTCATGGATAGTGAGGCAGCCGAGCTGCGATTTGCCAAAAGCGATTTCTTGCTGGCAGCGGCCTACGAGTCTGGTCAGACAGATTTCTTGATTGATATTTTTAGACTACGCGTTGCTGCCACTCCAGGTGATGCCCAAAATTGGGCGACGCTGGCGTTCCTCTATCACGAAAAAGGTGACAATGACGGTGCTTTGAAAGCGCTGGAAGAAGGTAAGCTGGCTGCGCCAAGCTTTGCGCGCACAGCAACTTGTATCGCGGACAATATCAAGAACGGCAAGAAACCAGACGAAGGCTGTGCTGCTCCTACTCAAACTGCGCTCCCGGGGAATTAAATATACCAGTGATGGAATCTGTCATTCAACAGAATGTCCCACTTAGTCAGTACAGCACCTTGCAAGTAGGTGGTGTTGCTGACTATTTTGTGGTGGTGCGGGAGGTGGACGGAGTAAGGG
>JAYVBM010000018.1:0-5210 GCA_043750495.1 Minisyncoccota bacterium | reverse complement strand
TTGGTGCTATGAAAGAGGCGGACTGGAATCAAGAAGGGGTGCGTTGCTTATGTGTCTCAATGTCTCACTCCTGACCTTATGTGTCTACCTATCATGTATGATAGGTAGACAGTTTGAGATACTAGGGCGGTGAGCAAGGGGGAGTGGATTAGTAGAGAAGTTTTTGTTTTAGTACATGCCTTTCATTTTTTCGCACTTGTCCTTGAACTCTACCTATCATGTATGATAGGTAGAACTAACTGGTTGCGGGTTTGCTAGTAATACCGTAACGTACTTCTAATATATGAGCGAGAAATTTGAACATAAGAAATTGAATGAACAAAGGAGCGTAGGTGACTATTGTGAATTTATGTTGCTGGAAAATAATGAGTTCACGAATATATTTTCTGTATGCAAGATGCCGAGATTTGCCCCTTTCCTGGGACAAATCGCTGGACCAGACCAAAGCTGCTTTTCTTTCATACCTCAAACTAACAAAAAGACTTGCCTATGAAATTTGAACATAAGAAATCTTTGGGGCAGCATTTTCTTAATAGTGAGTATGTGCCGAAGAAGATGTGCGACGCTGCCAACCTTGAAGTAGGCGACATTGTGCTGGAGATTGGACCAGGTACGGGAGCGCTCACCAGGGAAATCTTGGATCGGGGCGTGCAGGTCATCGCGCTTGAGGCTGACTTGCGGGCCATTGAGTCCTTAAACGAGACTTTTGCTGTAGAAATTGCCGCGGGGCAGCTCATAATTCACCATCATGACGCCCGCGTTATAGATCCAACTGGCTTTGGCCTTAAACATCAGCAATATAAGGTCGTGGCTAATATCCCTTACTACATCTCTGGTCTGCTCTTCCGCACCATGCTTGAAACTGACTGCCAGCCCAATACCCTTGTTTTTCTTGTTCAAAAAGAGGTGGCGAGTCGAATAGCCAAGGACAAAAAGGAATCGTTGCTCTCACTTTCAATAAAATGTTATGGAAAACCTAGTTATATCGGCACCATCGCCCGGGGACACTTCACCCCGCCGCCAAACGTCGACTCGGCTATCATTGCGGTGCACGATATCTCCAAGACAGCCTTCATAAACATGTCAGAGCAAGCTTTTTTTACCCTCCTTCACTTGGGGTTTGGACAAAAGCGCAAACAACTCCTCTCCAACCTGTCCAAGTCTTACCCCCGAGGGCAGCTAGAAGTAATTTTTAATGAAACGGGCTTAGCTCTTAACATCAGGGCCGAAGACGTAGCGTTACCACAATGGCTGACTTTGGCTGAAGCGCTACTATCCCCAGCACTATCCCCTAATTAGCTCACTTACACACAACCTACTCACACCATACACAGCTTTTGTGTACACGTTAAAAATACGTAGGTCTGCACTGCTATACTTATGGTATATGTTCGGGCAGATTAACCAAAAGATTCTGGGTTCATTCTTGGTAGGTATTGCCTTGGTGCTTGGTGCGGTTATCTACTCCAACTTTGGCATCGGACAGCTTAGCCAACCAGCGTCAGTTAGTGGTGCTAACGTCCCTGCTCGCACCGCCATTGCGGTCACCGACAAAGACGAAAACGGGGTCGAGGACTGGCGCGACACTTTTTTTACTACTGAAGCTATAATTGATGACTCGGCCAGTAGCACATACGAGGCTCCTACGACCGTCACCGGGCAACTAGGCATCCAATTTCTTGAAAGCATGATCCGCTCAAGATATTACGGGTCCCTGGGCCAGACCAAAGAAGAAGTAATTGACACGACGGTCGATAACCTAACGAGAGCCACCCAACAAGAACTCTACGACACCCGTGATGTGATAATTATGAGCACCTGGACCGACGCCGACATCAAAAATTATGCCAACGCTATGGCCGACGCGATTCTTATTAACAACGTCGAAGGTGTCGGCAATGAACTTGAAATAATGAACGGCGCTATTAACAACGGCAAGACCGAGCGACTCAAGGAACTCGAACCAGTTGCTGATATTTATGCTAACACTCTGGAGGACTCATTAAAGATACCGGTACCATCACCATTTTTAAAGCAGCATCTTGATTTACTAAATTCCTACCGAGCAGTTCAGGAAGATATCTCAGCGATGTCACTAGCGGTGTCTGATCCAATGGTATCCCTTGTGCGTTTTAAACGCTACCAGGACGATACGTTGGGATTGGCTATGTCATTACAAAATATGTATGTAGGACTTGCTCAGTACGACCGACTGTTTACCGCTTCTGATTCCGCGATCTATTTTAAAAAATTTAGCCCGAATAATACCCAGGTCAATAATTAATAATTACGTATGGATTATTTTTTCAACATTTTACGACAAAGCTTAGTACTGACCATCATGGTGGTATTTGGTTTAGTTTTTACTTACGTTCCTCAATACTTTACCAAACAAGCCCCGACAGCTGAGGCCTGTCTGACGACCCCTTGTCCCACAGTAGAAATACCTGGGCCACTGCTGGCAAACACTGTCAAAACTACGATTGAGAGCACCTTGCAAACCATTTCTGGCGCGGCCACTTCTGTTGCATCAACATTTTCTGCCTCAGTTGACGGCTTCCTATTTGCCAAAGAATCTTTCCTTGATGGTATTGCGTTTGGGATTGCCAAGGCTATCATCTCCTCCTTAATTGGTAGCTTGATTCGGTGGATTAACTCTGGTTTTGAGGGTAGCCCAGCCTTTATCCAGGACATAAAACGCTTTTTGATTGATGCCGCTGATAAAGCGGCCGGAGAATTCATTAGAAGTTTGGGCGGTATCGGCTCCTTCATCTGTTCGCCCTTTAAGCTGGATATTCAAATCGCCTTGGCGGTCAAGTACCAGCAAGCGCGCGAAAACGACGATCCGAATGAATGTCGCCTATCTGACATCGTCAATAACATCGAAGACTTCTACAACGATACTTTTAGTGAAAGTAGTTTGGAAGACTTCATCACCATCACCAGTAGTCCCGAACAGTACACTCCGTACGGGCAAATCCTCTCTGCTGAAGCTACTATGCGGGTGAGACTAGCCAACGCCAAAGGTCAGGTTCTGACTGAAGGGAACTGGGGAGGAGGTTTCTTGTCAGGAAAGATTTGTCGAGCGATTGAAGGTTCTAGTGGTCCAAAAGAAAGCTGCACTATTTCAAAACCGGGACAAGTGATTGCCGGCAGCCTTAATAAAGCCCTCGGTGCCGGCCAAGACCAACTAGTGGCTGCTGACGAGATCAACGAACTTATTGCGGCGCTGATTGGCCAGCTCGCCAACCAAGCCATCATTGGAGCAGCGGGACTACTTGGACTCACTCCTGGCACAGGCTTTACTAGCCCTGGCTTTGACGGTGGATCATTTATTGATGCAGCCGTGAGGCAATCAAACAACCTAGTGGCTAGCGGTACCCCATCCGGTCTTACGTCAGACTCACTAAGTGTCGCTAAGGAAGTTCAACAAGACGCTGTCTCCGCGGCCAACCGAGCCATTCCTGCTCTCCTTAGTTACAAAAACAACATTCTAAACCCGGAAGAGAAACGGGCCGTAGCTGACCTTGCTTACCAAGATGCTGTCTCGACGCGCGACAAAGCACTAGCTGATATTCCAAAGCTAGACACACTTCTAAATGAATTCGGAGCGCTCCAGACTGAGCTAGAAGCTGTGGACACCACCCCCGCTAGAAAGCAAGCAATTGTCCAGCGCATGAGTGCCTTGCAAACCGCGTTTATCAATCTGGGAACTATCACCAGAAGCGAACTTGATAGTCGAATCAGAATCTGGGTACCACCAACCACATAGGCACTTATCATGAACAGACTCCGCCAGTTTCAGACACCACTTCTCACCAGTCTACTGGTGGCGGTCTTGCTGGTTGTGCCCCAGGTGGCTTTCGCGCAAGCTGAAGTGACATTCTTTGAGAAGGTTCTGTGGTCTATTCTGGTCACTATCACTGGAACTATATTGTGGATTTGTGCCATGCTCTTTGACTTTGCCGTCAATACGTTTGTGATTGGCTTCGGTAACCTATTCTTGGGTTCCGGAATTGGACTAGCAGTGGATCGGGTGTGGTTTATTCTACGCGACTTCGTCAACATGTTTTTCATCTTTGGCTTGGTCTATATTGGCTTCAAGATGATTCTCGATGCGGACAATTCCAACACGAGGCGTTGGCTGGTAAATCTCATTATCGCGGCTATTCTCATCAATTTCAGTCTCTTCATCACCAAAGCCGTCGTCGACTTCTCCAACCAAATCGCGACCCAAATCGCTATCAGTGGTCTTAATGCGGAAAAAATTTCAAATGAATATGGGCCGTCTTATGAAGTCGATCTGTCCGATTACATATTGAGGCTCATGGGTATCAAAGACCTCTTGGGACTCAACCTCGATAGCTATCGCGGTGGCGGCTGGGGCTATATCTTTGGTACGGCAATCTTCTTCCTCATTACGGCTTTTGTCTTAGCCGCCGGTGCCTTTTTGCTGTTGGCGCGATTTATCGCGCTCACATTGTTTATTTTGGTCTCGCCACTGATGTTTATGTCGTGGATTTTACCACCACTGAGTGACACCATGAGTAAATATTGGAAGGCCTTCCTTGGTCGCGCTTTCTTTGCCCCTATCTACTTCCTTTTTCTCTACTTTTCGCTAGAAACTCTAGTGGGCTTAAATGAAAGTCTGAATCTTTCGGCGGCAGGCGGGAAGTGGGCGGGAACATTTGCCACCACTGGTGCAACGGGTAGCGAACAACTCGCCAACGGTCAGAGTACACTACCATTCTTCTTCGTCATGTGTGGCTTTATGATTGCCTCACTTTTAGTCGCCAAAAAACTTGGTGCCGAAGGCGCCGACAAGGCGCTGGATTACGGCAAGAGTCTAAAAAACAAAGCCATCGGCTACACAAAGAAGGGCGCTGGAGCGGCGACGCTAGGTGTTGGTGCTAGAGTTGGTCGTAGCACGGTTGGTCGTGGCGCTAATGCCCTGGCAAGCTCACAGAAATTCCAAAAGTATGCCGCCAGAAGTCGGGTTGGGAAACTAGCACTGGGTGCAACCAGGGGCGTAGCCGACTCAAGCTTTGATGCGCGTCGTGTTGGTGGCGTTGGAAAGGCTCTAGGTATTGGTGAGGGCAAGAAGGGTGGCTTCGCAACCCGCATAAAAGAGCGCAAAGAAAAAGATGAGAAATTCGCTAAGTCACTTGATGATACGGATATTACAACTGAAGAAAACGAGAAGCGTGTGA
>JAYVBM010000017.1:0-18411 GCA_043750495.1 Minisyncoccota bacterium | reverse complement strand
ACGTATTGATCCTAAACTTAAGGCAGATGCTAAGAAGGCACTTGAGAGTGTCGGCTTAGACCTGTCTACAGGCATTAAGCTATTTCTTACTCAGGTGGTGCGTACCCAATCTATCCCGTTTGAAATTTTTACCGCGGACAATTTTTCTGAAGAAAAAAAGCAGCTGATTATCCGCGAGACAAAACAAGCTCTGAAATCAGGCAAGTATTACAACAGCGCTGAGGAGTTGCATGCAGATATCATGAAGTAAGTTCTTCGTATAAGGTATCGCATTTTCTCTACAAAAGCTTATCGTAGTTCGTATAAAAGAATTTCACGACATAGACATTTTGACGAAGATTTAGTTAATAGGATAATCAATCAACTTGCGGATGGGGAGGTGTTAGATCCCAAGTATAGAGATCATCAACTCACTGGCTCATCAAAAGAGTATAGAGAGTGTCACATTAAGAACGATTTACTTCTCGTGTATCAAAAACAAGATGGCGTTCTTGTATTGAGCTTAGTTGATACTGGCACACACGCAAGTATCTTTGGGTGAATTTCCAGTGTTAAAGGCAGTAGAAACCAGAAAAGAAATGTGGTAGTCTAGTCTGCGCATTGCTCATGTAATGTACAAAAGATCCATTGCTGGATCGTCTAATGGTAGGACTACGGTTTTTGGTGCCGTCTATCGGGGTTCGAGTCCCTGTCCAGCAGCATTACAGCTAAATCACCACTTTTGGGTGCATTTGCTATCAAGTTATAAGGAAACTTAAACTTATGATTCAACGCTTTTTTGTCTTTGACTTCAAAGTTCCAAAGTAGATTTTGTGCGACCTTTTGTTTTTTCTCTGGGTCACCATTTTCAAAATCAAATAAGGCTCTATTACTATCTAGAAATAGCTTTTTAGTGAGTTCCAAAGTAGCCAGTCCGTTGTCAGCATTGTTCTCATAATTTCGATACTTTGCTTCAAGTTCCTTCTTTTCCTTTTGGAGCTCCGAAGCTTCTTCGGTGTATAAATCTTCCTCGACTAAACCGCTAGTAAATGTGTAGAGTAGTTTCTTTTTCTTGAGCTTGAGTTGGTGGATTTGATACTGGATAGTATCAAGGGTCTGTTGGCCACTGTAGCGGCCATTTTCGTGCCTTTCACGGGATGCTTCATAGATGAGCTCAATAAGTTCTTCGTCAAATTGGAGCTTCTTCAAAGCTTCAATAAAGAGAGAGTGTGTAGTTTTGTCTGTAAGGTATGTTTTGTGCTCAGAACAGAAGCCTTTGCCGTTGGTACAGTAATAGTAGTCATAAGCTCCTTTCTTGCGGGTGGCGGTAAGTTGGCAGCTACAGACGGCGCACTTCATAAAGCCCCGATAAGGAAATTTCAGTTTAGACAGACGTGGTTTTGTTGCTGTGACGCCGTGTTTAATTTCTTGTGCTTGATCAAATAGTCTTTTTGAGACGATAGGTTTGTGTATTCCAGGGTAGAGCTCTTCATGATATTCAATCATGCCGTAGTAAGCGTGACGTTTGAGGATTCTTTCAATAAGACTTTTTCGAAAGCCAAATTTCTTAGCTAGGTCATTCATGCTGTATTTACCTGTGACGTAGAGTTCAAAAACCTGACGAACTTTATCTGCTTCAGTTTTCACAATTTTTAATGTTCGGGTGTTTTTATCGTTTCTATATCCGTAGGGTGCACGATTTGGCCATTCTCCTCGACGAACTTTTTCACGGTTGCCTCGTTTTACGTTTTCAGATAAGTCTCGTATATATTGATTCGACATCCCAAATTCAACCGACATCAGAAGAACATTGTCACTCGGGTAGTAGCTACGCTCGTAGGTTTTAATTTCTTTAATTTTATTTTGTTGGAGCATCCAACCAATTGCGCCACTATCGACAGGGTTTCGTGCTAGGCGGTCTAATTTCCAACAGAGAATAGAATCAGCTTTTCCTTCTGAAAGGGAAGAGAGCATTTTGGCAAAGATTGGCCGGCCTGGAGCTTTGGCAGACATTGATTCTTTGAGCGCTTCTACAATCTCAATACCCTCACGCTCAGCAAGTAAGCGTAATTCGTATTCTTGGGCATCAAGAGACTTTTCTTGTCGGTCTTCTGATTCGCTAGACTTTCGGCAGTATAGTATCGCTTTCATTTTTCTTTGGTCTTAAGCTTCCAAGGACAATGTAGTAGAAGATTCTCTTTATCACTTCAAAAATAAGTAATATGCTTATGAAACTTAGGATGCTGGCGCCTATAACATCGAACCAGCTATTAACTTGCTTCTGTCTAAATGTGATTTTATGTGAATTATCTATGTAATTAGAGAGTGTTTCATGCAACTTCTTATCTTGTCTGTATATGTTCATAAAATCATATTCCGACAGCTTGTCACCATTTTCTGCTTTAAGCTCACAAAGCTTAGCAGCTTTAGATAGTATTAGATATTTGTCTTCAGACAGGTCGGTGCTGGTAAGAGTATTAACTTCTCGAAATGAAAAAGTTTTTTCATTACCAGACAAACATTTAACTGTTGAGGAGCCCATGTCAGTTGTCATGTACGGTGCAAGTTCATCAAGAATTATTGCAACTGCAACGCCAAGTGCTAACAAAAAGATAAGAACGTAGAAGACTTTTAATAGTCGATACCACCATTTTTTATTAAGTTCAGCTATTGTTTTCATAGTAGAGTTTTTTACTTATCTTTCCAACGTAGGGACTTTCGTCCTCCCAAGTTCTGATTGGTCGCTTTTCAGCATATTCCGCTTCAAGAATCTTGGCAAGGTCACCACGCACAGTAGTTTCTTTTGGGATTCCTCTGGTGCAGCGAATCATACGCATAGCATTGAACATTACTTCTTTTCCTCCTTTGGTAATGTACTTTGAGATATAGAATGCCAATCTGCTAGATCCGTTAGTTTGCTGTGCATCAACATAGCCGACCAGCCATAATCGGGCAAGTTCACGGGTTTTGCGTTCGGTGCCGTGGGAAATAGTCCGTCTACCAGTTCTCGTATCTCCAATATGCATTGGCACGTTAAACAGAAGCCCATGAAAGTGGATTCTTCCTTTTGGAGAGAGTTCGGGGACGAATAGTGATTCTGCCAGAGGGTACTTATTTCGCAACCGCACCTGGAAGCGGCGAAGGGAATCGTTTGCAAGGGATGCGTCAGAGGCATCTCCTCTAAACGTGAGGGTGATAAGAAGAGGGCATCCAAACGCTGTAACAGCAGCAGACACGCGCCGCACACATATTTTTCGCGTCCGGTTAATATTATCGGGACGCCGAGCTCCAATCGGGCGATTCTTGTCTCGGGTACGGTGTAGGCGTACTTTCGGCGGATTTGGCTGCCTTTGATAGCGTGTAATTTCGACGAGGTGTCCATATTTTCTGAAGATGACATACATGGTTTTTTATTAGGTTTACAATTGTGAGTAAATATCAAGTCAGCCCTCCCTGCGGTCGGCCTTTTGCTCACGCTGGCGTAGAGCAAAAAGTCCGGCCTCTGGTTCGGGAAAGGAAAGTAACCCATGAAGCTCAGCAAATTTATGTAATGCCTCTATAGCTTCTTCTTCAGACAGCAAAAAACCGTACTTGCGGTTAAAGTACGTGATTGTTCTTTTTATTAGTTGCTGTGAGAAATGAGTTTTATCCACTGTTCCTGAAGACAGGACACTCGAAAGACACAAACGCCAAAACACCCTATTAAATTTGGGTATTTTAGAATTCGTTACTTTCTAGCGGATAAATCGGATATGCCGTATACACAACTAGATATGCCCCAACTGGTGAAAGTAGCGGTATGGTTAAAGGCCTTACATGCTTACATCAGAGACGCAATTAATAACTAGTATGAGACTGACAAGGTACTGTATGAGGTTATTATCTCGCCAGCTGGAATATTGTCAAATAACGGCACAGACCCCGCCCCCAATGTCGTTCTAAAGAACGACATTGGGACCCGTATGGCGGGCGCGACTAGCGTCTGTGCCTCTGTTGATTGGGCGGTATTAATAGTATACTCACAAATATGAGCGAAGAAATACAAACTCAATCTGTAAATCGAGGAGTGGCAATAACAAATCCTGTAACTCTATTAGAGACTCCAGAACTTCGAATTGTATTCTTTCCCACAGTACATGGTGCGGGTGTGACTGGGAGTGTAGTTAAATTTAAAAAAGATAAGAAATCAAAATGGTCAGAATTACAGGCTGGTAACTTCAAAAGTCATGCTCTAGCTCCAATGGAGAAAGTGGATATTCCCCTTAATACTGAAGTTATTAAAAAGCTAGTAGAAGCCATTAAAACAAGGGAGGAAATAGTAGATAGTGGAATTAAACGTGGTGAACATGATTACGTTACTGTCGAGAAAAATAAAATAGTTATCATTGATGATTTGAATAAAAAATCTGCAATTGAGCAGATAATGACCAAGGGATACTCAGATGAATTTTGGCAACTTTTGACAGCTAACGAACCTGCACTTGCCGACAGATTGTCATCAGGTAGATTGACAGCTCTTCGACAAGAAATTCTGAATGAGTTAAAAACTAGACTTGAGGTGGGGAGCCATCATGAGACAAAAGGTGCAGATTCGTGGCAAAGCTGGATCTATGAGAATCACTGGTTATTTGGTGCCAATTACCAAACCCCCATTGAAAAGCAAAAAATAAATATTACAGGAGTGATGCCGGATTATCTTTTCCCAACTATTGATGGGTTTGTCGATTTGTTGGAAATAAAGCTCCCTAAGGATCAGGTGATTGTAAGTGACACTCACCACGCTGGTTCGTGGAAGTGGACTGACGAAACAAATATTGCCTTAGGGCAAGTTGTTAATTACCTCAGTGAAATAGAGAAGAATCACTACCAGATTGCCGAAAGTATACGGAAAAAATATGGTGCAGAAGTATCTATGTTAAAACCTCGTGCATATGTATTGATAGGCAACAGTGAAAGTTGGAATCTTGAAAAGAAGGAGGCGTTGCGTAAATTAAATCATTCTCTTCATGGGATTGAAGTCATTACTTATCAGCAGCTACTTACAAGGGGCGAGGCATACATTGCTAGTCCTGTTGCAGGTGTAGGAGGAGAAGAGATTGAAAACATCACGTTCGAACCTACTTTTTAGGGGGTAATTGACGCTGGAAAGGCAGGGTATATCATTAAGTCATATGGTGCTGCACAATGTGGCATGGTACTTATGAAATAAAATAAAATTGATATGTCAAAATGCGGCTCATGTAACAGTATGTCATTTAAGATAGAGGAGCAGTCACCTGCAGGTTCAGCTTATAAGTTAATGTTTGTTCAGTGCAGTTCTTGTAATGTACCAATCGGTGTCATGGAATATTTTAATAGCGGAGCAAAACTAGATGAGCAGACGAAGCAATTAAAAAAGGATCTTTCAATGATTTCTCAACAAATATCCTCACTTGACCAAACAGTACGTACTGTTGCTAGAAACTTAAAAATTGGATAATAATTTTACTTTAATCTTAACTTAAAAAAGTTCCAACTTCGTCCCATACGGCCAGCAAACAAGTTCTAGCTCAAAGATATAATTTATGGAATGCCTATTAAATTTTTTAAAAGCTATTAATAATGACTATTCGCAGTTATTACTTTTTTTAGTTGCCTTAGTAACTCTTATTTTAGTATATAGAGAGTATGTCGGTAAAAGACGTCCTTATATCTTTCCCGAACTAACATTCGAAAATAAAGATAGCAATTGGTACTTTAGTTTTATTTTAAAGAATGCTGGAAGTTACCCTGCTCAAGTTAAGGTTAATACGGCTCGATTAAAAATTGGAGATGAAGTTTATCCAACTGAATTTAACTCAGAAACATTAGTACCTGTTGGTGAAGTTAAAAAACTTTTGCCAATTGGTTACATAAGTCAGATTGGAAGAAATAAAATTATCAATGGAGAATATTCACAAAACCGAGTAGTGATTGATTTTAAAATTTCTTCTAAAACCATTAGTGATAAAAAATATAAATATGTAACTTCAGTTGTTTATAGTCTTGATGTAAAAGGTGAGATACCTATAGTTCACCTTGAATCAGAAGACTTTTCATAAAACGCTTAGTGCTCAAGTACCGTCAAAATGATGTAGTAAAAATAGCTATAAAAGTGTTGTAATGCATGACCTACCATGGTTCTTGCTCAAAGACGCCAGCCGTTAGTTCATAAAAAGAAAACCGCCCCTTCGCGCGAAACGAAGGGGTTGTTTTCGTTTCGCCGAAAAGGCGGTCAGTTGACTTTGCGCGGCTGGATAAAGACGAAGATCTCATCCGCGTAATAGGTGTAGTCATCCTCGTAGGACCACTCCATCCAGAGTTTCTCATGAGAGTGTTGAAGGCGATAGTGGAACGGCAATATAAAGCCGGGAACCACCCTTGGATTCATCCCGATATGTAGGGTCTCGCCTTCAGGTTGATCGAGATATTTTAGGCGAAGCTGCGGCCCAACTTCCTCGGGACATAGCTCAAGGCCTGTCCCGGTCGCAGCAGCATAGAGTTCTGGCAACTGCGTGGAATGGTCAAAACCAAGATCTCGAACAGAGCGACGAACTAGATCGACTTCAATTTCTTCAACGGCAATTTCAAGGCCGCGAAAGAGTTCCTCAAGAGAGGGGATAGAGTCTACGACCCTGCCCACGCTCGCCGTTAAACCTTGAACAGTATTGTTGCCGAGCCGAATCGTGTGGAAAATAGCGTCCATTTCTTGTCCCCAAATGGCAAAGAACTCACTCTCTATTATTACATATATAGTACTTTTGTCAAGCCTGCCTAAAGCAGGCTCATTACTGGTGGTAAATGTTGACTGTCCCATTTTCGCGCAGCAGGTGACCCAATTTCAAATAGAAGTATTTCATACTGGACTGATGCTTTGGGTTTGTCATACGAAGAAGGTATACTTTTTATATGATTCACATTGACTACAAGCTCGACAAATCCAACAAGCACGGCATTGGTCTATTTGCTGATAAAGATTTGAAAAAAGGACAGCTCATCTACACAGCGAGTCCGCTTCTTGATGTGAATATTACTCAGGAGCAATTTAACTCATTGACCGATCGTGAAAAAGAAGAATTTCAATGGTGGGGTTTCTTTGATGAGCAAAATCATCTATGGCATGTAGACTTTGATGTTTCAAAATTCATAAACCATACAGATAAACGTGAAGCTACTGTAACTCAAGATAAGACAAAAGGAGATACCTATTTGGTAGCAGTTAGAGATGTTAAAAAGGGAGAAGAATTAACCCAAGATTATTTAGAATTCGAATCTGAGGAAGATTTAAAAAGAAGAGTAATTAGATAGGAAAGTTCCAACTTCATCCCAACAGCCGGCTCTCAATTTAAAAGTGCTTTTATTTATAAACAGGCCAGTCTACGTATGCACAAAGAAGTTTGGTGTTTCCTGTAACCGAAACCCTACTCAGACGGTCTGATAGATACTATGAATTACAAATTCGTTTCGATTTTTGCAGTGCTTTTTATTGTTCTGGTGGGTGTTGCCGGCGCGTTTTACTTTTACCCTTCTTTGGGGTCGCCGGTGGCGGTTGTCCCCGACACGCCAGTTGCCTGTACGGAAGAAGCAAAGGTTTGTCCTGATGGTTCATCTGTCGGACGAACCGGGCCAGACTGTGAGTTTGCAGCTTGTCCAGGGACACCTTCTGTAACAGAAGGTACTACTGCTGCTTTGAATCAGAAGATCTTTACTGGCGGCGTATTTATCACACCACTTGATGTCGTCTCTGACAGTCGCTGTCCGGTTGACGTCACCTGTGTCTGGGCGGGTGAAGTAACTCTTAAAACCAAACTCGAAAAGGGCAGTATAAGTAAGGAAGTTGTTTTGAAAATGAATGAGTCAACAACATTTGAAGGTGCTTTGGTCACGCTGGTATCAGTGACGCCCGAGAATAATTCCAAACAACCCTTTGCAAAAGCAGAGTATCGCTTCACTTTTCGGGTAACGCAAGATGGTGCTGCGCTGCCAGCAAAGACGGGGACTGTCAGTGGTACGGTGACAACTAGCCCAACCTGCCCTGTTGAGCGCATCCCCCAAGAACCACAATGCGCACCAAAGCCCTATGCTACAGCTATAAAAATCAGAGCCGAAGGCACCACAGCGGTGATAAAAACTATTCAAAGTAATATCTCAGGTGCATTCACCGTTAGTCTTCCTATCGGCTCATACGAGCTCGAAGCGGTTACTGAAAATAATGCCACTTTTCCACGCTGCGAGAAAACTATTGCTGTAGTAAAAGCCGACAAAACTACCACCACCAACATTTCATGTGATACTGGTATCCGGTAACATCAGGGGAAAAGCCCCACTTAGGATTTTCCTAGGCGAGACTTCCGCTTGACAAAATATGTAATAGGTGTATTATGTAGGTTCAAATCGAAATCTTGTTAGGCGAAGTAATGTTTGCGTAGTAGAGAAGGTTTGAGCTTATTTAGTTTATACAAAACACATGCAAACAGGAACTATCGCTCGTTTAAACAACGGGTACGGATTTATCACTCGAGAAGGTGGAGAAAAGGATCTCTTTTTTCACGTTAACGAACTCCAAGGAGTAGCGTTCGACGACCTCCGTGAAGGTGATAAGGTTCAGTTCGAAGTTGGTGAAGGTCCAAAAGGCCCTAACGCAACAAACGTGAGTAAAGTAGCGTAAGCTGCCCTCGCAAAACAAAAAGCACCCACTTGGGTGCTTTTTGTTTTACCTACGTTATTAGCCTTTGCTGCGCTTGAAGCAGTCTAGGCACTTCAGGTTACCGGTGTCGCGAGGAGTGAAGGGGAGTGAGGTAATGGCACCGCCGCAGCTGGCGCACTGCCAAGAACCAGCCACTTTTGGCTTATCTCCTGATTGTGGGGTGGCGATCGCCGTACCAAAACCATCATCGAAGTCGGGTTCGGAAGCAAGTCCAGCATCAAATGGAATATCCGGCACTTCATTAACAACCGCCATGTCTGGCGCTGGGGCGGCACTACCACCTTTTTGTTTGCTGTAGCATACGCGACAGGTGAGCCCGGACTCACTTCTTGGTTGAAACGGCAGCTCGGTGATTGCTCCGCCACAGGTACTACACTTCCAATTTCCTTGATGCATATCGATATACTATTATTTATTGGAATACAGTATACATTATCACTCTGCCACGGCTAGAGAGAATATTTTAGTTAGAGTTAGCAGTTTTTGCTATGATTAGGCTATGATTAAAAAAATCTCCGGCGGGGTGGTGCATAAGTTGCCTGCAGATATGAAAACAGCGCTTTTGGCGAAATCAAAGGCACTGGCGGCTTGGGAGGATATTACTCCACTCGCTCGTAACGAGTGGATTTGTTGGACTATCTCGGTGAAAAAACAAGAGACACGGGACGAGCACGTGAAGCGGGTAGTGGAGGAGCTCTCGGCTGGAAAACGTCGTCCGTGTTGTTGGCCAGGATGTACGCATAGATAGAAAAAGGGTTCGCATTATGTGCGAACCCTTTTGTGTTGCTGACCAATGAATATCCGCAACAATCGTTTGGCTTTTCTGGGAACTTGGAACACGGATACTCGTGTCGTGCGTACTATTCGTGGAAGTTGGCGAAGAGTTCCCTTGAACACATCTCGCTGTGACCGATAGGAATATAGCCACATGCCGAGTGTGACGATACCTGAGTATGCCCAGTAATACTGAGGCCAAAAGACGTAGAGGATGGTCAATATCACGAACGCTCCAGCACCATAGACACCACGGAGTACAACAAACGTGCCGAATCGATTTGGCATCGCTGAAGCTGGTCCTGACGTTTCTGCCGGAAACACCAGTACTTTTTGCAGAACGTAGCCGGAGCAGACGTTAAACGTTGCGCCGAGAGCGACGGCTGGGATAAAGATTAGCCGATTGTTACAGGTGTAGATTAAATAGTTTTGAATTGCCCAATCACCGCCTCGAGTGAGAAGCTGCACCAACAAATACGGGGTGAGTACGAGAGCGGTTTGCACTGCACGCAGGAATATTTCCATGAAATGAACCTTTATCTATTCTGTGGCAAACAATAGCATACCCGCCCAAAGCCGCAAGAAGTCACTTTCTGGTATACCCCAACACCAACTTTCCTGTAGTTTTTGCTAGCTCTTAATAATATTTATATAAATAAAATTTCACTAAAACCTGACTAGGTAGCGAATAGAGATAAAAACACCAGCGACAGGAAAATTGGTGTGGGGTATACTTTCAACTTATTCGTAAGTCATACATACCATGCAAAAATATTTAGTTTTATACATGGCACCAGCTGCCAGCCTAGAAGAATGGATGAAGCAGCCTGAAGAGGTACGAAAAGCAGACGAAGATAAAATGAAAGCACAATGGGACGCCTGGGTAGATACCAACCGAGCTATGTTTACCGGTATGACGGCTGGCGCGGGAAAGACGAAGCGTGTCACTGAAACTGGCGTTGCTGATGTAAAGAACGATGTGATGATGTTTTCGATTGTGGAAGCAGAATCGCACGACGCTGCGGCGAAAGCCTTCAAGCAACATCCGCACTTCGGTATTCCTGGTGCGTGGATTGATATTATGCCGGCACATGTATTGCCAGGGATGAACTAAGTACATCTCTCTGTTATGCTCTCGCCTAAGAATAATCAACTTCACGGTATTACCCTCAAGATGCAGGTAGAAGCCTTGGTGGAAAAGTATGGCTGGGAAGAATTAGGGAATAAGATCAAAATAAAGTCCTTTCAAAGTTCACCGAGTGTTAATTCGAGCTTAACGTTCTTACGGAAAACTCCATGGGCCCGAGAGAAGGTAGAAGGACTTTATATCTGGACATTTTTTAAGAGAGATGGGACGCGTAAGGATGGTTAAAAAGGGGCGAGCACTAGCTCGCCCCTTTTTACACAGGTGTGTAGATGTAAAAGTGCGCTATAATATATTCATATGAATAAAAATGTTATGAAAAGAGACATTCTTGCACTGCTAGTGTTTGCTGTCTTGGGCATCGTTGCCTTTTTACCGTCCACTATGCATGCCGCATCGTGTGTATTTACTAAGGATTTACAAGAAGGCTCTGTCGGTGAAGATGTCAGATGCCTACAGCAGTATTTGAATGCTAACGGCTACACAATTGCAGTTACTGGTCCAGGTTCAGCTGGAAAGGAGACTGGTGAGTTAAAGGCTCTGACAAAAGCCGCTCTCATAAAGTGGCAAACTGCCAACGGAGTAAAACCTGCTACTGGTTTTTTTGGTCCACTATCACGGGCCAAGTACCGAGTATTGGTCGGTGAAGCTACTGCACCAAGTACCCCAACCACACCGACTACTCCTACTACTCCGACAACTCCAACCACACCGTCAGTTAACAGTTCTGATGTGGCAAAGCTTGTTACGGAGATTAACCGTCTGAAAGCAGAGCTAGCAAAGGTAAAAGCTAATCAGGATGATTCCAGTAATGAAGACGATGATGGTGATATCAAAGATCGTCTAAGTGATGTTCTTGATCTAATCGAAGACGCTGAGGAGGCTATCGACGATCTGGATGATGCGACTTTAATCACAAACGCAAAAGACGCTCTTGACTCTGCTCGGGATGACTTTAACGACGCTATCCGCGCATTTTTGGATGGAGATTATGACGACGCTAGCGACTTTCTTGACGACGCGGAAGATAACGCAGACGAAGCTCTAGATGTTGCCGGGGAGTCTTCTAACGAAGATGAAGATGACGCCGAAGACCGTCTTGATGAAATTGAAGAACGAATTGACGAAGTTGAAAATGATATAGAAGAAGCTGACGATGATGGTGAAGCCACCAGCGACGCCGAAGATCTTCTCGACGAAGCCAAAGATGTGTTTGATGAGGCCGAAGCTGCATTTGACGACGAAGACTTTGATGAAGCGCTAGATCTTCTTGATGACGCTGACGACCTCCTTGGCGATGCGATTGATGCGATTGGAGATTCAGGCAGTGACGATGTAGAAGACATGCTTGACGACGCCTGGGATGAACTAGATGACGCTCGCGATACCGTAGAAGAAGCTGACGACGATGGAGATGATATCGGTGATGCCGAAGATCTTCTGGATGAAGCCGAGGACCTACTGTATGACGCCGAAGATGCTATCGATGATGGCGACGAAGATGACGCTGAAGACCTAATTGATGATGCCCTTGACCTCATCGACGAAGCACTAGATGAGCTTTAATTACAGGTTGCCAAGATAAAGAAAAAGCGGCGCAAAGCGCCGCCTTTTCTTTGGCTCAACTTGTAGTATAGTTAATTTTTAGATACCAAGGAGTACTTTGATGACTGATCTCTCAAGCTTTGGATTCAAACTCATTTCGGGTACACAAGCACATCAGCACATAAAAGATAGTGCTACCCTATACCTCAATGGCTTTCGTGTCGCCTGGTTTCAGCATGTGTCGAGAGTGAGTGACGGGGTTATTATCAACACAGTTTCTGGTGATATCGTGCACCGGCCAGAACTGACTACCGAGCAAAGCGAGGCCTTGCGCCAATGGCTCAGTCTCCAACTGCTCGCGGCGCTATAAACATACCGCCAGAACCTGAAAGGTTCTGGCGGTTTTTAATTATGCGCCGGAGTGGTTTATACTATTTGTATGGAACAATTTGGCTGGAAATCGCGAAAAAGCGAAAGCGAGGGTGACTACGAAGCTCGCTTACTCTCTCACGAAGCAAATACTAGTCTTGAGTACGGAGAAAAAACCTGGACGACAGCACAAACCGTGCGGGACTTGATGCAAAATCACTTAGATGCTGAAACCGAAGCATACTACAACCAGGTTGCGACACGCTTCTTCGACGAAGAGACACTGGCATTTTTTAAGTCTTCAGAAGTTGCCCCTGAACAAAAAGTAAAATTCCAGCAGTTACTCTATTCACTCTATCTCTACTCGAAACACACGGGCGATATGACTGACAGCGCCAGGCAAGATTCACTGCAGTACCTAGAGACTTTAGCTTCCGATACTCTTAGCACTGATATTAAAGAGGGAATGTTCAATACTGACTCTATGAAGGAAAGACTCGACGGTCTTAGCGAGGGTCTCCCAAAAGTGTCGTTCAGGTTGCGTGACAGTCAAACTGGTGAAGATGTCGGATGGATACCTTATGAGACATTACGCGATGAGGAAAAGTATCAAGAGACTGTACACCGCGACTTCAGATATGTTGTGGAAGGGATGAAAATGGTTGATCAGGGATCAGGGTACGATTCCCAGCTCTCGTCAGTTTTTGTTTCAAGCAAGACTGACAAAAAACATACGCGCGGAAAATTTGGTGAAGGTTCCAAAATGAGCGAACTACACCTACTTCGGGCAAATGCTTCTTTAAAGATGCGCTCAGAGTATAACGTAACGTCAGTAGGTGGTGAGTCCAAAAGCCGAACCTGGCAGACAAGGCCGCATGTTTCTGACGAAGGTCGGTTGGTGCAAAGTGGTGTAGAAATACAAAAAGCCGGCTCTAACGAAACCGGCTCGACGGCAATCGTCATGTTTGAAGATGCAAAAGATTCATTCAAGAAGGAATTCCAAAAAAACATTGACCCTCGTGTCGGCGGTTTAGCGAAGAACATCGCGTACTATGCAAGCGACGAAATTGTCTATCCTAACGCTCTTTCAGACGCTTTTACTGCGGGGATTAATATTCACGGTGATGGGGAGATACAGTATGTTCAAGGTATTAGGGTTGAGCTGTCTGACCAAGCGTTCGGCTATAGTAAGCCGTGGTACTCGTACGACTTTTTAGACTCGAGTATCATTGCTGGTCGTGACAGAAATGAGATAAAAAGCTCTATTACAGATAAAATAAAAGAATTCTGGACACATAATGATAACCCCGAATTACTTCGCCAGTTAGTGAGCACCGCTTTGTTCGATGGATCAAAAAGTTCGTTTGGTTCAAAAGAACTAGATTTTCTACAGAAAATTCTTGGTCGAGGCTATTCTAGCTATCCTGGAGGACTTTCAAAGGAGCGACTTACCTCACTCCAAGAGATTATCGACGCCGCCGTATTAGAATTTTTACACATTGTTCCTGGGGAACCTACAGTCGTCCTCAAAGAAGGTAGTTTAGACGAAAGAACTTGTGACCAAAGTGAGAACCCTTACGATTGTAGGCAAAGAATTAGAGAGTTGCAATCTACCATCAAGGAGAAACGATATCGCGTGGTATATACAAAACATGGTTTAGATCTAGGAAAATTTGCTGAGCGAAATAGTGATCTCTACGAAATTGTGACCCTATCGCAGATTGCAGATTCTTTGTCTAAAGAAAAACAAGTAAGCACGGAGCGTGAGCCTCTTTTCGAAGGTGAAAAAGAAAAAACTATCCGTGACGTCTTCGCACAGGCGGTTGAGCGAGTCGGCGAATTTAGACAAGCATTGGGACTTGAAAGCGAAGATACTCGCCCTCTGACGTTTGCAGATCCGCGCGACTTTCGCTCGAGAGAAGAGGTCTTTGTGAGCTATGTAGGTATTAAAATCAACTCACAACGTGTCGAAGTTGAGACTGAGGATGATCGCTTGGCACTGCAGCGAAAGCTTGAATTGCTACTTTTGGCTGAAGCGGGGGGTCAAGAGGTCTTAAAAAGTAGTCAGAGATTTCTGGATACTCATATCGAAAGGCTCCTTGATGACTCGGATAGCGTCCTTGAAGGACTGCCGCGCCAGTTTTCACACCAGAAGGATCCAGAATTTTTGGAGCGATTTATCGGCGAACTGGAACGGGTTGTTAATACTGATCACCGCGCACAAAAAAAAGGGTACTCTATTTATCAAGATGTTGTGTCAGCACAGTTACCGTTAGCTCGGGCGATGACCTTGGTGGGTAGCGGTGATCAGCGAGGAGAGTTGTCATATACGTTGAGCAGTGTAGTTAAAAACCGTTTCTATTTTGAGCAGGGCACATTCACCTATTTTAGTGAAAATGAGAGGGAGTGGCGAGCAATTGAGCTAAATGAGTCTGTAAAAGTAAGTGAATGGCAAGGTCTGCCGGTGTATCAAATCACTGATGATTCGTACTTTGTCCCCGCAGCGATGGATAAAGGGGCCGTAATCACCAAAGGAGAAGGAAAGGAGCGTGAATATTTTTTTAACGATGGTACAGGTATTCTTTCTATTGAAAAGCATAAGGTCGACTATGCATCCCCCGGCGGGTATGGTGATGTCTCAATACAACCAGAAGGAATCGTCGTGAGGGAGAGACACCGGCGTTATAGAGAAGAAGGAGGCTACAAGAATACTTTGAGCGAATATCGATACTACCCACAAGGGGTTAGTCAGACAGAACAACGTTCTCTTGAGGCGGGTAGAGAGATAACAGCCATACCGGTCGAGTACGGCAAAGACGAATGGGATAATCCTGTCCGGGTCTTTCAAGATATCATCCAAAATCACATTGACGCTTCTCCAGAAGGTTTTAAAGTAGAGTTATTGTACGAGGTCGAACGCGACAGTCTGAGACGGTGGGTGACTGAAGATGAAATATCTGGAGCAGATTTTATCACGGCAATTTCGTTTGAGGATAGTGGTACTGGATATGCGCCGAGCGACATTGCCACATTAGGTGCCAGTAGCAAAAAGAGCCCGCTTTTTGCGGGTAAATACGGCGAAGGACAAAAGATGGTCGCCGCCGCTGCTCTTAGAAACGGTCTGCAGCTGCAGTACGAGTCTTCATTTACAGGTAGTGATGGGACTGTGCAATCCTGGCAGGCTCTCACCGAGCCATACGTACGGACGCTCGTACTGGATGGCAAAGAAGTACAGAAGAGCTTTATATCATTTACTGTCGAAGAGGCGGCGCCGCGCGACGCGACTGCGTCGCGTACGGTAATCAAGTTACCTGAGCAGGCCAGTGCAGAGCAGTTGAAGAAGTGGAACGAGTGGCTCGCTATTGTAGATCCTCGAGAAGTTGACGGGGCAAATCATCGCGGACTATCGAGATACGTGCGTCAGATCCGAAAAGACGATACTGCTCGCACATATACGGTTGGCGGAGTGACCTTACTCCTTGATGAGCCTGGAGCTGTCTACGAAAACGGTCTACGCATCAACGCGGACGCAGAACAAAAGCGAGGTATGGCTTTTGGCTATGATGTGCCGGAGATTGTGACTACCCGTGAACGCAACTCTTTTGATGTGGGGAGATTGGAATATTACGCGCGACATCTCTTCAGACACACTTCAGACGCTCGCGTCATTGAAGTGATTCTAACGAAACTGCTAAGTAATGGTAAGTACAAAGACTTATCTTTTAGTGATATGAGTAGTGATAAGTCAGCAGGCGCGTACTGGGCGGAGGTTGCTCAACAAAATTGGCCGGGAAAACTTGTTTACTCTCAAGAAAAAATTCGTAAAGATATGCAAGGAGACCAGTTCGGCGACAATGACGCTCAAGACCGTGAGCGGCAGCGAAAAGCTCTAGAGCTTAGTGCAAATCTAGTTCACTTTGACAAAAACGATTTGGTCAACGTGAGTGCAGCTGCGTATGACAGTTTTTCTAGCTTTTTCCCAACCGCACAAGACGCCGTGAAAGCATTGCGATACAGAACGGTAGAGACGTCTGATGACACCAAAAGAGAGCTAGCTACTCTGGTGGTGGGAGCGACTCGTATGTTTGACGAGCTACACGATAGGCTGCTACTGAGTGGTCGCGAGGATGTCTTTGGTCTTAGAAATATCGAGAGAGAATTAGCACAATGGGGTAACTCCTCAACAGTGTTGCAGAAGGAAGGTGGGGTTGGATTGGCCCCCATGGATTCAGGCTTTCATGGCTTGGCGAGTGACGGCGTCATCTTAAATGAAGGACTTTTTCTTGAAGGAAACAAAAAGAAGATAGGTGCCGTTGTGCTACACGAAATGAATCATATACTTACAAATTTCTCCGACTATACTGAGGGGTTTGTGGGAGTTATGTATGAACTGGCGCAGTTATTGCTCGAAAAAAGAGGGGGTAAGATAGGAACATACAACCCAGCTAGAGGCGAAGGGCATTTATTTGATGGTGATGAAGATTCGTCTGATCGCTTCGGCGGGAGGTATTTTGGAGACGAAGAAGACGAAGGAGGCTATTACGATTGGCTTAATGACTAATAAGTAACCCAAAGACCTGCTAATTTTTGTGGTATTTGATTTATCCTCTGCCTCCTTGCATACGCGAGTGGGTTGGGCGTGTAGAATATAAGTACTATGGAATATCTTATTGCATTTATTGCGACCATTGACCCAGTCACAAAAACCTTCCTCACTAGCATGGCGCTCTCTCTTTTTCTGGGGTACATCATGGGAGCCGAACGCGAGCTTCGTCATAAGGATGCCGGCATTAGTACCAATATGTTCGTAGTCACTGGCGCGATGATCTTTACCTTTCTTTCAATGACCGTTGATCCTGCCTCAGAATCTCGTATCGCGGCGCAGATTGTTTCTGGCATTGGATTTTTGGGCGCCGGGCTTATCTTGCGTAATGGTGACAGTAACGTGCGGAACCTTACCACTGCCGCCAGTGTGTGGTATGCGGGTGCAATTGGAATGCTGATTGGATTTGAATTTTATGAAATTGCTGTCATTGCCGGTGTAGCTGGTGTCTTTATGCCGCGGGTGCGTCATTTTCAGAGTCAGGTCAAGGTAATCGAGCAGGTTATTGAAGCGCCTGTCAAAAAAGCGAAACCGCGAAAGAAAGTAAAATGAGTCTCAAGGCAATCCACCTTGCAGGGTTATACGCCACCGTCACTCTAGTAGGGATGGTTGTGGCTGCCCTGGCAGCATATTACATACTTGTCGAGTTTATCTACCCCCTAAAAAGCCGGGACATGGTGCTTGCAGAGTCGTTTAGCGATATTACTCAAGCGCGAGGAGTTATTGTGACTATAGAGCAAGACAGCCTTTCTGTGAGTACTTCTACTATACTTATCATTAATACAGACGGTGGTGAAGAGAAGCGGGTGCGCATACCGCTCCAGCCAAACGTTGGCTGTCTGGCTACAAATATTGTTGACCCAGCGTCATTGTTTGTGGGCGATATTATAGACGTAAAGGGTGTCGACAGCGATGGGGACATTTTCCCTTGCCGCGAACCAGAGCATCATGTGGTAAAGGTCGTCGCTGCTGTACCCTTAGTAATCGAGGAAGTGACGCTAGCAAGCAGTACTGCTTCAACAACGAAAGAGGCTACCGATACCACAAGTGAGATCATAGAACCTAACTAGGGCAGTTGTCTCTTGACCATATTCCGCGCTCAGCAACCCGGGCGCTTTTTTCGGCTGCCTTGAAGTCGGCTTGGTACGTGTAGGGTATGTTGTAGGTATATTCGCGTGCAAAGCCTCCTTCAACAAGAAGCTTGTTAATAAGAACGCCGTCAGCGCTATAGACGTACGCCAATAGCCGACCATATGTGTCTCGCTGCGCTTG
>JAYVBM010000016.1:0-2526 GCA_043750495.1 Minisyncoccota bacterium | reverse complement strand
CCACAGAAAAAATCTGCTCTGCAGAAACTTTTTGATGTAGATGGCGAATCTTGGGCGATAGCGACCGAGCAACTTCGTCACCGGCTAGAGTTTGGCGCTACTAGACTCGTAGAAACCGAAACCGAAATTAGTCTCAGTACAGCGCCCGAACTAAGTGAATTCATTGAAACAATGCGTAAGGGCGAGCTTAAGGGCGATATCGGAAAGGCGGGTGCCGAAACTCTCGCTATCATTCTCTACAAAGAACCAGTCTCGCGCGCCGAAATCGACCGTATTCGTGGGGTGAATTCTTCATTTATTTTACGTAACCTGTTAGTCAAAGGCCTAGTAACCCGAGAAGCAACCGGAAACAGTTATCAGTTCCGCATCACACCCGATTTGCTTCAACACCTTGGCTCCGGCGCTAAGTCAGAGCTGCCGCGTTTTTCCGAGTTCATGAATGCTATTGAGACTTTTAATACCACCCCCGAAACTATATGAGCGAACCTACTCAAATCCTCTCGCAACGTAGGCTCGTGATTATATTTCAGCTAGCCATCTTGCTCTTTATTCTAGGCGGTCTTTTCAGTGCTGTCCTTATCGACAAGAAACAAACCGCGAGTGTCCCTGGTACGCTAAATTTGGAAGATGCGCCGCTAAAATCGAGGACGGAAAATAACCTCCCGCAGAAGCTAAGTGAAGTTGAAGTTCGTGGCAAAAGTGCCTACGTCTGGGACGTCAAAGCGAAGCAAGTTCTCTATTCTAAAAACGAAGACAAGGCGCTGCCACTGGCCTCTATCACAAAACTCATGACGTCACTGCTCGCTTATGAACTCGTAGCAGCAGACGCGGACGTGAAGCTTTCTTCAAGTGCTGTATCGCAAGAGGGTGGGGGAGGTTTGGCTACTGGAGAGGATTTCAGTATGGGACAACTCAATAAATTGGCACTTATTTCTTCATCAAACGACGCCGCCTACGCCCTTGGAGCCAACGCTGGTGCGCTACTGGGTGACCAAGATCCATCACGACAATTCGTCGCAGGAATGAACCTCAAAGCTCAAGAGTTAAAATTGGATACGCTGGAATTCAAAAATACCACCGGCCTTGATTTATCTCCTTCAGAACCGGGCGCAGTTGGTTCGGCCAAGGACGTATCGTATTTAATGGAATATATTTTACAAAATTACCCTGAGCTAATAGAATCCACTACTCTTGGTGGTGCTCGTATCTACAACAGTCAAGGTGAATATCACGATATCGAAAACACCAACGAAGTCATCTACGCCATTCCGAATCTACTTGGTTCCAAAACCGGTTACACGGACCTCGCTGGCGGCAATCTCACCGTTGCCTTTGACGCTGGTATGGACCGGCCAATTATTGTGACCGTACTTGGCTCTACCCGCGAAGAGCGCTTTAGTGACGTCTTGCGGTTAGTTAACGCTGTCCGAGCTGACATCGGCGGAATATAAAACTATGAATACTACTTTTCTCGTTATCTTTACTCCGGCGATCATGGCCTTCGTCATCGGTATTTTGCTTACACCGGTAGTGACGCACTTTCTCTATAAGCATAAAGTCTGGAAAAAAAATGGCGGCAAAACCGCCCTTAATGGAAACGTTGCAGAAGTCTTTAATCAATTGAAAGGAGCTGAGGAAACAAAAACACCCCGCATGGGCGGCATTGTGATTTGGGGCAGTGTACTCCTAACGATCGTCTTCATGTACGTGTGTGCCAACCTATTCCCAAACTCTTTCTTTGTTGATTTTGATTTCTTTAGTCGTTCGCAAACCCTCATTCCTACCGCGGCTCTTTTGATTGGCGCGTTAATTGGTTTTCTCAATGATTTCTACGATGTGAATCGAGGTGGGGAAGGCCTCAGTCTGCGGGTACGGCTGCTTTTAATCATCGCACTTTCAGGGGTACTTGGTTGGTGGTTCTATAGCAAACTAGGAGTATCTAGTATCAATATTCCATTTGATGGTACTCTAGAACTCGGAATACTTATTATTCCAGCCTTTATATTTCTCACGATTTCTCTCTATGCTAGTGGTGTGATTGACGGAATCGATGGACTGTCGGGCGGAGTTTTTGCATCTATCTTTGGTGCTTATGCCGGCATTGCCCTGGTACAAGAGCAATTCCATCTGGCCGCATTTTGCGCGACTGTCGTGGGCGCTATCACGGCTTTCTTATGGTTCAACATTCCGCCCGCTCGTTTTTGGATGACGGAAACCGGTTCGATGGCGCTGACCCTCTCACTGGCGACCGTGGTCTTTATGACCGACAGCCTTGGAGAGGGAAATGGAATTGCGCTTTTGCCGATTGTCGGACTACCACTGGTGGCAACTGTACTTTCTAATATTATGCAAATTTCTTATCGAAAAGTAACCGGCAAGAAACTCTTTCGCATCGCTCCGCTTCACCATCACTTTGAAGCGATTGGTTGGCCGTCGCACAAAGTTACGATGCGCTATTGGATTATTAGTATTATGTGTGCACTCGTTGGCGTCGCACTCGCTACCATCACATGAGTAGGGTAACCA
>JAYVBM010000015.1:0-3915 GCA_043750495.1 Minisyncoccota bacterium | reverse complement strand
CGCTGGTCTACCGTCGACGTGTCTTTGGTGGAAATATTTTCTGAACCGCTATCACTCTCTGAAATCAAATCAGATAAGGCATTTAGTGGCATGGAGCTAGTCAAGCAGGGAAGTCGGCTGTCGGTACAGCCGGTGTCGGAGGTTCATTTTAAGCGGGTACTGAAGCTCCGGAGTCATCGATAATTATATTAACGACAGATATGAACATCAAAAATGAGAGTGTTACTTATGGCTTGCGAGCGACATCAGCAAATGACGTGGAGTTTCTATTTAGAGTATCAACCGAGGCGATGAAGCCAGTCGATGAGGCCCTCAATCCGGACAAGATCTTTGACAGAGAAGAAGAGTTTAAGAAATACCAAGCGAAATTTGCTCCTGAAGATATAAAAATTATTACTTACAAAAATGAAGATGTGGGGAGGTCGAGGGTAGTCAGAGGTGAAGACTCTATTTATATCGGAGGGATTCAGATTCTTCCTGAATTTCAAGGAAAGGGCATTGGTACAGCAATCTTTGCTGATTTAATAAAAGAATCAGACAGGGAGGGTTTACCAATAACTTTAGAAGTTCATGATGTAAATATCGGTGCTATAAAGTTTTATGCAAACTTGGGGTTTGAGAGAGCTGGCCACGAAGAGAAGAAGATTCATATGAAGTACTCACCATTATCATTGAAAGAGAAGTAGTATGAACATAGGTTTTTTTGATTCTGGTCTCGGGGGACTTTTAATACTCAAGGCGGTCGCTAAGACTCTGCCGCAGTATGACTATGTGTATTATGGCGATACCGCCAATGTGCCGTTTGGCGACAAGACCGAAGAAGAGATTTTTTCTTTTACTAAACAAGCCATTGTGGAACTTTTTAAACGGGACTGCCTTTTGGTGATTGTGGCTTGTAATACATCTTCGGCCGAAACCCTTAGAAGGATTCAGGATACCTACCTCAAGGAAGAATATCCCGACCGAAGAATTCTGGGAGTGATTGTGCCGACAGTGGAGGAAGTAATTGAAGAGGGACATCGCCGCGCGATCCTCCTTTCCACAAAAAGAACCGCCGAGTCGGGCAAGTATGAACGTGAGCTCGCGAAGCTCGATGAGACACTGGAACTTATTACTGTGGCGACACCGGAGCTTGTGCCGCTGATTGAGTCTGGGGAGATTAGTAGGGCCCTGCAAGTTGCGATTCAGGCAATAGAGTCTCAGGTTAGGGCAGGGGACGTGGTTCTCCTAGGGTGTACCCACTACGTCCTACTTAAAGACGAACTGCGCGCGCACTTTGGCGCAGACGTGACGATTGTCTCTCAAGATGAAGTGATACCCAAAAAACTTACTAACTATCTGTCCCGGCACCCAGAGATTACTGCTCGCCTTAGCAGTACAGGGAAGAGGGAGATATACCTTACTGAACATCGTCCGGACTACGACCGTCTCACTGCCGACTTCCTCGGCGGGGCGTATATCTCGGAAATGGAATAGTTATTTTCCGAGCGGATGGAATTTCTTGTGGGTGTCTTCGGCGAATTTATCTGAAGCATGTACGTAGCGGGTGGTTGTATCAAGCGACTCATGACCAAGGAGAATCTGAATAGCTACCGGACTGGCGCCTTGCTCGGCTAAGTAGGTGGCAAAGCCGTGTCGAAGGGAGTGGGCGCTGGTGGGGACATTTATACCTAACAGTTCACGGTAACGTTTGATTTTCATCTGTAGGTAGTTGGGCGAGATATGCTTGTCCTTTTGTCCTACATTTAGTCCTCGTTTAGGTATGAAAAGATAGGGCAGATCGTCAGTTCGCAGAGCCAAGTAGTCCTCGAGATGTTTTTTAGAGCGGTCGGTGAGATAGATAAAGCGTTGCTTTTTGCCTTTACCTTGAATAAAAATCCTTCCGGATTTGTCTAACTGGTTTCGTTTTAGATTTATAAGTTCAGAAATACGCATACCGCTCGCGAAGAGTGTTTCAAGTGCCGCTCGATTGCGCATGGCGATAAATTTATCCTTCTCAATTTTCGTAGGGTATTCAATCAGCCGCACCAAGTCTTCAAACTCAGCTACCTGCCCGTGCTTTTTACCCGCCCGGACTAATTTGATTGAGCCTGGCGCAATTGGGGTTGGTACGTCCATGTCGATTAGGTACGACAGGTAACGGCGCAGGGAAGACAGCATACGGTTGACTGAGCCACTGGAAAGAAACTGATCTGTCGCCGCACCCTTGGCAGTCTTGCGGTCGTGGGAGTTCAAGTAAGCCTTAAAGTACTCTAGGGTTTTCTTAGTGATGCTAGAGAAGGGGAGTCGGCTCATTTCTGAGACTAAGAAACCGTCAAAAGTCTGCAAGTCCCTCTCGTAACTTGCTCGTGTCTTTTCCGAATAGTTGTTGGCTTGGATGTGCAACAAGAAATCATCCATGTGGGGGAGTATTTGAAAGTTAGTATTTTTCTTTGGCATGACAATTACATTATCTCACGAGAGGGAGCGACAAAATCAAGCGCCCGGCACTATCCTATTAAATGTGGTTTAAAAACGATATACATAGAACTGAGTATAATATCTCTAATACTCAGTTATATAATACTAAATATATATTAATAACGCTATTTTGTTATCCCCGTATTCTTCTCTACTACGTAGTGTTTAAGGCAGCTATATATTGACTTGTACCCTAGTCCAGGTACTACTTACTATGCTTAATCTGATCTGAATTTATCAAATTTTAGATCCCAGTTTCTTGCCGAGATTTCTACGTATTTTATGTTTGGCTTGAGTTGATCTCTGAGTCGACCTTACCTACGTCTTTAACTGCTCTCTAAGGCCCGCATTCGTATCAAGTCGACGCAATACGAGCCTCTACAATCGATTCTAAGACCTTCGGATATTTTTGAGAGGATGTAAGGTACGTCTCACTTTGCCTCACGAGCTCATCGAATTTTTGGATGGTACCCGGATCACGCACGCGACCATCGTCGGCTAAATTATTTGTATAATATTTAAAAAAATAAATTGAGCCGAAGGAATATTTATTTTGAATAATAATTTCAAAATAAATATGAAAACTATTTAAAGTTCAAGCGACGTCCAGTCGCTGTAGACAAGGAAAATAATCTAGCCAAGTATGATACCTAAATGTACCCGTTAACGGGTACATTTAGGAAGCTTGTGCCCTCACCTCTCACCTACCTCTCTCGATATTTAAATATTGTGCGACATTGGCTTTAAGGAGTGTAAACGATATAAAACAATTAGTACTCCTGTGGTACGACATTGGCTTTAAGAAGTAAAAATAACTACAGACATAGTAGTGTTCTTATTTACGTGGCGCTCGTAGTGCTGTATCCTTTTGAAGGATTGTTGAATTTTGACCTCAGGAGGATTGCTGTGACTAAAATGAACGCCCTCGTCATCGGTGGTACATCTGGACTTGGTTTGGAGCTCGCTTCCCTACTAAGTAAACATGACTACAACGTGTTTGTTACCGGAAGACGTAATCCACAGCGTAGTGAGCTGCACTTCTTCAAACTTGAGCTTGATTGTGAGACGCTTGGTGATAAGTTAGATAGCCTACTTTTCCAGTTGCCCAGCATAGATCTGCTGATCTATGCGGCTGGATTCTATCAGGAAGGTCGTATCAACGATTTGTCGGACGACGACATCCTAAAGATGACACGCGTCGGCCTATTGGCACCGATGATGCTACTGCAACGTCTGATCGACATCCAGGACAGTCTCCCGGTCTTTGTGGCAGTGACTTCCACCTCGCAGTGGAATCCAAAAGAACTGGAGCCAGTCTACTGCGCTACAAAGGCTGGCTTGGGGATGCTCGCTCGTTGCGTATCTTTGGATGAGAGAGTAAAAAAAGTCTTGGTAGTGGGTGTGGCTGGTATGGCCACCCCGTTCTGGAAAGCTGAAAACCGGGATGTGAGCACC
>JAYVBM010000014.1:0-46613 GCA_043750495.1 Minisyncoccota bacterium | reverse complement strand
GTCTAGACTGCTTACCTATCATACGTGATAGGTAAAGTATTACTTCGATTTCAAGTTGGCGATCGTTTTTTCGGAAAGAGTAAAAAGTAAGTAGTGCATGGGGTACTTCTTTTTTAGATGGGCAAATGAAAAAGGCGCCACCCTGGTGTAGATAACTTTGGTCTTTTTGGGAGTCGGTGCGGTTTCTTTAAGAGTTTTGTCATAGTCCGGAAATCGGCCAGTCAACCATTGTCTGATCCGACTGAAAGTGTTTGGACTCACACCAAGTTGATTGTGAACTTCTGAGTAAGTCTGACCAGTCAAAATTAGATTCGCAATTAACAACCTGCGACCAACAATGATTCGTTCACTTTCCGTTAGTATGTCGCTGATAAATATGCGAACTGCGTCGTCACCTTTGATACGACTAGCCGATTCGTATAGGGCTTCAAGTGTGGCCTTCTTTTCTTTCTCTTTAATTTTACTAATTTCTCTTTTCATATCTACCTATCATACATGATAGGTAAAGTTTTGAGTGGGATGATGGGGAGTCTACCTATCATGTATGATAGGTAGAATAGTTTTGGTTAATCTAGGTAGATGGTGGTTTCGTAGCTGGAGTCGTGGCCACCTATAGGGTTGCCGGTCTCAACGTGTTCTTTACTGATATCGTTTAGGAACGAAGAAGGTATATTTATGCGTTGGCTGCCAAAGATAGTGCGCATGTGAGCGTAGGTGAGGAAGATTTTTTTCTCAGCGCGGGTAAGAGCCACATAGAAGAGACGACGTTCTTCCTCTTTATCTGTCTTGCCGTCATCCAGTCGTTCGTGCGGGAAGAGGCCTTCTTCCAGTCCCGCGATGAAGACATACGCAAACTCCAGACCTTTGGCTGCGTGCACCGTCATCAACCGAACTGCATTGAGCTCCTCCTTATCTTTGATTTCATCCTGGTCACTTTGTAGGGCGGCACTCTCTAGCAGTTGTTCGACTGCCTCAAGCGGCGGCAGTTCGTTGTATCGTGAGGCTAGTGTTACCAATTCGCGCAGGTTCTCCAGACGCTCCAGGGCTTCTTCAGTTTTTTCTTCACGGTACATACCTTCGATACCACTGCGAGCCATGATGTATTTTATTGTTTCCGATAAAGGTTTTTCGGCTGCGCATTTTTCGATATCTGTCATGATGGCGTCAAACGAAGCGAGTTTTTCTTGCGCACCTTTGTTTAAGTCAGCGCGCTTGCCTTCAATGATTTTGAGCAGAGTAACTTTGCCAATGCCACGAGCTGGTTCGTTGATGACGCGGGCAAGGTCGGCGTTGCTGCCTGGGTTGAGGGCCAGACGCAAATACGAAAGCACGTCTTTGACTTCCTTGCGTTCAAAGAATTTGGTTCCAAGTAGCTGGTACGGTACTTCGAAATTAAGAAAGGCTTCTTCGAGCGAGCGTGACTGAAAGTTGGTGCGGTAAAGCACAGCGATAGATGTTGGGTCAGCGCCACCCTCGATAAGTGATTTGGCGGTCAGGGCAATGTACTCCGCTTCGTCGTAACCCGTCATGGCGGCGTAAAGAGTAATCTTCTCGCCTTCTTGGTTGTTGGTGAAAACATTTTTTTCAACCCGGTTTTGGTTTTTTTTGATTATGTCGTTTGAAGCAGCGATGATGGTCTGGGTAGAGCGGTAATTTTCCTCAAGGAGCACTGTAGTCGAACGGGGGAAGTGTCGCTCAAACTGCAAGACATTTTTAATGTCGGCTCCGCGCCAGGAGTAAATGTTTTGGTCGATATCTCCTACCACACAGATGTTCTGAGCCTCGCCACACAAAAGCTCCACAATAGAAAACTGTACGCGGTTGGTGTCTTGATATTCGTCAACGTGAATATATTTAAACCGGTTTTGGAGGGTATCGCGGATGTTCTGATTGTTTTCAAGGAGCCGCAGTGTCTTGGCGAGAAGGTCGTCAAAATCAAGCGCTTGTTCTGCTTGCAAAATCGCTTCGTATTTGTCCCACACCGCGGCGGCGACTTGCTCGGGGTATGAGCCAGCGGCGTCTAGGTAAGCGAGTTGTGTCATGGCGTCACCCTTGGCCCGCGAAATCATGCCTAGAATACGCTTTGGTTCAAACTCTTTTGGATCGTAGTCGGCTTTAACAATTGCTTGCTTCACTGCGCGGATACTATCGGCGCGGTCATAAATAGTGAAGTGCCGCCTGAGTCCCATGGCGTCGTGAAACTCTCGCAATAAGCGTACTCCAAGTGAATGGAACGTGGTAACCAGTGGCAAACTATCAACTACTGCTCGGTCTGAGGGTGGGTATTTATGTACCAGCGCGCCAACTCGTTCGCGCATTTCTTTGGCGGCTTTATTGGTAAAGGTTACGGCTAGAATGTTGTGTGGCACTACGCCTTGGTGAATGATGTGGACGATACGGTGGGTGATGACGCGGGTCTTGCCAGAACCAGCTCCCGCTAAGACCATCAGTGGTCCGTCGATGTGAAGTACGGCGGCCTTTTGTTGGTCGTTTAAGCCTACCAAGTAAGGAGTTGTTTCCTGCATGTGCGGACACTATACCCCGCACTAACTTTCTTGTCGCTAGTGTTTTACACGCTATTCATTGCCTAGTCAGCATGTTGCGAAAGTCTGTTTGTAGGATTAACACTAGAGGCTAGCAAAAACTACAAGAAAGTTAGTGTCGGGGTATACCCCGCACTAACTTTCTTGTCGCTCAAGTTTTTCTCCACATTAAAACAGTTCAACATGCTACTTATAGTTCCACCTATCGGTCACAATGATGAATGCTCGCAAAAACTACATGAAAGTTAGTGTCGGGGTATACCATAGAGAATTTTGGCACGAGAAAAGGGCCGACACACGTATGTGCCGGCCCTTTTTAAAAAGAACTAAGGTCGAAACCCTTGCAAGTCTGAGAGAGTCCGAAAGATCAAAGAACGATCATAAGCTTCAGTCGCCGAGTCACAAATAAGTTCTATCTGAGACTCGTCTTGGCGACAATCAACTAGCCGCTTCAGCACCACAAACTTATTACAGTTGCGCAGTGTTGAAAAACGGTGGGCTACCACGAGTGCTGAAATATCTTGCGCCAGCGCCATATCGATACCACGTTGAACAATTTGTTCGGTCTGCGAATCGAGCGATGCCGTCGCTTCGTCAATAATCAACATCTCGGGTTTTTTGAGGAGCGCCCTAGCCACACACAATCGTTGCTGTTCGCCGCCAGAGAGTTGCATGCCTTGTTTTCCCACTAGGGTATCAAGACCGCGTTCGCCGAAACGACGCCGAAACGACGGTGAGATCGCATCAAGTACGTCCCATATGTCTGCGTCGGTTACACCAAGGATATCTGTAAGGTGAATGCCGAACGTGATGTTCTCACGCACGGTTCCACTAATCATCTCGGTCTTTTGTAGTACGACACCGATGTGTCGCAGTACCGACTGGAGTTGATATTTCGGGTACGCTACTTCGTTGATGCATATCGTGCCGCTTGTAGGGTCCGTTGCTCGCATGAGTAGTCGCGATAGCGAACTCTTTCCGGCACCGCTACTGCCTACTACAGCAAGCCTCGTACCGGGTTCAAGTGTAAATGAAATGTCGCGCAGGATTGGCGTGTTGCCATACTGCAGCGAGACTCGATCAAATGCTACACGCATGTTCGATTCCTTTCATAAGTGATGCCCGTGTGGTACTCAAATCCTGGCGGTTTGCTTAGCGCTTCGCGCGTGGCTTTGATGCGGGCCACTTGGCTGGCCAAGTGACGCATGAGATGACCAATAAAGCCATACTCACGCGAGATCAAAAACGCCCAACTCGATACAGCGGCGAGGGTACCTGGAGTCCAGGTGTGAGACACAACACCGTACATCAAGAGCAGAATCGGCGCGAGCATATTTACTACTCGCCGCCCACTATCAACCCTGATAAACCAAATCCCCCACACCTTAAAGTCAGCTTGAAGCGGAGGCAGAAGTTCGTCACCGATTTCGGCAACCATCTTTTCCTCCACTCCCGCTGCCTTGACCGATGCGACGAGATTGAGTTTTTCAACAATCCGCCGCGTCGCTCGCCTGAAGGCGTGATCAACTGGATCCATCTTTTCGTCGAGTGAAGTGTTGAGGATGAAAAACCACAACAAGTTGAACACCGTAAGTAGTGTGGCAAACACACCCGCTTTGACATCTACAAGGTAGAGGAAGCCGGTGGCGGTGATAACGGTCGTCATCACAATCGAGGACTCAAAGAGAAACAGGTAGAGAATATTTTGCACCTTATCTTTGAGTGATTCGATTTGTTCGGCACCGACCTCGCTGTCTTCAGCGACAATCTCGTCGAGGGTGCGACTGTACATCTTTCGCACCAAGGTGGTGTGAATAGTGTAAAAGTTGCGGTTCCAGGCACGCTCACGAAAGTGGTCATGCAGACTGTTAGAGGTAGTTTGAAACAACCCGACCAGTACTGCCACACCAAGTATCACGAGCGCAAAGGACGTGTCCCCCTCTGTGTATGCGTCAATGACGAACTTCATGAGGTAGGGTACCGCCATCAGTCCGACCGTCGACAGAAACAAAAACGTTAGTGCAAAGGCCACTTGGCGCTTAGCGTAGGGTGAGACGAGCTCAGTAAATACCCACGCACAACCCTTAAATGTTTCCACGGCACTATCCGACGCGGCGCGCCAGATCTGTAGTAGTGTCTTCATAAAGACCTCCGTTTTTAAAGAACAGACAAAGTGATCAACGGGATTATTGATACACAATATAATGACAACGGGTATAGACCCGCTGCTTAGATGAAATAAAAGGAGTTTACGTCATCAAACCAACAGGCCACATTTCTTGGAGTACTACTGGTTGTGCACCAGCGTAGAAGATTGCAGAAAAAGTACGCTTGGGAGCGGTTTTCGCAATCATAAGAATGTGGGTGTTTGGTCGCATTGGTTTAAATATAACATTATTTAAATGTAATGTCAATGCCCTTTTTAAGGGCCTGCTTTAATGGCATCTTTGGGAGATAAGGAGCTTTCAGTAAAAAGTGTACTACGTCAATTGCTATTGCCCTTAGGTCTAGTAAAATACTCCAGTATCCAAAAAGGGGTACCGGAGCAGTGATGCTCTTTTTCATTTCTGGCACAGGCGTAACGAGTGCACGGCGGCGAGTCCTAACAACACAACCATTCAATCTTCAACCCAAAGCAAAGACGGCGAACCAAGTAAGCGCAGTCAATTTCATATCCCAACCATAAAGACTCGTGTACAAATTGTACTCGAGTCAGTCTTGGCACTTATTATTGTGACACTCCCGTTTTCTGTACAGGCGGGAATTTTTTCTGAGTGGCTTACCGAGGAAGGCGCGCAGCAGCTTCCGGTTGAAGCAACCATCATGGACGGCCCCGCTGACGTGGAACTACTATCTTCTACCCAAAACCCTAGTGCACTAGGACGCGGTGGAGCGGAACTGATTGTTGATGAAAACGCCCTGGTCTCTACCGGCCCGGTTGGCGAAGACGAAATGGCGGCTCTTGGTAGTGACGATGGAGAGATTACCGTCTACACCGTGCGGCAGGGAGACTCACTTTCACAAATTGCAGAGATGTTTGGCGTCACCGGCAATACTATTAAATGGGCTAATGATCTAGCCAAAGGTACCGAAATCCAACCTGGTGACACTCTCGTCATCCTTCCGATTGCTGGCGTCAGTCACGTGGTCAAAAAAGGCGACACTATTAGTACTATTGCCAAAAAGTATGAGGGCAATGTCGACGAAATTCTGTCATACAACCAGCTTGACTCGGACAGTGACATTGCCGCTGGCGACACAATTATTATTCCGGGTGGCGCCATGCATTCAAATGCTTCAACAAAAAATACTAAAGGCGCAACCCCAACTCGGGTGACTGGTGGCGGCTCTGCTGGAGCAGGATTTATTAACCCAGCTCCCGGTTCAGTCAAAACCCAAGGTATTCACGGCTATAACGCCGTTGACCTAGCTGGTAGTTCTGGATCGACCGTGCGCGCGGCCGCTGACGGTGAAATCATTATTGCTAAGGGTTCTGGTTGGAACGGAGGTTATGGCAACTATATAGTGGTACGACACAGTAATGGTACCCAGACACTTTACGCCCACCTCTCTAGTCTGTCTGTCGGAGTCGGTGAGTTTGTCGATCAAGGTCAGACTATTGGTGGTATGGGCAATACTGGGAAGTCGACAGGCAATCACCTACACTTTGAGGTGCGCGGCGCAAGAAACCCATTCTAGGCGATCTGCTTTGTTGGACTGTGAAAAAAGATCCTCGCTGGACTCTTGTCCCACTTGGATTTTTTTGACCTAATTTTTAACGACTGTAAGGAGTATAAAAATGGAAATACTCCCGTGGTGCTTGCCCGCCTCGACCTCGACCAGTTTTACTTACGAACGGAGTGAGTTAGAAAAACGGAAGTGCTCTAGTGGTGTATTTCGTTTAAGAATCTTATATTGCTACAATATTATTTAATGGTAGGAGTCTATTCATACAAAAAACCGTAGAGTTACACCCTGCGGTTTTTCGTGTATAATGGATTTTTAGAAGAGTTCCTAGAGTAGAAAGAGGAGACGTGATATGAGTGGATTGCTTCCAGAAGGAGTGGTGCTTGGGACGTTTAAGCCCCACGCCGCTGAGTTCACAGAAATGGACCAAATTGTCGTTATGACCGAGGACGTGTCTTTGGTAACCAAATGGCACGGGCTCGTCTGTATTCAACACATGGTTGACGGTGAAACAGTCAAAGGGTTCATCCTTGTGGGGGCTAAACACTTGCGGGGCGAAGACCAGGAAACAGCCGTATCCATGCTGCTGAAACGGGCATGGGAGTTTGACTTGGCAAGCGCACAACACGCGTATTCCACGGAAGAGCTAAGTGCGCTCTATCTTCCGGCGTTGGAGCTGCTTGAAAAGTATCCAACTACCCGCCCGCTTATTTTTAGCTAAATCCAAACACCTACCGCACTCGGTAGGTGTTTTTTGACTGTCACTTTATTTTGTAGTATGGTTCGGGACTGTTCTTTTAAAGTGAAAGGAAGAAGCGTGACACTGCTTCAATTAAACCCTCTGGACCCTAACTTGGTGATAGCCAAGCCGATTGAAGAAGCCCCCACTACCACTATCGATGAGTTGGAGGCTAACGGTGCCTTGATCATTGAGCGCAAGCGAAATGGCCACGCTACCCTGGCGGCCATCACACGGTGCAGCGAGCAACCCGTCGGGATGTATTCTCGTGGCATTAGATCTCTTACCGAAAACCTTCCTCATCATGTGGAATCCTTGCGGGCCATGGACATTCCAAGCGATACCCTATTGCAAGGCGAATGTACGTTTAGTGAGAGCGGGATCGAGCGACCGGGAGCTATCACGCGCTTTGCCGGTTCGGGTAGTGCGCGAGCTATCGCGTTGCAAGACGAGTTAGGTGTTCCTACATTTTCCTTGTTCAACGTTTTGGTGCACAAGGGCAGATCTGTCGTTCACCTCCCGTATCGCGATCGACTGGATATCGTTCGTGAATTGTGTGCCAGACGACCGCAACCATTTGTCGATTTGGTTGAAGTACTCGACTGTACCTCGTCGGAAGCGAAAGAACAAAGCCTCAGAGAAAAATGGGAAGGCTTGGTCTTCTACGACTCAGATGCGTCGACCGAATTTAATCTAAACGGCAAGAGTGATCAGCCGCCGCGGCCGTATGGCTGCTGGAAGTGGAAGGACTATCTGGAGGGCGACTTTATCGCCACCGGTTGGAAACCTTCTTCATCCAAGAAGTTCAAGGGACTGGTGCGAGACCTGTTGATCGCCCAGCGTGATCCACTCACTGGTGAGCTGGTGCACTGGGGCAAGGTTGGAACTGGGCTTTCCGCCAAGGAGCGAGCGCTCTATGCTGACGACTCTCTCTACCCCATGGTGTTTGAGATTAAGTTCGAATCAAGAACCCCAAATAAGCGACTGCTATCAGCCCGAATACTGCGTCGTCGGAGCGACAAGGTACCGCACGAATGTTTTAGCTCAACTTAAACAAAACCCCTTCAAACTTTTTGGAGGGGTTTCTTTTATAATGGTACACGGTACTGAAGTGCTTCAAGGACGTGTGGGATACCGATATGTTCGCTCTGATCTAGGTCGGCAATTGTCCGCGCTACTTTTATTAGTCGATGGTAGCCTCGGGGAGAAAGGCTTAGTTTGAGGCTAGAAACTTTTAGCAGATCCTTTACTTCATCAGTAATATGGATAATCTCTTCGATATCACGGGCTGAGAGACTGGAGTTGGTGGCAGCGGCCCGTCCGGCGTGGCGCGCTAGCATCTGCTCGCGTGCCTTTAGCACCTGCCCCCGGGCTTTTTCAGTCTCATCTGTTTCCACCTTGAGACCCGTCAGAGTATCGTAGTCAACGTGTGGTACTTCAAGCCAAAGATCAATACGATCAAGGATTGGTCCAGATACTTTATTCTTATAGGTCTCCTGCATGGCTCGAGCGAGATCGGTGGTTCATCAAAGCTTCCACGATAGGGATTGAGGGCGGCGACGAGCACAAAGTCGGCGGGAAACTCTGCCGTGCCTTGTACGCGTGAAATACTCACTACCCGGTCTTCAAGCGGTTGTCGCAACGCATCAATTGAACGCCGATCAAACTCAGGAAACTCGTCCATAAAAAGCACGCCGTGGTGGGCGAGAGTAACCTCGCCAGGTTTGGGGTTGGTTCCACCACCGACTAAGGCAGTGTGTGAGGCGGTGTGGTGAGGTGCTCGAAATGGCGGTCTGGTGCTAATTAAAGTTTCGCCAGACGTTAGTGAATGAATAGCCGTAACAGCCAGCGCTTCCTTGCGCGATAGTGGTGGCAATAATCCGCGCAGCGCGCGAGCGAGCATAGTCTTGCCGGTTCCAGGCGGCCCCACAAACATTACGTTGTGCCGTCCAGCGGCCGCAATTATTAGTCCACGCTTGGCACTTTCCTGCCCTTTAATATCTTCCAAAGTAACCGTACTCTCATACCATTCTTCGGATATATGTGTCGGAGGTTGTGGCATTAGTTTAGTGTTTTCTTGGCTACTACTAATATGGTCAATCACCTCACGTAACGTACCGGCCGGAAAAATAGTGATGTCTTCCACGAGCGCCGCTTCCTCAGCATTTTCAATTGGAACCACTACTTCAGAAAACCCCGCATTTTTCGCTGCCATAATACAGTTGAGGACACCACGCACTTTTCGTAGTGTACCGTCAAGGCCAAGTTCGCCGATGAGAATACGCTCTTTACTATCAGTCACTATTTCTTCTGCAGCAATGAGGTAGGCAATAGCAATTGGTAGATCAAAAAGAGGACCTTCTTTTTTTAGATCAGCGGGCGATAGAGAGATAACAATTTTGTGATTTTTTGTTTTAGGAGAGTCAAAACCAGAGTGTTTGATGGCACTTGAAACACGGTCCTTCGATTCGTCGATGGCCTTACCTGCCAAACCAACAATAGAAAAAGCGTGGAGACCACGCGAAATATCTGCTTCAATAGTCACGATTGTTCCGGTAAGGACTTGAGGCTGAACCGTGGTGACACTGGCAATGGGCATAATGTGGTTATTACAGAGGAAGGGTACGTTCGTCGTCCCGATGTTCCTTGCAGGTGCGCGCGGTAGGGAGGAAAGAAATCCTATCTTCTTCAATCAACGCTTGGCATATCTCACATGTACCAAAGGTAGTAGATTCGATTTTTTCTAAGGCTCGTTTCGTATTTTGATAGGTTGTTTCAAGCTGCGATAGAGTTGCCCGTCTTTCGTTCCATTCTTCCACTGCATCAGCTTCTGAGTTCATGTCAGCTTCTTGCAGTTCTTGCGCATCAGGTACCGCTACCCAGTCCCCGGTCAGTTCGTTGAAGTTGGCAATAGCGCTGAGGTCATTTATTACCTGCGCTAGCTCAGTGTCCAGTTTAGCTTTTAGGGTATTGGTATCAATCATATAGGGTGAGTATACCCCACACTAACTTTCGTGTCGCTAGTGTTTTTCACTCTTTTCACTACCTAGTCCGCTTTTCGTCTGAGTTGTTTGGAACAAGAATGATGGGCGCTAGCAAAAACTACACTAAAGTTAGTGTCGGGATATACCGCATCCGGCTACTGACTGCCTAGAGTCGCCGTAAATGACGGGAAGTCTTTGGTAATCAGGACTTTGTTAGCCCCGACAAATCCATATACCAGTATCTCTTGATCGCCAGCGGTAAAGATACGGACGTCAGTATTTGCGATAGTACGATCAGACACAACGATAGTTTCAGTTGGCGGTATTATATTTAGTATTGGTCCCAAACTGTCTACCATGTACACTTCCCAAGCCAGCAGCGAACCAAACGCAGTAGTGGCATCGGTAACTGTAAAGACAATGCCTCGGGTGTCTTGTGTGTAAAGAATGTGTAGGTCAACGATTGTTTGACTTAGGCTACCAGAGTTAGTAAATCCAAGTAGTGGCAGCAGGACAGACTTTTGCAACGGAAGGCCTTTTCTATCTACGATTCTAAATTCATGCTGGGCACGCACATCGTCTGGTATTTGTTGTAGCGCAATGAGTAAAGCTTCTTGAGTAGGGGCGTCAAGTGCCAGGTCAGTAACCGAGGTGCCAAGGGCTATTGGTGTGGCCGGGAGAACGTCCCCCAAAGGATCGTCTGCAAGTATAAATCCCACAAGTAATCTCCCAACTAGTATCACAATAATAATCCCGGCAACAATACCGACCACTCCAATTGAAAGTAGGTTAGTATTTAGTTTTGTGACATCTCCAATACTTCTGATACGATAGTGCGCTTCAGGTGTAGTGAGTGCGTATTCGGGTTCAGGCTCTGGCTCAGGTTCCTCTACATAAGAGACTATAGGCTCAGTCGGAGCTTCTGGTGGAGGTGTCACTATAGCTGGTTCGGGGACTACTACTGGCTCTGGTATTGTTGGTTCAACAAATACATGTGGCGGTACAATAACTGTGGGTGCCGGCGGCACAACTGGGGTTGGCTCAACTCGTCGTTTAAATTCTACATTTACATTGTTAGGCTTAGGTAGGCCTGAATCAAGGAGCGGATAGCCAACCTCTATGTTTGGAGACCACGTTATATCTGGCTCGTCGCTGTCTGTCGCTTGTTTTTTCCAGTTGCGTCGACGTATTTCTTCTTTCAGAGTTTCATTGTCTGCCGTGAAGATAGTGCCAGTTTTGGTTGTGGCTTTTTGAATAACACCCTTTCTTCTTTCGGTATCAACAACTGTGTATTTCGGGGTAGGCTTTTGCTTCGCGTCAGCCGACATTTTTTTGAACCAGCCACGCACGGCTTCAATTAGAGCAGGTACGAGACCTTGTTTGTTACGTTTGTTGTCAGTAATTATTGTGGCACCGGCGCTCGATACTGGTTTTGGCGAGGTAGCTGTTTTTGTACGTCTGACAACTACCGTTTTTGCTCCTGATTCCTCAATCGGCGCGACCTGACGTATCGGTCTTGTTTGGATCGCAGCTGCCTTTTCTGGTGCGGCTATGTTGTCAGACGAACTTCGCTTCTTCAGCTCATGGAATGCGGGGACCGGTGTGTTAACCATAGCGTCGCCCTCACTTTTTGCAGTGTCTGTTAGGATCACAATTTGTGGTGACGCTGCCATGGGTGTTGGTTCGACTGCTTGAGGCGCAGAAACACCAGGCGGTAGAGGTAAACCACTCTCTTTTCTGTCATGTTCAAAGTCATCCGCAAACGTTCGAATACGGGGCAGTGTTTTTTTGAGTTCGTCACTCATTACGTATAGTATCTCACGAAAAACTCCCCTAAGGGGGAGTTTTTCCCTAACAAACTTTATTTCTGAAGCGGTTTCAGACCTTTTCTTTCAGCAAAATTGGGGTCAGCTTGCTTGATGGATAGTCCGATTTTACCGTCTTCGACTTTGGCTACGACTACCGGCACGATATCTCCTTCAGCCAGTACACCGTCCATCGTCTCAAGACGAAACGGCACAATCTCCGAAATGTGAATCAAACCTTCATTGTAAGCGTCAATTTTGGCAAAGGCGCCAAAGGTCGTGACTTTCGTCACGGTGACGTCCAGTTTTTCTCCAACCACATAAATCTTGGTAAGACTTCGGATACGGTCGGCGGCCAGCTGCGCTGTACCGTTCTTGCCGGTTATAAATACAGTGCCGTCTTCTTCAATAGTGATTTCTTGTACGCCAGTTGTGTCTTTGATGCCGTTAACAGTCTTGCCTCCCCCTCCAATCACCAGACCAATTTGTTCTGGCTTAATTTTCACAACCACAATCTCCGGCGCTCGCTGTGAAATATTTTGACGAGGTTCGCTTATGGCAGCGAGCATAGTTTCAAGAATGTGCAGTCGAGCCAATCGCGCCTTTTCTAGTGCGCCAGTTAGAATTTCCAAACTCACCCCGCCTACTTTGACGTCCATTTGAATAGCAGTGACTCCTTCAGTTGTCCCCGCCACCTTAAAGTCCATATCACCAAATTCATCTTCCGGTCCTTGGATATCCGTTAAAAGTACATACTTGTCGCCATCAATCATGACACCTGAAGCAATGCCGGCCACGGGTCGCTTGATAGGTACGCCACCGTCCATCAGTGCAAGCACCGACGCACACACCGAACCCATTGAACTCGACCCGTTACTTGAAAGTGTTTCTGAGACTAGCCTTATTGTGTAAGGAAAATCAGTTTGCTCTGGAATAACTGGGATAATTGCTTTTTCAGCCAGCGCACCATGTCCAATCATGCGACGGTTAAATCCGCCGACGCGACCCGTCTCTCCGACTGAGAATGGCGGAAAGTTGTAGTGGTGCATGAAGCGCTTCTTACCTTCTTGTTCTTCAATAGTGTCGATTAGTTGTGCTGCTTCTGGACCACCAAGCGTAAGAGCAGAAAAAATGTGAGTACCGCCGCGGTAGAAAATACCACTGCCATGAAGCACGGGCGATATACCTCCGGCTTGGGCGTACAGTTCGCGTACCTCATCCATCGTTCGCCCATCAGCGCGTTCATTCCGCTCCAATGCTCCCTGGTGAAGTTCTTCGTCAATCTTGTCTTCGAAGAAGTGGCTAGCAACTGATTCAGAAAGTTCAGCTGCTTTGACTGCAGCTAGGAATTCTTTTTTCACCGCATAGATATGATCCTTGCCAGCCCGCTTGCTAAACATCTCACTGCGTAGCTTGGCGGCGTATTCACTCTCATATATATGTATGAGGGCTTCGGGAATTTCGAGTTCTTTAACTTCACGTTTCTCCTTTCCAATTTCTGACACAATCTTTTTTTGCCAGGCTTCAATATTCAAGTGTTCTTTGGTGGCAGCTGTGAGCATTTTTATAATCTCAGATTCGCTCACTTCATACGCACCGGTTTCAATCATATTGATTGTTTCCTCTTTTCCGCACGCGTACAATTCCACATCAAGTTTTCCTTCACTACGTTGCGTGTATGTCGGGTTCACGACGAGTCCGCCGGTGTCGGCAGAGCGGGCAATCCGAACTGCTCCAACCGGTCCATTCCAGGGGATGTCAGAAATTGCTAGTGCCAACGATGCGCCTATAACGGCCAGTACATCAGGATCGTCCGCGCCGACTGCGAGTACCGTAACCACGACTTGAATGTCGTTGCGAGTTGATTGATTAAAGAGTGGCCGGATAGTTCGGTCAACAATTCGGGCGGAAAGGACCGCTTCGTCACTTGGCTTCCCTTCACGCCGCCTAAAGCGACTTCCTAAGATTTGTCCAACAGCGTAAAATTTTTCTTCAAACTCTACCGAAAGCGGAAAGTAGTTAGCACTACTTTCTCGGTCACTCATCACTGCAGTTACTAAAATCACTGTCTCGCCGTAGCGAAGCATGACCGAACCATTGGTGTGAGCGGTTAAGTCGTTAAATTCTGCAGTGAGGGCCTTGCCTCCGAGTTCCATCGAATACGATTTTGATTGCATTTCTTGTTTCTTAAGAGCCGCGTACGTTTTAGATTTCAAATCTTGAAACCTACCTACGTACGAAGCTCGTGTAGTAATAGGCAAAGCATAACAAAAAAATTAGATAAGTAAAAAGTAAGGGGCGGCAGAAGGCCGCCCCTGCCAACGTTGCAATTTCGTGAATACTGTAGTTATATGTGAGAAACAGTTCCTTCAAAGACAGGAGAAATACAATGCTAAAGACCCACGATGACTTGATGGTAGATTTCATGGCTGAAGTGCAAAAACTTGCTTCAGACCTACCTCCAGCCGTAATGTATGGCTTGATGAAACATCCAGGAATAATCAGACGAGCTCTGCCACTCTGGCATCCCTGGCACAATCAAGAAATACTGACGTTTGAGTGCTCTTCACAGCATCGTGAAGAGAGCCTGCTCGGCCAAGTCCGTAGGGACATATATCTCGCACGCTATGGAGCGCGCGCATTTGAAGCCGCGTTTGCAATAGTGCCTATGCATGTTGGCAAAGTTAGCACGGTGCGTGTCAAGTTGCATCAGCTTGGTCTCACAGAGAGTTGTACACAACGTACTATGAGAAAGCGCGCTTACGAGTTTGGTCTCGGTACCTGCCCGCTCTTTGTGGTCTATCATTACCGTCTTCGTTACAAGGATCAGCCACTTAATGAAATGCTCTATATTTCGACTGATCCTGTTGATATCGGTGACGGAGAGTATTCCTTGTTTAGACTGTCGAATCAAAACATGAAAGACTTTGATGAAACGCGCTACAACAAACTTTGGCTTGATGGTTGCTACGGAGAAGATGACTTCAAGTACGACCCTGACTCGGAGTGGGTGTTTGCACTTCGGGGTTGAAGAAAAGTTTAGGGCCGCCTCTAGTTTGAGGCGGCCCTTATTGCAAAACCGGCGGCGCTTGCGAGCGCCGCCGGTTTTGTTAGAGGTTGTCGGTATCTGTTCCGACCACTTTTCGAACGTTCTTCTTTTGGTTTTGTTGACTGCCGCGTTTCATTGGTTTGTAGCCAATGAGGTAGGCGTTGGGGTTGTCGTCCATATCGATAAAGTCATCGACCGTTTCACGCAGCTTGCCAGAAGCAGAGCGGCCAAAAGTAATCGCCTCTACTTGGCAGCCCTGACTTTTTACGTACTCAACGAGCGGTATAAAGTCGCCGTCACCAGTGACTAGGACAATCGCGTCAACCTTATGCGCTAGCTTGATAGCATCAACTGCCATACCTACGTCCCAGTCGGCCTTTTTTGCTCCGCCATAAAATATTTGCAAGTCCTTGGTTTTGATTTCGATGCCGACTTTTTCAAGGGCCTCAAAAAAAGGTGCTTCTTCACCACTCTCTGTGTTTACTACATAAGAAACTGCTCGAATGAGTTTTCTATTTCCCAGCGCTGCTTTTACTACCGCACCAAAATTTACCTTGGCGTGATATAAGTTCTTGGCACTGTGATAAAGGTTTTGGGTGTCGATTAAAATAGCGACACGTTGTTCCGGGTGTCTAATTACTCCCATAAAGTTCTAATATTAAAAATGTTTAAAATAAAATGTACAAAGACTCTCACAGAACCCTTCTCACATAGAATGTCTAGCAAAAATTGTAAAGACGCGAGCGAAATACGAGGTGGAGTTCGAAGTGAACTTGAGTTCGCTGAGAGCGAACCGAAGTGTTGTAGCCGCGTATTTGCTGTTTTTGTAGACAAGCGAGACTCCCGCTACCGACTCACCGTAACAGTATGCGGTTATATGTGAGACGGGTTCTTTACTATACCGCAAAAAAAGAAAATGCGCTCAAAGCGAGCGCAGGTTCTTATCGTTTTAGACCGAGTTTCTTGATGAGTCCGGCATAGGCCTTGGCGTCATGCTTCTCGAGATACTTTAGGTGCTTGCGGCGGTCTGCCACCATCTGAAGTAGACCACGACGTGAGTGAAAGTCTTTCTTATGCTTGCGCAAGTGATTAGACAATTCTTCAATCTGGCGGGTCAAAAGTCCGACTTGTGCCTGCGCTGAACCAGTGTCAGTGTCATGCACGCGGACTCCTTTTAAAACGTTTTCTTTAATTCGCTTTGATAGCATAGGTTTATATTAGTTACGCAGCCTGTAGTATAGATACCACTCAATATGAGAGTTACCACGTGGTGCGGTCGATTACCTGCGAAGGTTTAACTACTATAGCAGGTTTTTTTAAAAAAGCAAGCCCATACACTCATTTTGCCATTGTTGCAGAGGTGTTTTATAAAAGTGTAGCTTTGGCCACAGCGCATTTAGTTTATTAGTACTACAAGATTGACCGATGCAACAAACACGATGGCAAGGTTAGGGAACAGTTCACTCTTTTCTTCAAAATATTAAAAAACGGGGTAGCATTGCTGCTACCCCGTACCGACAAGTCGAAGTTTCTGGTCTCCGACGACTGTTTCTTCCGCGCGCGTGTAGTATTCGTAGGCCGCTTCGCGGTCGCTGATCAAATATAGCCGGCTTTGCTTCCCGTCTCGTATGAGTTTGGGACTCCAGACTCTGTGCCGACTGGAACAAAATACTTGGATGCCATGCAAAGACGGTGCAGACAGCATATCCAGACGCACTGAGGGCTGGGTGACTTTCACGCTCTCTACCCACTTGCCGTCAACGTACCAGATGAGAGTTCCCACTGTCAGGTTGAGCAGCTTCTCCTCTCCCAGTTGTCGAAACCAATCGACGCCGATGGGACGATGTAAACGTTGTCCTTGAAAGATCACTAGTTGGGTCATGAAACCTCCACGGTATTTCTGGCTGGAAGTATGTCATATTTTTTACTTAAGTCAAGGTTCCACAGAAACCGCCTAGGCCTTGCTATACTAGTGTCATGAGAGACTTGGTGGCCTTGAAACGGCAGTTCTTGGAGTATCTTGAGATTGAGAGAGGTCGAAGTATCAAGACAGTCGAGAACTACGACCGCTACTTGGAGCGTTTTTTTGCCTTTGTTAAGGTAAAGACAGTAACGGAACTCACTGAGGAACAGGTCCGAGAATTTCGCCTCCATCTCAATCGGCAAGCGGGGACAAAAATGGGTGGCCGGGTGGAACCGATGAAGCGCCGGACGCAGAACTACTACTTGATTGCTTTGCGGGCTTTTCTTAAGTTTTTACGCAAGCGTGGCATAGAAGCACTGTCTCCAGAGCGTATCGAGTTAGCGAAGGTTCCCGAGCGGTCGCTCGATCTGATTTCTCCCACCGAACTCAAACGTCTACTTAAAGCACCAGATCAAAAGACACTCGAAGGAAAACGAGACAAGGCAATTTTGGAGCTGTTCTTCTCAACTGGCCTCCGTATTTCTGAACTATGCGGTCTATCTATCGACGACGTTGATCTCACTCGCGACGAGTTCTCAGTTCGTGGCAAGGGCGATAAGGTACGAGTAGTTTTTTTGTCTGAGATTGCCAAAGACAGCTTGCGAGACTATTTGAAAAATCGTAAAGACTTAGACGACGCGCTATTTGTCCGGCATGGACGCAAAGTTAATGATGGTGGCGATGCGCGTCTTCAACCGCGAGCAGTACAGCGACTTATGAAACATTACGCGGCGACAGCCGGCATTACTCGCAAAGTGACTCCCCATGTTTTGCGCCACAGCTTCGCTATTGACCTCTTGAGTAACGGTGCCGACCTTCGCTCTGTGCAAGCACTTCTGGGCCATGCGCATATCGGTACGACCCAGGTGTACACCCACGTCACCGACAAGCACCTGCGGGAGGTTCACAAGAAATTCCACGGGAAATAAAAAGCGGCACTAGGGTGCCGCTTTTTCATTATAGTTACTTTTATACCGCGAGCTCGGCTTCGCTGAAGTCGGTTCTGGAGAGAGTGATAGTGTCGCCTATCTGAACTTCGCCGACAATAATTTTTTGAGCAATTTTTTCTTCGATTACGTCTTGCAAAACTCTTTGCATTGGCCTCGCGCCAAACTCTGGACTGTAGCCTTTTTGCACTAAGATATTCATGAGGTCGTCGGTGACTGCTAGATCATAACCCTTCTCGGATACTCGGTGGTGCAGTCCGCCCAGCATGAGTTGAGCCACCTTACTTTGTTCGGTAATTGTCAGCGGTTCAAAAATTATTGTGCTGTCAAAACGATTGATAAGCTCAGGTCGGAATAACCCATCGCGGATGATGCCGTCGATAATATCTTGCGTCAGATGCGACAGTTCTTTTCTCTGCTGCACAGTGCGCATGATAAGCTGGCTTCCCGCATTTGAGGTTGCGATGATGATCGTATTGCGCGCATTTACCTTAGTGCCTCGACCATCAGTAAAGACTCCTTCATCCAGAATTTGCAGAAAGAGATCGTGAACCGATCGGTCGGCTTTTTCAAACTCATCTAGTAGCAGCACGCAATAGGCATGCTCTCGAAGCATATCTGGGAGTACCCCACTTTGGTTATTGTCACCAAGTAGTGTAAAGAGCGCGCCGCCTCCACTGAACTCAGACATATCAAGACGTTGTAACTTCTGTTCTCCTCCGAAGAAAATATTGGCCAGCGCCTTGGCTGTTTCAGTTTTTCCGACACCGGTTGGTCCCAAAAAGAGAAATGAACCAATTGGTTTGTCGGTTGATTGGATACCAGCCCGCGCTCGGCGCATGGTTCGCGCGATGGCATCTAGCGCTCGTTCTTGTCCGACCACTTGTTGGTGTAGCTTGTCTTCAAGGTGCAAGAGGAGGTCGCGTTCTTCGTCTTTGATTGGTCCGGCTGGAACACCGGTTTTTTCACTGACAGTGTCGTAGACAAAGTTTGCATCAATAAGGTCTTCACCACTGCTGGCTGCCTTTCCAGCAATTTCAATCAATAGCTGAACTGCTTTATCGGGCATCACTCCCTCCACGATATAGCGGTCGGCCGCAGTCGCTATCGCCTGCAGACTACTGTAGGTAAAGATAGTATTATAGGTACGTTCGTTTTGCAGTGCGATGCCCTGCAATACCCGTACTGTGGCGCTTAAGTCAGCACTTTCAATCAGCACTTCTTTGAACCGGCGCACAAACCCACCGCGTGATTCTAGTACCGAGTGGTATGCCTGTGGTGTGTCAGTCGCAATAACGTGTATCAATGGCGAGGCTAGATATTCATCAAGTAGTTCCGGTATGTAGACACCAAGCGCTTCGGTTTCTCGTAACACCTTACTTAAGTTTTCGATAACTATAATGATGTTGCCGGAGCGAAGAGCTTCGTCAAAAAGATTGATGAGAGCGACTTCTAGTTCTTGCTTGCTTCCAAATGTAGCGAGTAGTCGATTAGTATCGAGTACAACAATGTGCTTTTGGGTGATCGCATCAAGTGATGTTCCATTTCTAATACGCTTCTCTACTTCCATGATGAGGTCAATCTTTCCCACCCCAGCTTCTCCTACCAGGAGCACGTTAGCAGTTTTGGCTTGCGATAAAATAGCTTCAATTTCTTGTACTTTTTCACTGGCGTAGGGAGTGTTACCGGTTAGGGTTGAGAAAATCGCACTGGTCTTTATATCCCTAGAAAATCGCTCAAGTTGATAGGCCACACCATAGGTCCATTCTCGACCAAGGCCGTTGGTTTTAGAGAGGTTATCTTTGCTCCAGGTGCGTAGCTGCCTTTTTTCTTGGTGGTAGGTAAGGATTACCCACTTAAGTGAGCCTATAAAAGTTTCAAACGATACCCCTTCGCGCTTAAGAAACGTGGCAAACGTCTGGTCATGTGAGAGCAGATGAGTACCAAGGTCGATTATGGTAAAGACGCGATCTTCAGGGAGGATGATGGAGCTGGCGTGGATGTGCGGACGCGGTGTTTGTAAAAATGCCGCCGCCGCACTCGGCAGAATAGCAGAGCGAAGTAGCACTGCAGCACCAAAAGTCGATTCAAAGAACGCCGCGGTAACATCGGTAGGGTTTTTAAGAATGACCTTAGCCGCGTCGTAGGTGGGACCTTCCTCTGGTCCGGTTTCAATCCCGACTATAGAGTTGAGTCCACGGAAGAAAAAACTATTATGATAAGAGAACAAGAGTATTTGCTCAAGCCACAGTGAGACAAATAGACCAGCAAGGCCAAAAGCAGCGGCTTCAAGGTGTGGTTTATCGATAAAGTAAACCAAGACCACACTGGTGCTGGCAGATAAGACAGCTCCAATAAAAAAGAAAGTCCGCAAAAAGTACATGCTGTTTCGACTCAGCAACCGCTCCAACGCGATGGCTGGAGCAAAACTCTGGGCGCTGTCAAAGAGGGTTTTCATACAGTGATATAAGAGAACAACATACTAATGCCAAAAACAAAACTAGCGATAATCACAAAAGGAGCCAGTAACCAAAATACATAAGTCAAAGCGCCTACAATAATCACAATTGTAAGCACAAACAGACCAGCTACGATAATAATCGCCCTGAGGAAGGCACCAATCAATCGAGATAGAAGATTGATGATAATAAATGAGACGATGTCTTCAAGTTGAAAACCTGGTTTGCGTTCTTCCGTCATTCGCTTCCAAGGGGCAAAGAGTGAATGAAATAGTTCCGGAACAGAAAAGAAATGAATAGTAAACCAAAGAAAGTTAAGCCAGACGTTAAACAGCTCTTTCCAGGCTCGAATGTAGTGCCAGGTGAAGTAGTCGCGGATGACGTACGAAAAGACCATAGTACTTATATTATACATGGTCAAAAAAACGCGACGTGGGCTTAAGCCCACGTCGCGTTTTTCTTTGCGATTATGCGCGCTGAACGTTTGCAGCAGCAGGACCCTTAGGACCCTGTTCTACTTCAAATGTCACCACGTCGTTTTCACTAAGTTCGTCGAATGTTACATCAACTAGAGATGAAGCGTGGAAGAAAACATCCTTGCTACCATCTTCTGGCTTGATAAATCCATAACCTTCGTCTCGCTTTCGTACGATTGAACCTTTCATTTTTGCGTTGCTTAAACTTTTTAACTACAAAACTTCACTTCGCCTGATCAATTTCCTCAAGAGGAGCTGGTTTCGTTGTAAGCATTAAAGCACATTCTGTTATAAACACAAGCGGCCCTATAAGCATTTTCTGGGTGTACAATAAAAGCAATGGATACTGAAAAAAAGACCGTGCTGCTAGTGGAAGACGACCAGAGTATTCGTGAGTTATACGCTGTGGCGTTTATAAAGGCCGGACTCAACATCATGATGGCAGAGAATGGAAAGCAGGGTGTGGAGTTTGCGCTAGAGCGTCATCCCGACCTCATCTTGCTCGATATCGATATGCCCATCTTAAATGGGCACCAAGCGGCTGAAAGAATTCGACAAGATGAGTGGGGCAAAACAGCTCGGATCATGTTTCTTACCAATCACAGCGATGCCCAGAATGTCGCTCACGCAATTATGCAAAAACCAGAAGATTACATTGTAAAGGCACAGGTCCCGATAAAGGAAATAATCAACCAAGTACGTACGGCTATTTACGGTACTAGTAAGACGCAAGTTTAAAACTCTCTCGCTACCCCACTCTCCAACACCAAGAACTCAATACTTGCCTTACTTAACTCTCTTTCAAAGTGCGGATAGGTCACGGCCTGACCCGCTTCGTTTAAAGTAGCGTCATGTACCGGAAAGGCGACCGCGGGTTTGACCACAAGCGCGTACCGTATAGCGTCAGCTATTTTGCACCAAGGCCCACTAACCGGAAGCGCCAGTACCTTAACTTGCTTGTTTGGAACGGTATAGGCGTCACCGGGAAAGAAGAAGTGGTCTTCAACAAGGTAGCCGGTATTTTGCACTAAACCAAATTCCTCAAAAATTTCTACATGCTCACCGTCAAAAGCTTCGAGAGAAACATCGGCAACATTGGCTCTGTCTCTTCCTTCAATAACGTGGGCCTCGATTTCAAGGCTTTGCAATAAAGTCGCGACACTGGTATTGGTAACTATAATTACATCAGGATTGTTTGCTACTATTTGTAGCACCGACTCAGTGTGACAGTGGTCCGCGTGCTCGTGGGTAATGAGAACAATATCAATGTCTGTGAGTTGGTTTTGTCCCGTGCTAAAACGCCCCGGATCAACGAGAATTCGTTTTTCTTTTACCTCAATAAGTATGCAACAGTGTCCAAACTTTGTGATTGTCATATGTTTCATATTACCATTTTGAAAAAAGAGCCGGACTGTTGATTGCCCTCATTTCTTATACGCTATTACCTGCCACAAATCCGGTACTCCAACAGAGCTGCAAACTATAGCCACCTGATGGCCGATCGACGTTGAGTATATCTCCGACGAGATATAAGCGTGGAACAACTTTTGACTCCATAGTTTTGAAGTTAATATCAGTCAGGGCAACACCACCGGAGGATACTACTGCCTTATCTTCTCCCAAAAGTCCTTTTATTTGTAGCGGAATCGCCTTGAGGAACAGCGTCAGTGTGGTGCGGTCAGCGCTGGTGACACTGTGACACGGTGTGTCAGCAGCGATACCAATTTCTTTTAAAAGAACCGTGACCAGCCCTGTAGGTGCAATTTCCGCCAACACGTTTTTCAGTTTCTTATTCGAATTATTGGTAAGAAGTGTGCGTAGGTATACTTTGAACTCCCCCGCGTCTTTATCTGGAAATAAATCAACAACTAAAGACACTTCACTGTGTGCCAGTAACTCTCCCACTGTCTTACTAAGGTTAAGTACCGTTGGCCCGGTGATACCAACGTGAGTAAAAAGTAGCTTTCCGGTATGGACACTTTGTTTTTTGTTATCTGCAAACAGTGTGAGTTTGATGCCGGCGAGAGTGAGGCCACTGAGCTTATTGGTCCAGGTATTTTTGAGGACGAGTGGTACGAGCGCAAAGTTGTTTGGTACTACAGTATGCCCAAGTTTTTTCATCCATATATAAGCATCGCCGGTAGAGCCGGTCTCAGGCCTGGAAGTTCCACCTGTTGCAATGACGCAAGAACGTGACTGCAATATCTCGCCACTCTCTAACGTGATAGAAAACACCTCGCTCTTCTTGTTGAAGTTAAGAGCTCTAACAATAGCTCGGCTTTTGATCGTGACTGTCGTATTTTTGAGTTCATTTGATAGTGCGTCGAAGATGGTTTTGGCTGAGTCGGTGACGGGAAACAAGCGTCCTTCATTTTCTTCTTTCAGCTGCACCCCTCTCTCCTTGAACCATTTAGTTGATTCTAAAACTCCATGCTGCGTAAAAGTAGAAAAAAGAAACTTACCCGCCCCTTTGTACTCCGACAGCATGTCGCGTACGACTGGCTTGTTATTGGTGACATTGCAGCGGCCACCGCCGGTAATTAGAAGCTTCTTCCCTAAGTGGGGATTTTTCTCCAGCAATAACACCCGCTTGCCACGACCGGCCGCAGTGGCCGCCGCCATCATCCCTGCCGGCCCCCCACCAATTACGATTACGTCCCACACATTGTTAGTATTCATCCCGTTAGAAATCGGAAGTTGCCTTCCGACGTGTTATAGAGTTCTGATAAGTCATTAAAGCTACCTTACTATATAAAGTTTCACTCCGCTACAAACTTTCGTAATCTCTAACGGGATACATATATATGTATAAACAAAAAAGCCTAGCGGAACTTTGGTCTGCTAGGCCTTCCTATTATTCTGTACGTAAAATCTTTTCCATCGCTTTACCCTTAGCTAGTTCATCAACAAGTTTATCCAAGTAGCGTATCTCACGCATGAGTGGTTCCTTGATCTCTTCAACACGTACCCCGCACACCACACCGGTAATCAGCTTTCGCTTGGGATTGAGCTTCGGTGCTTCAGCAAAAAATGTTTCAAAATCTATTTCCTTCCTGAGTACACTAGCGAGCGCTCTTCCCTTGTAGCCGGTGAGCCAGGCGATGATTTCATCTACCTCTTCTTTCGTTCCCCCTTTTCTCTCTGCTTTCTTAATATAGAGCGGATACACGCTCCCAAAACTCATTGTATAAATCCGATGCTTTTCCACATCATTTATTCGATCCTTATCTTAGAGTTCTTGAGGATACGAGTCATTTATGTGTACCCACGGTAATTTACTTGAAACAAATATATGTTTCTGGGGAGCCAAAGTGCTTGGGTCGTCAAAGACACCAGTTGGAATGAAATGCGCATTTGGATGTTCGTTGTAAGTGAAGGAAAACGGTGAATTACAAATTGAGCAGAACGACCGCTGCACTTTTTCTGAAGACTTATAGGTTCTCAGTGTTCCGTTTAACAAATCCACTTGTCCTTCTTTAAATCCAGCGTACACAATATGCGTCGCACCACTGATTTTTTGACAATCAGTACAATAACAAGCTCCAATCCAGTAAGGACTGGTAGAAGTTTTAAATCTAACTGCTCCACAGTGACAACCTCCTTCCATACTTTAGATTATAACATTTACTACTCCACCATTAGCTCAGTTGCATCAGGAAATGAGTTGTATCCTTTGGCGCGCATACTCGCGCAGTAGGCACCGACATCATATATATGTACGGTGTCGCCAATGTTCGCTCTCTTCAGCATTCTTGGCTCAACGCTTTCGGGGTCGCCTTTTTCGGTAGTGAAGATGTCGCCTGACTCGCAGTTGTGACCGACCACTATATATGGGTTTAGTTCAGTTTCGTTATTTATGACTTCAATCTTGTGTTGTGCGCCATAAAGAGTCGTGCGCAAGAAGTCATTCATGCCGGTATTGAGACGAAGAAAGGTGTGTCCGTACTTTCCCGTATCGACAATATCATCCACTGTCGCCACGAGCGTGCCGGCGTGTGCGATGAAGTATGTCCCGGGTTCAATTTCCAGATGAAGTTTCCGACCAGTCTCCCCAGCAAACGCTTCGAGCTTTTCGGTGAAGGTGGCGAAGATGTCAGTCATGTTGGCTTCTACTTCGGCGCCGATGCGGCGCACTTTGTATCCCCCGCCAACGTTGAGCGAAGCGACGTCCGGGTACTCGCGCGCAATATCAATCGCTTGATCCATCACCTGCCCCCACACATAAGGGTCGGCACCAGAACCAATATGAATGTGTAGTCGGTCGATAGTGACAAGAGCCGCCGCAGTCATTTCTCGGATCTGCTCTCCATACTCATGCCAAATCCCAAAGCTCGAGTTCACTCCCCCGGTGTTGGTGCGATTGTTGTGCCCGCTGCCCATCGCTGGGTTAATACGTACTCCTATCTTGTCGGGTCTGTTCGCCGTTTTTAAAAACATTTCAAGTTGCTTAAACGAAGTCGCCACAAACAATACCCCAGCTTCCAAAAGTTCCGACAGATTATGCGGACTCTGCTGCGAAGACAGCGACACGTGCGGCCCGGCTACGCCGGCCCGCAAAAGTCCTTCCGCCTCATAACTCGAACTCGCATCAAAGTGCACTCCCCCGCTATCCATTATCTTCAAAATCTCCGCATGCGGATTCGCCTTCACCGCATAGCGCACCGTACACCCAAACGGCGCTGACAAAGATGTTAGTTCCGAAATCCGCTCATTAATTAACTTCCGACTATATTCAAATCGTGGAGTGTACATATATATGCAGTATAGCAAACAAGCCTAACCAGCCAGACTTTACAAACACAATGTCCTAGAGCACTATGAACATAAATTAGTTTGTTCTTTGAGGAGGCGAGAATATGTCTGTGCTCGAGTTCCATCAGCTTATTGCCAAAGCCATCGAAAGAAATTTCTGTACTTCACCCCAAGTTGCAGAAGACCATCTCACATTTCAGGCAATCGAAGCAGGGTTTGGTGTTGAAATCATCATGCAGGCCTTCGAGCCGGAACCCAACAATCAGGCTGTAAAAATATGTCTGTGGTTTTGTAACCCAGACAGCAGCCGCATGAATTTTGCTGCTATTGAATATGATGATGCGTTACTACTGTGTAATACTCTTTCGTATGAAATTCTTTGGGGGGCGATTATTCCCTTTCAATATAGTGAAGCTAATATCGGTATTTGTCTGACTTCCACAATCGATACTGCAGTTGATGATGTCGAAACCATGCGCAAGATGGATCATAGTAGCATCCTGCTTAGAAACATGTTTCGACTTTGTCAGAGTGCCGAACGGATCTACCCAGTTCTCTATGGCGTATCTACCGGCCAGATCACGTCCTTTGATTCGATTGAGTCCTTCCTAGCTGAAGAGACAGAGAGTACACAATAAATCAATAAGCCACCTGTTGCACCGGTGGCTTATTTTTATACCTAATCCTGCTCAGCTGCTTTCCTATATTTAAAACGTTGTGTTTGCATGGGTATTATAAATATCCCAACTCTTTCAGTATTGTTTCATCAACATCAACAAGGTGGGTTTTCATGGCCTCGGCGCGCATCATTCTCCCTTGCTCCCCAGGTATTCTTATCTCACTTATTCCAGGTGCTTTCCTCGATGCTTTCACTTTTTGTATTAGGTCAGTAGCGTTTGCTTTGAAAGTTTCAACATCAACAAGTAAGTCTGGGTCAATCGCGATGAACAGCGAACCCCATTCTTCGGTAAACGTTTTGTTATCAACCCACGCTGAATTAACAAGTGGTCCTGCTAGTAGTTCAACTATCATTCCAAGCCCCGCGCCCTTGTAACTTCTATCAAAAGATAGCAAAGCCCCATCCATCGCTGCTCTAGGGTTTGTTGTTGGATTTCCTTCGCTATCTATTGCTATGTTTTCTGGAATTGATTCTCCGTGTGACTTAGCAAGCACCAGACCATAGAATGTCATAGCAGAAGTTGCCATATCAAACACAAAGGGTCCTTCGCTAGTTGGAAAACCAAACCCGATTGGGTTGGTGCCAAAGAGTGAGTCAATGCTTCCAAATCCAGTCGTTGAAGCCGGCGAACGACTGCAAACAATTCCGATTAAGTCCGCAGCGGCAATTTTCTCAGCGTAGTACGCCTGAGCGCCGTTGCTTGAGAAAGTATTTCGAACTCCTGCGATTCCAAAGCCATGCTCTTTTGCTTTTTGAATAGCCACATCAGCTGCGTGGCTACTTACAAGTGGCGCCGGATTCGCTCCCCCATCAATAAGTTGCGAAATTTTCTTGTCCCGCTCTATCTTTATTTCATGCTTTGGTTTTATCTTCTGAAGAGGCTCCGTACCAGTCATTTTAATGATTCCCTGGGTTGAATTTCCAGACATCTCAGCCCAAAGTAGATATTTCCAAATCCTCTTTGAATCTTCGAGCGAGAACCCATTTTCTGCAAACGTCGCCAGCACCTTGTCCTCCAGCTCTTCAATAGAGATTTTCATTTGACAATTATACCAAATTTATAAAATTCGAACTTTTTTAGTAATGCGGTAGACTTGAGCCATGAATCCCTCAGCAAGTATTGATCCTGTGTTAGTGCTGAAGTCAAATATAAGTGATATTATAGCGTTGTGAAAAAGGGTTTTAATACATGGACACGCTGGCACCGCGTGCCAGCAGCATCAATCTGTGCAGCGGGATGAAAATCTATTCTTGGAATATGAACGGGATTCGTGCGGTGGCTCGAAAGGGCGATTTGGTGCCATTTATTGAAAAACACCAACCGGATATCCTCTGTATTCAAGAAACTAAGGCCAGTCAAGACCAAATTGACGTTGATTTACCTAATTATGAGGAATATTGGTGTTCCGCTGAGAAAAAAGGCTATTCTGGGACGGCAATTTTCACCAAAATACCTCCACTTGAAGTTATAAATGGCTTACCGGAAGACATTTGCGCCAAGTACCAACTGGCCGACAGCCATGGCGACACTACCAAAGAGGGTCGAGTCCTTGTTGCGGAGTTTGAGGGATTTTATGTAGCGACCGTCTATACCCCAAACGCCAAAGACGACCTTTCTCGCATTCCGATGCGTCAGGCCTGGGATCCTGCCTTTCTCGAATACATGGATAGACTTCAACAAGAGAAGCCGGTTATCTTCTGTGGTGACTTCAATGTCGCGCACACCGAACTGGACCTCGCCCGACCCAAAGAGAATCGTGGCAAGAAAGGATTCACCGACGAAGAGCGCAGTGGCTTTGATGCCATGATAAAGAAAAACTTTATCGATAGCTTTCGTATCTTCAATCAGGAAAATGGAGGCTACACGTGGTGGTCACATTTTGGTAATGCGCGCGAGCGCAATGTTGGTTGGCGGATTGACTACGTGATGATATCAAAAGATTTGGCACCACTTGTCAAAAGTGCACGCATCCATGCAGACGTCTACGGAAGCGATCACTGCCCAGTGTCTATAGATATTGGCCTTGATTAGCAAGGTTAAATAGACAAAAACAGAATCACACGATTCTTAAATTTGTCAAAACCAGAGTGTCAATTTTTTAAAGGACAAGTTATCCCCACTTATCCCCTGCGTTGTCCTTTACGAAATATTGTAAAGGACATATTATCTATGCAGGCCCAGAAAGGGCGAGCAGGAATCTCCTGAGACTTGAGAAGAAACATTTCTCACCAAGTCCCAGGGGGTACCCCTTAAAGAGATCTTCCAAAATCCAACAAAGATATTACCTCCAATATCTAACGTTCATAAACATAACACCCACCCCCAGAAGTCAGATGAAACTTACAAAGATTCATCACTATAAGATTTCAAACAACGTAGAGCTTCGGATAGCGTTAGCCATAGCCAAATAGGCGCGCACTTGGATTACTATAATCCTCCAAAAAACAGCTCTTTAATCAAAGGCCTGAGAAGTCGGATGACAAGCACACTTGTCGCACGACTCCTCAGGCCTTTTTTATATAAAACCGACTGACTGGCGAACTTCTTCGTTATGCTTCAGCAAAATGCTCTTCGCTCTATAGGCATAGCACTCAGAGCATTTTCTTCGCATACCTTGAATTTCATCCAGTCAGCCAATTTTATTTGTTTGACTAAGATGGGGCTTAAATAGTGACCCCTTGACATTATTTCACTATATGCTATCATGTGGCTGTCGATTAAGCCTTGCGGCACCGATGAGTGTGGTCTCCAGAACACACAATTCCACGCATACAGTCGTCAGGGATGGTTGAAAATCCATATCCGGCTTGGGGTAGCACCTCCGGTTTTGAGCGACAAGGACTCGAGCAGTCAAATCTGATCGTGAGTCGACATCTGGAACAAGGGTCAGGTCTCCGTTAGGAGAGTCAAGTCCTCAATGGCGCGGGTAAATGTATTTGGCAATAAAATCTGACGAAAGAAGGATAGTCAAGGCATTCCATGGTGTTGAGGTACAGCTGATTAGGGCACGACCCTGATCGCCTGACACCTTTCGGAGATTCAGTCTTACTGGATCTCCTTTTGTATTAAAGGACACTACCCCACTTTATGCTCTCTTGCGATGTCTCTTAGAGCTGTAGCCTCCTCTTCAGCTTGCTTACGCTTACCCGCTTCTGATAGCTCTATGAGTGCAGCTTCGTCTAAAGTGAGTAGTTCCAAGGCCCTTTTTCCCATATATTCCTCAGTATTTTTAGTACTATCCTCTAAAGCTTCTTCTAGAAGTGCGTTTAAAACATAGCCTAGCCGCCTTCCAGGCTTTTCGTCGGTCTTGGCCATGATCTGGTCCCCGTTGATTTTAAGCATTTTTACCGAAATCGGGTCACGTAGTGCTTCATCCACCATCGCCTTGTATTTGCGGAAGCGAAACGGTTGTTCTTTGGGTCGGCCAGTACCAATGCGGTCGCAGACTCTAAGATTCAAGAGGTCGTCGATGTGGTCTTCCCCGATTCGTACTATAGTCCTACGTACAGCCGCCAGTGTAATAAGCTCAGGGTCAGAGAAAAACATGTGCCACCTGACCAGATTTACAACAGTATCAATAGTTTCACGCGGTAATTTAAGGCGCTCAAGGATGCTCTTGGTCATTCTGGCACCCACTACTTCATGTCCGAAGAAAGTATAATGCTTACTTTTACCACCAGTTCGTCTAGTGGCGGGTTTGCCAATGTCATGAAACAGCGCAGCAATCCGCACGTGTTCGGGAAAGTCTTTGTCTGCTGCGGCCTGAAGAGTGCGTAGGTTGTGTTCATACACATCAAAGGCGTGGATCCCGCTTTGATCGCAGCCGATACCAGCCTGTAGTTCTGGAATGAAGTGTTCTAACAAACCAAACTTTTCTAGAAGCATAACTCCTTGCATTGGTTCGCCCGAATTGATGATACGAATGAACTCCGCAGCTACTCGTTCGATCGAAATACGCTTTAAAAGCAAGCTATTTTCACTGATGGCGGTCATAGTCGCCGACTCAATCACAAAACCCAGCTCAGCTGCGAGACGAACCGCCCGCATCATGCGCAGGGCGTCTTCGTTGAATCGCTCATGAGCATCCCCTACTGTTTTGAGACGTTTTGCCGCCAAATCCTCCATGCCCCCAAAATGGTCCACCAACGTATCTGTCTTTGGACGATAGGCCAGAGCATTAATGGTGAAATCTCGGCGACTGAGGTCCTCGTCGAGTGAAACACCAAAAGTAACGGTATCCGGCCGGCGCAGGTCCGTGTAACCGCTTTCACTACGGTAGGGAGTGATTTCTATGACCGCTAGGGTAGGGTCTTCAGACTCAGTTTTGACTCCAATTGTTCCAAAGTCGTTGTTAGCATAGTGTTCCACAAAGAGTTCCTGTATTTGCTCAGGATGCGCGTCGGTAGTCAGGTCCCAGTCCTTTGGAGTCTTGCCCCGCAACAAATCACGAACACAACCCCCCACCAAATACGCCTCAAACCCAGCGTTTTCCAGCGTCTCAGCCGTCTGCCGTACAACGAGCGGTATGTCAGCATTACTAATTTTCACCACTATATTCTAGCAGAAACTCACCCCTTTTTCTTCCTTGCCAAATTTGTGCACATTGTGTTACATTGTATACATATGTCACAATCAGACACAAATACAACCACACTTACCTTTCGCGTCGACAGACAAACAAAAGAAAAGTTGGAGCAGGAGGCTAAACGTACAAAGCGTTCCAAGGCATTTTTGGTGCAGGAGGTTGTTGCTGATTATCTCCATATGCTTGAACGGCAAGACGAAATGGTGAGAGTGGCGATCGCTTCCGCCGACCGTGGCGAACTTATTTCTCACGAAGATATGATGGCCTGGGCTAATTCCCTTGGTACTGAAAGTCCATTACCTTCGCCCAAAGTTACTTAGTAGCCAGCTTTATGATAATTCGTTGGCAAACACAAGCCCAGAAAGACTTCGAAGGCATTCTTCACTATCTACTAGAGCAACAGTCACCCGCCGGCCCAAGTGTCGTTAAAGACATTGCTCACTTCACTACTAAGCAACTACAGACTGCCCCGTTAAGTGGTCGCACCGGCCGTGTTGATGGAACAAGAGAACTTATCGTACCTCGTTCACAGTATGTTGTAGTATATCGTATTTCAAACAATGAGATTCAAGTACTGGCCGTGCGCCACCAAGCCCGCCTTTGGCCCAATCAGTTTTAGTTGAATCTTATAAGAATCAGTAGTACACTTCGGCACACACAATGCACCCATGGTGAAGTGGATATCATTACTGTCTTCGGAACAGTCGTCCTAGGTTCGAGTCCTGGTGGGTGCACAGAGGTAAAAGAAATGACTGGCTTTAAGGCAGTCATTTCTTTTAGAAAGCAACCTGCGTTGCTTTTATGTCTCTGTGCAAGGCGCAGCCATGCTTTTCTCCCCTTCCTAGGGAGAAAAACAGTCGAGCCGGGGTCGAGAACACTTAGTAGATTTGGAGTCGAAGACGAACAAATATACTTAGTGATTCGTGACCACAAAGAAAGGGCCGGTTTGCTTACACAAACCGGCCCTTGAGCTTTACCTTGTTAACGTCGGGAACAAGATTTCGCTTTGACGCTTGATAATCAGTGTCATTCGCTCGTCGATTTCGAAGGTTGGTTCGAGGAGATCGTAAGTCAACTTTGGTAGGAACTTCTCCGCTACCTTGTCGACATCAATCTCCATCGCCCCAAAGAGGAACCAGCACATACGCGCCAGCGCCATAAAGTCTCCGTAGTCGAGCGTGTACGAGCGGTCGAGCTGTTTGATGGCGTAGTCTGGGGTTTTGTATTCCTCCAGGATATCAACATCGAAGTAGTCGTAGTGGCCGAATTGAATGTGTCTTGAATATTCCAGCAACTCCGCCATGTAGCCATGGTTGGTGTTGTAAAAGAGCAACAAGACGCCATCTTTCTCGAGTAAATCAACCAGTTTCTCGGCTACCTCCTTCTGTGTCCGCTGCAAACCCAAGTACCCCATGACGTGACAGCAGATAATAAGCTTGTACTTCCGGTCGGAAGGAAACTGCACATGCTGCACCTTATCGCGCCAGAAGTTGTCGGGCTTTTGAAGCGGCTCGATAAACGGGTCGGGGTCGACGATATCAACGTGGTCGGCATTTTGTACCCGAAACGCCACATTACCGTCACGTCCCCCGACATCAAGCACGTAGTCGTTTGGACCGATGGACAAATGCTTCTTGATGATTCGCACCAAGTCATCATTTTCAAGTGTCTTGAGCTTAAAAATGTTGTACTCAACCGACCCTTCAGGAATCCAGGTCTTCTGGATAATGTCCCGAGCGGAAATGGTTAGTGTGGGCTTGCTTACCATAACGTAATCTCCTGTGGAAACAAGAGTTGAACGACAACGCCCGCTGCGGTGTAGATGAGTATCGCCGCGGTCGTCAGCCGCAGTAGCGGAACTTTTTCTATCATTGAGCGACGGAATCGCGGACTGAGACACAAAATGATGGTTAGCAACGCCGATACCAGCAGCACTAATTCCCTTCGATCAAACATCATATCGCTAGCTCCTTATTATCAGGGACGCAAGTATACGTACCGTCAACAACGAGCTTGCGCACAATCACTCCGTCTATAATCCACAGTGTTGTGTCGCGCGTGTAACGGCACGTACCAACTGCAGTCAACTTCTCTACAGTCTCGTGGTTAACAGCCGGTGTTACCCGGTTACTCAGGTTGGTACTTGCGTTGTTTGCTTCTATTTCCAATACTGCCAAAATTGATACGCATAGTACAACTCCAACCAACGTAGAAATTAATGCAACTTCAAAACCGAGACGCGTATATGTGCAGCTGACACCCCACATCATGGCTGCGCACGATATTCCAAATAGAAAACTGTGCAGGACGTCCATGCCGGCCACTCCTAGGGTAAGAATAAGCTGTTCCATTTCAATGTACTCCCGTAATGTTCAAACTAATAAGACTATACCATAGAAGTTACTATATATCAATTAATTATGATGATAAAAAGTTGACAGTTTAGTATTGATTTGTAATAATAAATTATACAAATATCAAAAAAGTTTGATGAAAATAAATAACTCACTTTATAAAAAATTGGAACAGACTGGCCTCACTAGTAAAGAAGCGTTTGTGTATGTGGCGCTCTTGGAGCTTGGCGACATGGTTGGGAGTGGCAAGGTGATCACAAAGACAGGTTTGCATGGCCAGTTTGTCTACGACGCACTCGCGAGCCTTGAAGCTAGTGGTTTAGTGCGCGTTGCGACCGTGCGCGGTCGCAAGAAATTTGCTGCCAATCCCCCATCGGGACTCACTGCCCTCGTGAAGCGCACACATGAAGTCGCCAAAGACGTTGAGCAAGAATTACTTGCACTCACTGGCAAGGAACACACACAAGACTTCTGTGTGTTTCAGGGCCAGGAAGCGTTTGTTGCAAATGAATTTGTCGAACTTGAACGAGCGAGCGAAGGAGAAACGTGGCGCATCCTCGGTGGAAGCGGTGACATTTTTATGGAACTCATGGGTCATGAGCTGGGGTTGTACGATGAAATGCGAAAAAAGAAACAAATTAACATTCAATATCTTAGTACCGAACCAAACAAAGACATCTTGCCCAAGGAAGTCGCTCATCGCCCTGACTTTTCCATCCGAAGTATTAAAGGATACACCAAAAACAACACCAACACCCTCATCCGCCCGAATAGTGTATCGATAAACTCGTTCGCCAACCCCGTCCTCGCCTACTACCTATACAGCCAAGAAACCGCCGCCGGCTATCAAAACTTCTTCGACGCCTTGTGGGAGATGTGCGGCTAGCAGTATACTTTTTATATGGAACTCTCAGAACGGTGGCTTAAGAAGTTTGAAGAGGAAAACTTTGCGAGTGTGTATGAATGGCAGGATCCTGCTGGCACTAGTTACCCCGAACATACCCATAAAGGCAAGGCTTCACTCTTTGTTACTGACGGCTCGATTACTTTTGATTTTGGAGGCGAGAAGCGTGAGGTAAAAGCTGGAGAACGTTTTGATGTACCAGTTGGTCAGCCTCACCTGGCGATAGTTGGTCCTCAAGGATGGATTGGAATTATTGCAGAGGAAATCGAAGGCGACTCATAACAATATCTTACAAAAAAGCCCCTCCGATTGGAGGGGCTTTGTTCATTTTTCTTTTTCAACCCACTCTGGGAAGAAGAAAGGTTGTCTTGGTGACCAGCCGGGTGCTGTCGCAGCGGCCTCACTTATCGACTGAAGTAGATTCTTCCGACGTTCAGGTAATAGGTGCGGCAGTGCGGCGGCTCCACAAAAAGAGCTCGGCAGCCAAGGTCTGATTTTAGATCCCAGGAGTCGTTCGTAAAGAAATCTGTAGGCACTAAAAGAATATAGACCTCCCTGACCCAAATCAAACGCCGTTAGGTATTTCAGCTTGTCCGAAAATTTAGGAACTAGCTGACCAGTATCAAAAGGTTCAAGCATGAGCGTCCGAATTGACTTGAGACCTTCATAAACTCGAACTTGCGCTTTGATCGAGTATTCCTCGTCTCTCCTACCTCGAGCCCAGGTTGCTAAGGGCTCTTTTCGTTTGAGCCCAATATCGAGAGACCGCTTTATATAACGTTGTTCACTGGGTCTGAAGCCGGCGAACTCCCGAAGTTCAGCAACCATAAGGTCTGCTTCATTAGTCATAGTTTCCTCCAAAGAACTACTAACTAAAAAGTACCACTATTGTTTGTCCACGCCAAGTAGCTGTTGAAAACAAAAAAGAAACATGTACAAGTAGTATATGATATACAAATAATATGGTTCGAAATGAAGAGAAATTTAAGCAAGCGTTGCAGTTTCGCACGCGCGGCTTTACCCTGGAAGAGATAGCAAAGATATGCGAAGTATCGAAGTCCACCGTATCAAAGTGGTTGAAAAATAATGCTATTTCGGCAGAAATTACCAAACAGAACAAACGCCGGGCTGGACAAGAAAACGCTAAGCGATTGAAGCTCATGAGTAAAACCCGGACTAAAGAACGGGCGCATCGGTATCAAGAAATCAAACGATCGGCTGAAGTGGAGTTCAAGCACTACAAAACGAACCCACGGTTTATTGCTGGACTGATAACTTATGCTTCGCTTGGCGATATGGCAGACCAGCGCATTATACGTCTCACTACAGCCCGCCTACCGGCCCAGAGGACGTTTATTTCCTTTGCAGTGGAGTATCTGGGGGTGCCTAAGAATAAAATCAAATTTTGGCTGTTTCTCTATACTGACCATAACGAGGAGGCTTGTATGAAAAAGTGGCATAAGTCCACTACCCTGCCCTACGCTCAGTTTTACAAGAATCAAATCATAAAAGGCAAACCCAAACATAAGACATTGCATCATGGCGTAGGAAATACTATAATCGGCAGCACAGTTTTGAAGCACAAGCTTATCCGTTGGATTGAGCTGATGCAGAAAGAGCTGACAGTTCAATAAATGCGGCCATGGTTAAGTGGTATAACGGGTCCTTGCCAAGGATCAGTCGGGGTTTCGATTACCCCTGGCCGCACGAGTACAAAAAACCACGCGAAAGCGTGTTTTTTTGTTCTTGCGGCCAGAGGACATTGCCTGTGAACTGTACGGAGATAATCGAAAGCGCTTTTGAGTCACATTGTGAGTTTACGAAATAATCTGTCCAAAAGGTGTACTGAACAGTAAGGTTATCGGTACTTAGTGCTCGCAACTATCGTAGCTAGTGAGGACACTTCCTAACCTGCGACAGACAGACTCTTTGCTTCTACTCCCCTTTCACATGAAACGGGCAAATTACTCATCCTTGTAAGAAAATATCACTTCAAACGTATACAGAAACAGAGAGTCTCAGCGCTCAAAATCATACATTTTCAGGAGTTTTTAACATGAACACCACGGAAATCGTTCTTTATCAGGACGAACCTCAAAGGTTCGCCCAAATAACTGTAGAGCAGATGCTTAGAAAAGCAGCTTCGAAACGGCATGCCGGTCACCGAAAAATGAACAGCTTGCTGGTCAGACCCGAAAAAGCTCCAGCCATCCTCACAGATCCACCAGACAACGGGGAATGCGTGGCACTTCTTTTTTGTGGCAAGGTACTTGAGCACGAAAATGGAAATAAATACGTAATGGCACTTCGCAGAGAAGGTCCCAGTCGTCTCGTAGCCGAGAAATACTGGCTCGCTGACCCACTCCCCCCAACGTTTTACGTGGCACTACTCCACTAATTTTGTAGTATAACAAGGCCCGCACGGAAATGTGCGGGCCTTGTTATAATTGGGGATAACCGAGTGGATAGGTGGATAAAGGACAAATTTTGCGACATTCAGTCTTGATGTCCTTTATAATAGACATGTTTATAAGGTTTAATCAGCAAGGCTAACTTAACTGTTATAATTTCACATGAAACACGCAGAAGCGTGCCATATGAAACAGGCTAATAAAAAAGGAGCTAAGAATAGAGTTGGTGGATATGGTGAGGAAATCGCGGCCAATTACCTGAAAAAGCTAGGCCACACCATCCTGGACAAAAATTACCTTAAAAAATGGGGTGAAATTGATGTAGTGTCACGTGAAACTATTATAAATAAGGTCATTATTCACTTTGTTGAGGTAAAAACAGTTTCATATGAAACTAAGACTGATCTAGAGAAAGCCGTTTCATATGGAACTTGGCGACCAGAAGAAAATGTTCACTCCAGCAAGATATTAAAACTAAATCGTACCCTTGAAAGCTGGCTTTTGGAACATAATTGCAAGGATGATTGGCAAATCGATGTAATAGCGGTCAGAATTGTGCCACGTGAGAAATATGCTACAGTAAAGTATATTCCAAACATTATTATCAGCTAGTTCCATATGAAACATGCTTAATACGTGCCACGTGAAACATATTGTCGCAACTTTGTGATATGATTGAGACATGGGAAAAGACAACGGATATAAAGTATCTACAGCAGAAGAGACGCAGGACTTTTTGACGGCTCATCAAGAATGGCAACTTGAAGAAAATCATCTAAAGTCGTCTTTTAAGTTAGCCGATTTTGCAACAGCCGTGGCTGTCATGAACGAGACTTTCAAAGTGGCAGCAAGTATGAATCATCACCCTAGACTGACTAATACTTATGATCAGTTGGCTTTTTCACTTTGTACTCACAGCGCTGGTGATAAAGTGACTAGTTATGATATTGCGATGGCACAAGAGATCGACTTGATTGTGGCTAAATGGCAGTAATCTTTGCTCGCATTTTTTACTAAATGATGGTATATTTTTCGGGCTTTGGTAACGAAGTAGAAGTCGTGGGTGTATCTTCGATACATTCCCTCTTCGGTCGGACATTATGTGTGGCAAGCAGGGCTTGCATATTAATCCTGAAATATAAGAAATTAAAGTTCACTTTTATTTCTTATATTTCAGGATTAATACACTTCACACATGACGTCTCTCGCTCATCGGGGTGTAGCATAGTGGTAGTGTACTCGGTTTGGGACCGAGCGGTCGGAGTTCGATTCTCCGCTCCCCGACAGACGTATAGAAACGACAAAGGGTGTGGCCTATGGCTACACCCTTTGTGTTACCATGTATCAAAATTCTCTTATGATCAAATATTACTTCCGGACAATTAAAGATGAGGCCCTGAAGGAAATTACTGATCTTCGTAGCGGGGTCTGGATTCATGCGGTTGAGCCATCAGAAAAAGAGTTATCAGAACTCTTTAAGAAACTTGCCTTGGATGAAGATATTATCGAAGACGCCCAAGACTTTTTCGAAGTACCGCGTTTTGAACGTTCTGAAGGAGTGACGTACTTCTTTACCCGCTATCCTTTTAATGAAAAGAAGGAAGATACCGATACAGCGCCTCTTTTAGTCGTGTTGGGGGAGTCATTTGTGCTTACGGTAGTGCAACGAGAGATTCCCCAGTTCAAGCCTTTTTTTACTGGTGCTGAAGTGATTCATACCACCCAAAAAACCAAGTTGTTTATTCAGATGATGCAAGAAGTGACCAGCTCTTTTGAAAAGCAGTTGGTATTGCTGCGTCGAAGCGTACATAAGGAGAGAGCTAGATTGCGTCGAATTGGAAACCGCGAGATTGAAAAATTCGTGACGTATGAACACAAGTTGAACGATATGATATCTGCGATAGTGCCTACAAATACCGCTCTAAATAAGATCGTAAAAGGTAACTATATTCAAATGTACTCCGACGATGTTGAGATGATGGAGGACTTAATTATTGATAATACCCAACTCTTTGAGTCTGCGCGTTCAGTTTTAAACACAATTCAAAATGTCCGCAGCGCGACCGAAGCGATTTTGGCTAACAATTTGAACACAACCATAAAAACCCTAACGGTCCTCACTATTCTGCTCACAATCCCGACGATTGTTGCATCTCTTTTTGGCATGAATGTACCACTCCCGCTTGCAGATACTCCGCATGCTTTTTGGGCGGTTGTGGGTATTATTTTGGCGAGTGTAGGGTTTGTTGTGTGGTACTTTAGAAAGAACGAATGGCTATAATCAACAGACAATGAAACAGCAGGTATTTTATATTCACGGCGGTGATTCATATAGCGACCATGACGCTTTTTTGGACGATTTGCGAAGCCGCATCCCAAGAGATTTGCCCAACTTGCCCAGACTTAAGAAATGGACCGACACCTTCAAAGACGACCTTGGAGAAGGGTACGAAGTCTTTATGCCGTCGATGCCGAACAGTCAGAACGCTAAGTATGAAGACTGGAAAATATGGTTTGAACGGCACTTTGAATATTTAGATGGCGATGTCATTTTAGTCGGCTGGTCGCTTGGGGCGATGTTCTTCGTTAAGTATCTAATTGAAGAAACACTACCATTTTCTTTAAAGGCAATGGTACTTTTAGCTCCACCCTTTGAACCAATCGATGGTGAAAGTGACGATTGTGGAGATTTCACTTTCGATACAGATGATCTCAGTGTTTTGACTGAAAAGGTCAGTACCATAGTTATTATGCATTCTAAAGACGATTTTGTGGTGCCCTATGAACATGCACTTAAATATAAAGAAGCTCTGCCGGAGGCATACGTAATTACCTTTGAGGATAAAAACCATTTTTTAATACCAGAATTTCCTGAATTACTTGATAAAATAAAGAGTTTGCATAGATAAAAATAAGGCCCGCGCGGTGCGCGAGCCTTTGATTTTACAACCACCAACCAAGTTGCCTTAAATCATGCTCTTCGATAGGGTATTCCGACCCAACAGGTAATTTTTTGGTAACAGGGTCGTTTCCAAGAACAAATGCCAGGGCACTTGCTTGCGGCTCGTTACCAAAACCAAGCGTTTTTGCTTTAACTAGATCAGCAATCACTTGTTCAACATCAGCTTGGCAACGTATGGTATGGGGCAAAAGAGCTGTACCGTCGTCGCACTGAAGAAGGAGATGCCCGTGTTCTCCTTCGATGCTGCAGTCCTGCCACATCGCTGGGCCCATCATGAAGTTGTAGTCTTTGTGACAAGGATAAGAAATCCCAATGAGGTCAGGGAAATCGTCTTCTGGTTTAAGAGATAACTCATGTTTCATGAATGCCAAAGCTCGTTTTTCGGAGTCAACTACTCTCATGAGAGCGCCGCACATCTTTAGGGGTAATGTAATTGTGGTCACCTGCGTTTCCTTTCTAACAAAGAGCTAATCTAGTAATACTTTAGAGAATACTTGCTAGATTGTCCAAAATGTCGACGGAAATGTTAAATCATGATTAAATAAAGGAAAATAGAGCTACTATTTTGAAACTTTTCTCGACAGAATGAACAAAACTATTAAAAAACTTATTGAAAGCGGTCTAACTGAGAAAGAAGCGTTGGTGTACCATGCTGGCCTTGTGCTCGGTCCAACCACTGTTTTGAAGTTGGCGCAGTATACAAACTTAAAGCGGGCGAGCATATATGACGTTGTCGACTCCTTGGTGACGCAAGCACTTTTTCGGATTGATGAAGTTAGTTTTAAAAAGGTCTTTGTCGCAGAAGACCCTAAACAGCTATTGCGAGTGGTCGAAGAAAAAGTTTCAAAAGTACAGGATATCATTCCTGACTTGGAAGTTTTATTTAAAAAATCAGGTAAATCAAAATTGATTAAGACCTACGAAGGCCTACCAGCTATGCAGACAATCATTGACCGGTTCATGGACGAAACCAAATCCGGCGAATTTCGTTACGGTATTGGCGGAGACTTAGGCTGGCATGATGTCGATCCCCGACTGCAGGAAAAATATCTCAAGTGGCGGGAGAGGATTACACTTGATACACGACTTATATTTCAAGATTCAGCTAGGGCCAACCTGCATAAAAGTAAAGAAACTCTACTAAGAAATCAGGTGAAGGTATTACCAAAACACATGAAACTAAGCTCGGACATTACTATCACTCCACGTTTGATGGTTATTATGAAGCTATCTACACCCATGACCGCTATCGTTATTGAAGACGAAGAGATAATTAGTACTTACAAGGAGCTTTTTCTGTTTATGTGGGATATGGTGCCTGAATAGGCTTAAAATAAAGTGTTTTTAGGGAAAAGTGGGTCGGCGCGGAGCGCCGGCCCATCTGACTGGGGAAAAGCATGAAAGACTTCGGCTTTTCCAGCGTCTTCGCGTATAATGGTTTCCACATGCCGGGAGTTAGGAAGACACACGACATAGAGGAAAACCAGGAGGAGCGCTTTTTGAAAGCGTTTGATGAGTTCAATGACGCCTTGTTTCGGCATGCGTTTTTGCGCGTTAGTAACAGAGAGAAAGCGGTAGATTTGGTCCATGACACTTTTACCAAGGTCTGGACCTACCTACGAAATGGGTATGAAATCGACACGTTTCGGCCATTTTTATATAAAGTACTCAACAATCTAATAATTGACGAGTATCGGCGCCGAAAAGAGTCATCCTTGGATGCCTTATTTGAGCTTGATGGAGTGGACGAGGGCTCATTTGACGAGTTGTCAGAAAGTACAGCCGAGGCCCTGGCGGCGACAATCGATGGCAAAAAGGCCTTTGAATTACTTGATGAACTACCTGATCAGTACAAAGAAGTGATCATTTTACGCTTTGTCGACCAGCTCGGTCCGCGTGAAATCAGTGAACTTATAGAGGAATCTGAGAATGTGGTTTCTGTCCGAATCCACCGTGGCCTTAAAATGCTTCGGCAAAAAATAGAGGGTCAAGATGTCCAGGCAGAAAAGAACCGCACCAAGAAAAAATAATCATGAAACGCTTTAGCGAACAACTTCATACAAAAGCCACTACTGTAAAGCTACAGGCGGCTGAACGACGTGAACTGCGCGCGCGGGTTGTTTCGTATATGGAATATCACCCACTGCAGACCCCAGCACTAAGGAAGTCAGTCAAGAGTCCCATTCAAATGGCGGCCCTCTCTCCTTATAATATCGTCCAAATTCCTTTTTCAATAGTATTAAAGTGGTCAGCGGCCGCAGCGGCATTTTTGCTCGTCGTGGTGCCAGTTTTGGCCGAGCAGGCCGTGCCAGGCGACAATCTATACGCAGTGAAAGTTCGGTTTAGTGAAGAGGTGCGTAGTACTCTGACTTTAACTTCATACGGAAAAGTCGAATGGGAGACCGAGCGCATTAACCGCCGAATCTCTGAAGCCCGTCTTTTGGCTAATGAAGGTAAGCTCACGAACGAAGTGGAAGCAGAAATTGCTGCTGCCGTAAAAGAACACACCGAAATCGTGCAGCACGAGATTGATGTCATGCGAGAAAGCGACGTTGATCAGGCCACTCTTGCTTCAATCCAACTCACGACTACTTTGGAGCTACAATCAGCGTCACTTCAAGAAGAGGGAAATACGACCTTGGCACTCGCGATGAACGACGTCGCTTCTGGCAATCCAGCTCAAATGGTTGTCGATGTAATTAATGAGTCGCTCTCGGCCAACGAATCCCAGGTCGAGTCAGCTGGCATCCCAGCCTACGACAAAATCATGGCGCGGGTAGAAATCAACACCACCCGAGCGTATGAATTGCTCAGCTCTCTTTCAATTGGACCCGATGATCAGCTACGTCAAGATCTCAATCGGCGGCTTGAAGATGTAAATCGTAGTATAGAAAAATCAAAAAGTCTCCGCGGAGAAAACGAAATTTCAGCCAGTGAACAACTAGTTGAGGTACTTCAACAGACGCAAAAATTAGTAGTGTACATGAGCGACATAGAAGCCAATCGCGCGATTGCACTTGAAACGATTGTGCCGATTATCTTGACTGAAGAGGAACAAAAACAAGAACTTTCACGCGTGTCGTCTGAAGTGTATCGAAAACAAGAGATTCTTAAGACTTTAATGCCGCAGTTTTCTTTAGCGTTAGCCGAAAAGGTAGACTACTCACTGGAGGTTTCTCTTGCCAATAAAAATATAATCGCCTCCACTACTGAAGTTGCTAGCGCGCTCAAGCTCGCTAAAGAAAGTAATGCGATATTGAGTGATGCGCTCCTTCTCGTAAATGCTTCCGGCATCAACACTTCAAGCGCCGTCGGGACTCAGGCGTTCCCTCAAGAGTCCGCTACCACCTCAACAGAGACATTGCCTGGAGAGTCAGAGGCCGCAACTGAAGCAGGCGCGATTGAATAAAAATTTATGTAAAGAAAAAGGCGCGCCATCCGGCGCGCCTTTTTCTTTATTCGTCTTTACCTTTCTCAAGTGTTTGTATCAAGAAAGGCGTCATAGTATCTGCAAATATTTTTGCGCGGTAGGGGAGATTGCCAGCGAGGTTGTCGGTAAGTGTAAAGCCGGTCTCTTCCTTAATTGTGCGATTGATGTGCGAGAGTGTAATGGCGCGTAAACTACCTTCACCATCAACATCATCGTCTCCTCGGGTAGCTATCATTCCGATGACGTTACCGTTGTCGTCAATGATTGGACCTCCAGAGGCACCTTCCGCCCCCACGACACTCCCTCTTACGGAAAAGACGTCAGCGTAGTTTGAACCAAAGGTGTAGAGCTCAGAAATAGACGTGGTGGCCTTTTTAGCAAGTAAGTCGGTACTGGCTCCGTTTTTGATAAGGTCTCGCGCTGGGTAGCCGGCCGCCACTACTTCGCTTTCACGAACTGAAGTTGGGAGTAGTTCGTCATCATAAGACAATGCGGGGAATCTGGCGGGGAGGGGGTTGTTGTCAACATCCTCGCTCACATACAAGAGGGCGTAGTCACGTTCACCTGTACCCATTGGGGCAGAGTCATTGATTAGAGTAGCGTTCTCACTTATCCATGTCGGGGGGATATAGAGTAGGTCAGCCTTATAGCGTGGCGCCGCAGGGCTTCCGCTCCTGACGATGCAGTCAGCGTCACCAAAACTGTCGGTTTTTTCCAGTAGAAGGAATTGCGCTATGTGTGCGTTGGTCATGATGATGCCATCTGGGTCAATAAAGAAGCCGGTACCGGTCGTGGTGCGAATGTAATCATCTGTCTTGAAGGTGCAAAAAATATTTACTAGAGCATCAAACGGGTCATCTGTGGTACTGCCGGTTAGTCCGGCGGCTGCACCGAGGGCAGCTTGTTGATATTCGCTACTACGAAGAAGAATGTCAGGGATGGATTGCCCAAAGATGGTAGGTAAGTTTAAGAAAGAGACCTCCTCTTCAACAGCAGTCTCTATCTCGACTTCTTCAGCCGGTAGCCAGGATTCAATGTGTGTTGCAAGGGAGTTCGTGAGTGATAGGTACGAAACCAGTACCCACACCAGCCCTTCCACAAAAATATTCATAGACCAAGTATACCCCGACACCAACTTTCCTGTCGCTCTCTTTTATTCAGTATTTAATAAACAGGTATCTTTGTCTGCGCTACCAGGGTCGATATCTGTTGTCTTTGTCGCAAAAACAACAGGAAAGTTGGTGTGGGGGTATATCACTACAAGCGCAATGTAAGCTGTAGAGATTTAAACAAAGCAAGCAAATTTAGTACATTGTGTACGGTATACCCCCGGCACTAACTTTGCTGTTGTATTGCGGATAAATTTCACCCAAGTGCAAAGTTCGCGTGCATAATAGTCTATATGTTTGTGGAAAAGTTAACGAAAAACAGAGTGACAGTAAAGTTAGTATGGGGGTATACTTAGTGCGTATATGGATTGGTTCCTGTCACACATTAGTTTCGATCGGCAGGCTGCGGTGGAGACCGTATGGTCGTTTGTCCCGGACATTATTTCGGCGGCAGTGGCGGTATTTTCTATTGTAGTTTTCTATTTAATCTCTGCCCGTATCTTCGAAGCTGGTCTACGCAAGACGGCTATGCAAGAGGCGCTTGTGCAGATTACGGTCCGCTCGCTATATCGTTGGGCTGTCATCATCGTAGGATTTGTTGTCGTACTGGGACAGGTTGGTATAAATGTTACCGCAGCGGTAGCGGGTATCGGTGTGCTCGGTTTAGCAATTGGGTTTGCTGCCCAACAGACCATCGCCAATATTTTTTCTGGATTTGGAATTTTTGTAGACAAGCTGTATGCGGCCGGAGATTGGGTACGAATTGCTGACAATTACGGCGAAGTTGTGAGTATCTCACTTCGGACTACAAAAATCCGTACGCTCGATAACACCTTCATTAGTGTGCCAAACTCCCTGGTCACCAGTTCTCCCGTGATTAACTATTCTGAAGAGGGTATTTTGCGTATTACCGCCAAGGTAACCATTGGTTTTGGAGTTCCAATTGAAAAAGCGCGTAAGGCATTAATCGAAGCGGTTTCTAGCATCAAGGGTGTTCTTAAGACTCCTCCTCCGGCCGTGGTGGCAGATAAGCTTGGCGATTCGGGAGTTAACTTATTAGTTCGAATCTGGGTTAAGGATGCCGGGTTTGAGCAAAAATACTACTTTCAGCTGACCGAAACCTGCAAGCAAGCCCTCGATAAAGCCAAGATAGTCATTCCCGTTCCGCAAAGAGATATACATATTATTTCTGAGACAAAAAGAAAAGTTACCAAGAAGAAATAGAAAATGGCGGCTGCTACGCAACCGCCATTTTCTAAGCATGGTTCTCAGGTTTGAACATCTTCGCGATTTTCTTTACGCACGTAAATACATTCATATTCTCGATATCACTTTCGTCTACAAAGCGAATGCCAATACACTCTTCCGATGGTGTGAAATCTAAGTGTGCCAGCTCTGTTTCGTACAATACACACGCCTTCCATTGGTCCTTAGTTGTTTTCTTTTCTGTCACAAAATATGACGGGTACTCAGCGATTCTTGTTACTGGTAGACCCATTTCCTCTTGGATCTCTCGTGGCAAGTCCTCTTGCGGCGTCATACCGAAGTCGAGTCCACCACCAGGCAAATCCCAAAAGCCACTTTCTTCTTCGCAAATGAGAAATTTATCCCTAGTCTCGTTTAAGACAAGTGCCTTAACACTCACACGATAAAAACATTCTGGTATCTCCATATAATTATTCTACTATACTTATAAGCGTCAAGACGCGCTGTCTCCGACTCGGAATTGTGCACCCTGTTCAACGATGTTCGAACTTGCTTAAGTATCCCGGCTAGAATATTTGGATGAGGGCAACTCCAAGAAAGACAATTAACGCCCCTAAAGATTTTTGGAGCAAAGCTTTTTTAGAAATATCTTCTTTAGTCACAGACGGAAACCAGATAGTAAGAACAATTCCAACGATTAAAACATAAAAAGAGTGGATTCCGTTCACCACCGACACTAGTGCTGCAGCGGGCGCTGTTGAGAGAGCCATCTTAGAGCAGAATTGACCAATCTCGTCAGCTGCATCATTGACTGCAAATAAACCGACCTTTTTCCAGGTGGCTGTTCGTAGACCTTCTAGTATCTGAGCCCTCCACTTTGGGAATAGTAAATAAGAGGCAGAAGCGGCCAAGAAGCCGATATCGAAATAGAATATAACAGACGGAACATCCAAGTTTTCAACTGAGAAGTCGTTTAACAAGAATACGAATGCGAAGGAACATGTTGCAGCGAGCGCTAGGAGGGTCCACTTGTTTAGTCTCGGGGCTTTAATTTCAGTGAGGTCTAGGCTTAATAGTAAAACTCCAGACATAGTTACTAGGAAACCAAAGAATTGTGTACCCGTTAAGAATTCTCCAAAGAGTAGAATTCCAAACAATAAAACCACTAAAGATTTTAGCTGCAGTATCGGGATTACTCTTGAAGCGTCGGCATGAAACAAGGTCACTCCGTACAGCATGTACGTGTAGTTGAGAAAAAATCCTCCAACCATAGTGGTCAACAATAAAATTAGACTGGGGCTGTTTATTGTAAAGAAAATAGGGAGAATGGAGATAACCACAATTGGTCCAATGCTTCCAAAAAAAGCATAGTCCGCTATGCCTTTTGTAATTTTCTCGATAGCGTATTTATCAATGAAGTTAGATACAGTCCAAAACAAAGGACCAATCAAGGCAAATACAATCCATTCCATGTGTTGATTATAGCAAAGACTAAGTTTAAAACGCGCATTATTTTTCGATAACGGTACACGAAAAAAGCCCCCATAAGGCGCTTTTTTCTTGTGTGC
>JAYVBM010000013.1:0-11976 GCA_043750495.1 Minisyncoccota bacterium | reverse complement strand
TTTCCAAGTACCGTTCATTTTTGGAAAGTACCTGCGGCTCAAGGCCACGCGCGATAAGCAGCGAAGCTACCCAAGCGGCATGATCCTCTTCCTGAGAAGCAATCACCGCGAGGATTTTCTGGTGGGTAGGATCACTACTGTACGTATCGGCAAACGTACGGATCCGTCCGGCCGCGGTGACCTCACCATGGTACTGTTTCTGCAACCAAGTGATGAGGGATTCCGGATGGGTCAGAACATCTTCCCACCACGCGAGTGACGTGCGAGTAAGCATAGATGTTTCCTTTCTCTTTTCTTCGACTGTCAAAATAACAGGTCTGCAGATATTCTGTGCCAAAAAAGCGAAAAAGCCGATACTTGTTCATCATCGTTATAAACAAAAATGCTTTGTAGACCTTTGTGAAAATAATTCTGTCAGTGCTACGTTGACAAGAATGACTCCCTTCCCTACGATATACCTATGGACGACCCTAAGACATCAATTACTAAAACACTTCTCTCGCTCGGCCTCACTGCCACCGAAGCAACGCTGTATTTGGCTGGGCTCGAATCATCAGACTGTACACCACAGTCGTTGGCTAAGGAGACTCATATCAAACGACCGACGGTCTACCACGCGCTCTATACACTCAAGGAAAAGGGACTGGTGACAGAACACAAAGCTGGGGCCAAAACCCACTTCTCTATGGCCCATCCGGAGCACATCCGCCGACTCGTTGACGCAAAGCGGACTGAATTTGACGCTCAGGCATCACAACTTGATAGCGTCATTCCACTCCTTGCGAGCCTACACGTCGATGCCGAAAAAACCGAAGTGATGCACCACACTGGCCTGGCTGGTGCCAAGCTCGTGATGGACGCAGCTTTTCGCTGCAAAGCAAGACACTGGGATATTATCGCTCCCTATAACAACTTCCTGCGTGATGAAAAAGAATTTGCTTCTTTGTACCTGCGCACCCGACAGGTTCGGGGCATTACTGCGCGGACGTTGTGGGAACTAAAGAAAGACGATCGTCCTCTAACAGACGAAGAATTTGAAAGTCGCCACCCGCGTATTTTGCCACCGGCCCTTAAGGGAAAATTTGAATCAATGTGCATTATCTTTGACGACAAAATCGCACTCTTCACGTCACATAAGAATTTGTCAGCGATTTTGATTACCTCAAAAGAAACACATGCCCTCTTTCAAGCCATGTTTAATGGATTATGGGAGCTCTCTGATCCCTACTAATAGATTATGGACAAAGCTTGGCGTCTGAGCTATGCTGCCAAAAGTATGAAAAGGAGACGACGATGGGTTTTGACTCTTGGATCAGCGTGATGGTCGATAAAGGACCAGGCATGCTGGACGATCGGGTGAAACTTTCACTCAAAGTGGCAGCCTGCGAACTGTATCTTGATGGATTCGACCAAAAGCTCATCAGTAGTGATGTGTGCACCGGCTTGATTCAGACTACCTGGCAGACTCACATGCTCGGCACTCGCGCCGGGATCTTGTTTAAGTCCCAAATCGACAACGAGGCCGGGGAATATTTCGTCAATTTTCTGCTCAGTTCTGTAGATCTCAAAACGGGCAGTGAACTACTCCGTAAACTCATGGAGGAACCGTTGTACATGGCCCGCGGCTGTGGCACCGTCCCCATCAAAGAGCTGTACCGATTTGAAGATCTCAATGGGCAACGTTCTTTTCAATAGCTCAACGCCCCTCATATATATGAGGGGCGTTTATGGTTAGCGGCAGATCACAAAACGTATTTGTGTGGGTGTATACTATGTATGTTACTACATAAGAAACACCGCTATGAAAAAAGCTATCCAATTTGTCTTTTCATTAGTCGCGATGCTAATCGGTCTCTACACGCTCCTCAATCACCTGTGGCTCAGCCCGATATCACTACTAGGTCTGGCAATTCTGCTCTTGGGCTATCTCCAGTTTATGCCTTTTTGCCCGGTTTGTCGGACACTTTGTAAAGAGTAACGACTCCCTAGGTAAGATTTAGGGATATCTACAGAAAGCGGGACGAACTCCGTTCGCCCCGCTTTTTAAGAACTCAGAAACTCTCGTACTTTTCGTAGCTCTGCTGCTAAACTTGGCTGCTGCGATACTCTAGTTTCTAGTATCTTTTGAGTTAACTCTATCTTCTTGAACCGAAGATAATCTCAAGGTATGACATATCCTTAATTAGATCTCTGAATTCTCTTTTACCAGCAAAAGAAACATACTCATCGATGAGGGTACGTGAGTAGCCCGCGAGTTCAAGTTTGTCGCTATTTCGATACATTTTTGGAAGTTGTGCTTGGTTCATTTTCTGTGCTTTTGTTTCTACTGTTTTCATATGTGTTAAATTTAAGAACTTGTAAGTTCCGACAAGGCGATAGGAACTGGTTTGATTGTTAATTTGTTCAGGGTAGTCTGCGTGTACGTTGTCCCGGAATATCTGCTGGTCTTAAGAAGTTGCTTCTTTAAACTCAAGAGTGGTTATTATCTGAGGCGAGAACCGCCCCACGCTCTCATGCGTCTAGTTACCTGCTACTTAAAGCGCACAATATTGGCTGACTGTTTTTGTCCCATAGTGGATCAAAAGTCATGTGCACATCTACTCGTGTATACACAATCGTATACTAAACAAACTAAAATCTTTTTTGATTAGAGTCTGATACACAATCATATTCAATTTAAAATAATTGTCAAAATAAAATAAATCATGGTTTAAAAAATGTCAGTTTAACCATTATATATCAAGGTAGTTGACATTTATTTTTAATTATTTTTTATAGTTGTCCACAGATTATGCACAGGCCATCTAAAATAAAATAGTTGATTTATCTAGGCAATACCGTATACTGCAAACGGGTCGCAAAAAAACATAAAGTTTTTTGTTCTTGGATAGGAGGAAAAAATGGGCCAGTAAGAAGTAGGGAATAAGGGCACCGTTTGTAGATTTACGAACATATCGTAGCCTCTTACGAGGCCATAGTATTGCGAGACGCCACCACGCAACCTGAGGGTAACCCCTCTGCTGTTGCGCGCATATCGTCAGACCGGTACTGTTTCGAGTTCGTTGCTCCTCATTCCCCACCTAAAGAAAGCGCCTGGTCCTCCTTCGGGAGACCAGGGCTTTTTCTTTATCAAAACCCTAAGTGGCCTTATCTAATCGGCGCAGTTCCACGCCAACTTGAAAAGACTCCGCATAGTATGTGCCACTGGCGCACTCTCAATGATAATACCGACGATAGCGCCTGAAGTAGAGGTGTAGGCTACCTTGTTGTCAAAGATATAGATATCTGTCGCAAAATCAAACAGTGTTTTATCTACACGCTTCACTTGTTGAGGTGGAACTACCAGTATATCTTCGCCTTTAGTTGTGTATAAAACGTGTGAGGTAATACCTTTTTTTGTTCGAGTATTTGAAAATTCCATCAACTCCTTGGGAGTGAAGATATTGTACGTCTCATCAAGCGCCCATACCACACAGTACTCTTTTGATTTCATACTTAGCACTTCGTTGCGCATATTCTTTAGTCCTTCCCTGCCTTCAAACACTCTCACTGACGGTCGAGCACCCTTATCAACAAATTGACTTAAGAGGATTGGGATTAGTGATTCGGCCTGCGCTTTCTTCTTCTCAACTTCAACCAGATACTGGTCAATGACTCGCTCTAGGTTATGCGGAGACTCGGCCACAAATTGAACTATTTTTCCTTCTTTGCGACTACTAACTAACCCTTTACCCAGGAGCGCTTGGAGCTGCACATAAACTGTCGATCGTTTTATTTTAGTTTCTTTGGCAAGAGCATCTACAGTGGCGGAGCCTAGGGACAGCAGCGAGAGGTAAATATCTGCTTCCTTTGCGGGAATTCCCAGGTCAATAATTTGTTGGCGATATTCTTGTAGCATATGTCACGAGAATACTACAATCCACTAAAAAGCACTACTGCGTAAAAATTTCTCTACAGAACGCAAAACATCTTTTGAGTTTTGGTGGGTGAGGAGATCATAAGCGGCAGCAAAGTCGCACCAACGGAGTTCTTTTATCTCGTGCGGTTGAGTGATGATTGTTTTTGTATCTACGCAGTACCCTAAATAATACTCAACTGTTTTATCAATCTTCACACCTTCGTGTATAAAGGAATAAAAAACACTAAATTTTTTTTCTGGTTCTAACGCGATATTTTTAATACCAGTCTCTTCTTCTAGTTCGCGAAGGGCGGTTTCGTTATTTGTCTCACCCGCCTCAGCATGTCCTTTGGGGAAAATCCAAAAATCATCACCGCGATACGAAATCTGGTGCACCAAAAGTACCCTGACTCCGTCGTCACTTTGGTGGAGCGGTACCACACCGTACGATCTATCCTGGATGGTCTTCATATGACAAGTATACACAAAAGGGTCGGAAGCAAAGCTTCCGACCCTAAAGAACTTAACCTGAAATACAGAAAGAAACCGTCCGAGCAATCTCCAGGACCATCTCTCTGGTACTGTATAGGTCCGGATGAGTGCACCGAAGATAGCCCGTAGCAGCAGCTTCCACCTGTGCAAAAAAATCTTCCTCAGTAGGATTCACCACCAGAAGTGCCGAGCAAAAGGCATTGATGATACCAATCGGGTTGAAGAAATTCTCCCCCGTCAGATCAGTCCCGAACTTGTCGGGGGCGGTCCCACCAGGAAGCTCTTCGTAACACGTGCCATCCAGACAATAGACGGTCGAGCACATGCTCCGAGACCCATCTATCCAGTCAACGAGATCAGCGGCCGAGTCGCCATTTGGATTATCAAACAGCCACAACCAGCCGCCTTCGTGACGCGTCGCCAGTGTGGCAAACGCCACATCAGTTAGTGTCTTTTGATACGGGACTTCCGCATCGTCAAACACCTTTGTGATGCGATCCATAAACAACCGTTCGGATTGCGCGATCGTCCACTTCGACGAAATACGGAGTTCAAGGCCATGTGTTTTTGCCAAACTCATTGCCAACTTGGCAAACGGTATCAAATCGCTCACGTTGATAACCGAAGTGACGCGCGCGAACTCCTCGCCTGCTTCCTGGAAGATCACACAACTTTCTTCGCTGTAGAATCCACCAGAACCGAACCGCATAATAGCGCTTGGTTTTTCGTAGTGATTCGGATGATCGATCATCCGAAACATAGCGATGACATCGGTGGCGGCGCGCAGCTTGATATTGGCAGAGCCAAGCGAAGCGGCACGGATCCGGTCGTCGTCTGTAGCGGTGGAGATCTTGACTCCCGAACCGCACTCCTTGAGTGCAGTGACAAAATCACTAATGCACACATCGTTTGTAGCAAGCCGTTGTTCGACATCGCAAGGAATGTCGATGGTCGGGAACCGTCCAAAAATCTGCTCACGACACAAGACTGCAACCTGAGCGGCAGTCTGGTCTCCCCGAGCGAACGCGATAGGATTCAAAGTCATTGAACATTTCCTTTTCTTCAAGTAACAACTTCCCACACAATAAAAGAAATTTTAAATTTGTCAACTAATACTCCTAAACGAGCGGCTTGTTAAAGCGCTAGATAATGCTATAACAGCTATAGAATAGAACCTATACAAACAAGGAGTAGCTCGTGGAGCACTTACCAGACCGTATCGTATACACTCGTCACCCGCAGTGTCTCCATAATATAGATAACGACGCCGCCCTCAGGCAAGGTATCCAAAATCGTCTCTCTCCGCTCACCCCAAGAGGTGAGCAACAACGAGATATCACTGCTGCGTATTTGCGTGAGACATTTAGGTCTTTCGATGCAGTGTTTACGTCGACCTATACTCGCACCCACACTATCCCTATCGCCATGGGTGTAGGACAAAGCGCGATTCCTGAGTCGCTACTTGATGAACGCAGTATGGGAATCTGGCACGCCATGCCCCGCTCTGTGGTAGAAGCAAAGTACCCCGCAGAAGTTGGAAAACTGGCTGCCACCAACTACTACGACTTCAAAGCGCTCGATGGCGAATCATGTCCCGATGTGGAAGTGAGACAGGAGAAGTTTCTTAGTGATCAAAAACGTTTCCTTGGGTGTGAGTCGATACTCATTTCTGGTCACGGGATTGCAGGGCTCTGCCTGCGCAAAGTGCTTTTAGAAAGCACGGTTGATGACTGGCACTCGTGGCAGAGATTGAGAAATGCCTCGGTCACTGTGTACGAACGAGTGAATGGTACCTTTCGTTGCACCCTTGAAAATTTCGTACCCTGGAAGGGTATCCTTCCAGAACGAGACGAAGGTCGCGAAGCCTAAACCGGGCCACGCACAGTGCGTGGCCTTTTTTCTTTGGACCCAAAAGAAGACTCGAATCTTGCTTTCACAGTACGTAGATAAAAAAGTGAGACTGATTTTACTTTATTAAAAGACAGAGCCCCAAGCAGAAGTACATTCCGCGTGGGGCTCATATGTGGTTGCGCGGTTTAGCGCTGCACGCGCAACATTGGCGCCGGATAGCGTGTGGCGTGCTTCGGCAGATATGTTTGTGCGGTCTCATCCGAGACAGAGAAGCAAAACCCTTTCAGTCTGAAGTCCGAGGTAGAGTAATTTCCGGTAAGGTTACGTGAGGCCATCGCCTCGTGAATATTCATTCCACCCTTGCTTGGCTCGCAAGGCGTAGGACACATCAGTGATTCGGGTATACGTTCGAGAACCTCCTGACTCAACGCGGAGAAGAACTCTACGTCGTCACGTGTCCCAGCCATGAGGACGGCTCCGTGTTCGATAGCCCGGCCAGTCTCGTCACAAATCAAAGACATAACAATCCCCTTCTCATGTACAGTTTTTTCCAATCAAGTCAGCGCGACTTGATTGCCAGTATCCTGCTCCCAGGTAGGTTTTATGTCAAGTCTGCGTCTCCTCTCAGAGGTAAATAGTCAACTCAAGTCCTCCCGAAACTGTGCCCCGCACAGTTGCTTCCTGGGCACCATGTAAATCAAAATCGCACTTACGTGCGATTAAGATTTACTTATGGTGAGATTATACAACCAAGCTCGCACTTACTTCCAGTCACGCTGACAGCGCACGCGCGGAGCGCGTGGTGGCTTTAGACTGAATCGTACGCTCGGATTTCGTGGTGACGTGGACAAACGCCTCAGGTGCGAGCTAACGCTCGCACCACCCTAAAAAATTCCTTTCAATTTACTACGCCTCCTCCCCAGACCCCTCCGTCTTTAATGAAAAGGGAAGGAATTTTTTGGGTGGTTCGCATAATAGTTTGTGATATTATATGCTCAATAAGCTATTGACCGTTAATTACTTATGGAAGGACACAAACACAATCCTCAAGAAGATAGACCAAACACTGAAGTTTCTGGAGAAAGTGACTCATTTGATAGTTTTATGGAAGGTGTGGAGGAAGAAGTCGCTGGTCTTGACACATCAAGCGAAGCGGGCGGACTTCCTGCAGACTCTGAACAAGTAGCTGATGTCACTGAATTGGTGCGACAAATTGACGAGGAGCACTCACAGATTGAAGCTAGAGAGGCAGAGGAAAGGCAAGAACAAGAAGAGCGTCGTGAACGAGGTTTTGAAAAAATTAAGCCCTTACAAGAGCAACTAACTCTCCTAGAGGAAAGCGGCGATGTTTTCGACGGAAAATTGTACTACGACACTTTTTCTCAAAAAGATGGTGTATACATGGCACGAGAAGCATCTCGCCTTGATTCTGAAATACAAAAAGCCACTATACAGATAGAAATCGCTAGAGTCTTTGGGGAAGAAACGGGAGAAAGTATCAGTGGACACGCCAGTCCTGAAGAAGAAATTTCTAAATTGGAGCAAAGACTTGTTCAATTAACAAAAAAGAAAGAAGATGGTTTCACTGATGAAGAAAAAGAAAGTTTCTCGAAAGGTCAGCGAGGTATTTTAACTGGCATTTCAAACAGAGGTGGTATAAGTGTTCCTGCAATTAACGAAGGTCACTTAGGCTACGAAGGGACAAAGCCAGTTAGTAGTGCCAAGGAGTATATCGAGCAGATGAGGGTTGTCAGGGAATATCGAAACACTGCTGAGTATTGGGGTGTGGTTGAAGATAGTGAAGATCACGAACGTAGTCGCAACACAAACGATAAGGTTTATGGATATCATCGAGAGGCGCAAGGCATGGCAATATCTGCTTTGGAAGCGGGTGATGTAGATGTCGCCGCTCAAGCCCTCAAATTCGCTGAAGGCATAAGTGGCCTAGAGGGAGATGTTGGAGAAAAGATAAAGGGGTTAATTCAGAATCTTGATTCAGAAAAAAAGAAACGGTTTGTAGTTGCATTTAGGAACTAAATACTCGTGAAAAGCTCATCCTCGGATGAGCTTTTTGTGATATATTTTCACTATGGGATTTGAGACTGCACCACAACCACCTAGCAAAAAAGAGGTGCTGGAAAAAGCTTTTCTTGGAGCAGCAGCATTGGCGAGCGCAAACTCATTGCAGGCTGAAGCGTTGCCTCAGAATTATGCTCCAACACATGAAATATCAGAATCATATACTGAAAATGCTTCACCCTCGAGTATTTCTGAAAAGATACCTGGCACTGCAAATACAGATGTAGAAGAAGTTGAATCGACTGAGGAGGCTGAGGAATTAGAGTCCGAAGAAACTGAAGAAGAATGGATTAACTGGAAAGAAGTACCTACTCCACCGTCTGCGATAGACTCTATAAATGAATCAGAACGCCAGAGCTTGCAACAAAATATCGAGCGTCTTCGTTCATATGCTAGAGAAGACCCTGAAGAGCATTCAGCCAGTCTTATCATAAAGCCTGACGGCACTACTAAATGGTTTGACCACGCTATTGTGGCACGCGAATCTTTTTCACATGAGGGCGGGGCTGGTCAAGTGATTTTGACAGAAGATACTAACGCTGGAATAGAAAGTGAGATTGCCCTAGGAGCGACTCGCATAAGAATCCACGACCACCCTACCGCTGTTTCTGAAGGAATAAATACTCAGGAACTGGCAAAAGATTTACCACCAAGTCCTGTCGATATGTTCTCTTTGTTGTCCGCACCTAAAGGTGTAAACGAAGGAAGAGTGGTTACGGAATCTGGGGAGTGGAGATACGGCTTCAAGAGTGAAGAGGCAAAAACTGCCTTTACAGAAGCCATAGAAGCTGGATCAGAAGATTTGGGTAGACTGGAAGATCCCAAACTACTGCTTCAGATGGAGACACTCGTGGATGCTTATGCAGGGAAATTGCACGAGCAGAATCAACCAAAGGAACTCATCGATAAATTCTATCAATTTTCAAAAAATCATGAAAGTCTGAAAGAACAAGTACAGAGCAATTATCAATTTTTTGCCTCAATTGCCAGTATGGTTTCTGAATATGGAGTATTTACCAAAGACGAGATAGAAGAATTAGGAGTTCAAGAACTAGCGGAACTTATAAATAGTGTAGACGCCAAGCGCAGTGAAGCTTTGGGTAAAATGGACGGATTGCCAATCAGTCCCACTGAATTGTTAGCTCCTCCATCCGGCCCTGACAAGAGCCACAGCAGTTATATTGACCAATGGCAAAGACTCGGCGCATACATAGAGAGAATTGGACCTGTTCAGAAATAACCACAAGAGTAGTTTTTTATATGCCAAACGAAAACGCCCCTCAGGGCGTTTTCAGAATGCATATGCTTCGGTGCCGGAAAACGACACTTACTCATAGAGCTCCACATACGACTTACTTCACCTTTAATATAACAGACTGACAGCCATTTTCAATACCCTACCTCCCGAACTGTGCATTAGGAAATTTGATTGAAATATCAGGCTTTAGAATGTTGTATATGTGACTTTTGTTATGGTGGTAGCGTTGGTAGCAATTTCCAGCAATAAAGTCGGCTGCCTGTATAAGACGGTCGGCTTTCGAGTCTAAATATTCTGTACTGATATTGTGGGCGAAACCCCACTCTGTGTATGCTTTTATCCTTATGTACTCACCAAGTGAGTTTTTAGAGCCAACTTTTTGATTTCTGTTGTCTATAACAAAACGTATATCTTGCTTCTCATTTGTAATTAGTTGTTGCGCCAGATAGGAGAATGCGTAGTTAAAAAGAAGGTTTTGGTCAGCTCGTAAATGTGGGCTTTGTATTTTGGTCTTGTCCACACAAATATACGCGACTCTATGATCAGTTTCCTTCTTAAACTTAATAGCAATTTCTTGCTTATGTACGAAAGGCATTCCGAAGTTTTTGAGCTCGTCCATACCATGTTTGGCACAGTGTTTCTTGATGACGTTACGAATCCGCTTTCCGTCTTGGGTACAAAGCGCACCGATAACAAAGTATCGACCGCCTGTCCCCAAGTCTCCCGATTCGTCGAGGTAGATTTTGAGCATTTCAGGAAATCATAACATAGCGAACCCCACCACCACCGAAGCAGGCCACGCGAGCGAATGCGAGCGTGCCTATGCGCAAGTGGTGGTGAGGTGAGCGTGGATAGATATTTACACCACACTCAAACGCACAAGCCTCAGGTCGCCATGAAGCGAAGAAAAGTGCAGTGAAAAGCTTTCAAGCAGATGAAGCTTTGAACGGAACTTTTTGAAAGCTGAAATGGCGAACCACCCAAAAAATTCCTTCCCTTTTCATTAAAGACGGAGGGGTCTGGGGAGGAGGCGTACTAAATTGAAAGGAATTTTTTAGGGTGGTGCGAGCGTTAGCTCGCACCTGAGGCGTTTGTCCGCATTGTCACCAGCAGTAGAGCGTACGATTCAGTCTAAAGCCACCACGCGCTCCGCGCGTGCGCTGTCAGCGTGACTGGAAGTAAGTGCGAGCTTGGTTGTATAATCTCACCAGAACGGAACCTAACGGTTCCGTTTTGGTGCCCAGGAGAGGACTTGAACATTACATGTTCAGTACCCGTTGTGGCTACTTTGTTTCGGCTCCGCCTCACAAAGTAGCTCACAACAGCTTCAAGTCCTCCCGCAACTGTGCCCCGCACAGTTGCTTCCTGGGCACCATGTAAATCAAAATCGCACTTACGTGCGATTAAGATTTACTTATGGTGCCCAGGAGAGGACTTGAACCTCCACACCTTGCGGCATATCCACCTCAAGGATACGTGTATACCAATTTCACCACCTGGGCATTACCTCTTTTCGAAGTGGCGCCATTATGTACTATTGTCGGGGATATTTCAACTTTTGTTTGAATCCCAATCTTTCGGGTTACCAATGAAGTTTCTCATCTCGTCGTGAATGTCGGGGTGTGATGCAAAGATTATTTTTCCATGTTTATCACACAGGTCTTTGATTGAACCCTCCCATGTACTCCAAGTTTCATTTTCAAACACGCTGATTTTTCCTCCCGCAGCTCGTACCAGATGAAGGCCTGCTCCATAGTCGTAAGTATTAAGTCCGTAGGTGAGATAAGCGTCGATCCGACCGGCAGCTAAATAGGCAAGTTCTAACGCTGTAGAGCCGTACGCTTTGCATCGTCCGTACTTCATCCCCAGACCCTCTTGCAGACGAAACGAAGCTGGCTTCATCCACGGCTCGTTTCTTCCAGCCCCTAGACTGATTGTATATTTACCTCCCAAGGGCTCTGCGGTGAGGTTGGTCACCCGTTCGTTTTCGTAGGTTCCGTTTTCCATCAAAGATGCAAAGGTGTGTTTGGTAATCGGGTTATGTACGATTCCAAAAGAGTCTTCTGGTGTATCCCCGAGTCGAGCGACCGAAATCGCGCAAAACGGGATTTTCCTTAAAAAATTGTCGGTGCCGTCAATCGGGTCGATGTGCCACACAAAACCAGTGGTACCGTCAACATCGTCATGCTCTTCTCCCACAATCGCGTCACCAGGAAAGTTCTCGTTCACGTACGCGCGCAGCATTGTTTCAATTTCGTTATCAATCCGAGTCACTACCGAACCATCGGCTTTAATGTCGTTTGAGATGTCTTCCGAGTCAAAATAGTCTCTGGCATGCTGACCTGCCGCTTCAATATGTGTAATAAGATCTTGGAATTTCTGTTCAATTGGTGTCATA
>JAYVBM010000012.1:0-17014 GCA_043750495.1 Minisyncoccota bacterium | reverse complement strand
CGCACCACAAGCGGTTCCCCGGCCTTTAAGCGTGCCTCATAACGCCGTTCAACCTCATCTGCAATAGTATCTGCCCAAAACATAGATAAGGCTTATCCTAGCGTATGGGAGATAAAAAGAAAAGAGCAGCACCTTCGGTGCTGCTCTTTTCTTTTTTGCCTTTCGTCTTTTTAGACTCGTCAGACTGGATTGCATCCAATGAGGCTAGGAGGAAGAGAATGACAAAATGTCAGTCTCTTCCTCCCGTATTTGAAGAACATAAGCTATCGAAGCTTTACACAAATATTATACCTCGGCGGTATTTCTGTCAAGAAATTATCCACAACCCTCAAGGCATACAAAAATAAGCCCCTTGCGGGGCTTATTTTATTCCGTCCAGCAATTTTCCTGTGGAAGGAAAAATTGGGACATAAATAAAATATAGCCCCTTGCGGGGCTTATTTTATTCAACTTTCAAAACCTTATACTTTTGTTTTCCTAGGGGCGTCTCAAACTCGAATTCGTCACTCTTCTTCTTACCCATGAGTGCTTCACCTAGTGGTGAGAGGTATGAGAGCTTGTGTTCGTGGATATTAGCTTCGTCTGAACCGACAATGGTGTATTCGCGCTTTTCCTTGTCTTTGTCTTTCTGAATCGAAACGATTGAGCCAAGTCCCACGACGTCACCATGCTTTTCGTGAGCAACGATCTTGGCTTCTTTAATTGTCTTCTCTAGATACGAGATGCGCTCTTCGATAGCAGCTTGCATGTCACGCGCTTCCTGGTATTCAGCATTTTCAGAGAGGTCGCCGAGGCTTCGAGCATACTCGAGTGACTCTGCCACTTCCTTGCGACGGACGGTCTTTAGGTGATCAAGTTCTTTTTTTAATTCTTCGAATTTCTCCGGGGTCAGAAACGCTTGTGTATCCATAATGTAAAAATTTCTCTAATTATACGCAGTAAGTTCAGTCGGTCAATCCCACACCAACATTCACTTTGTCGAATGCAATACTACACATACACTTATAAATTTTGTGAAGTAACACTAAGGTAAAAATTCTAAATGTTCGACAAAAGTAAGTGAATATTGGAGTATGGACAGGCTTGTTAGTTACTCTACTTCGTCCTCTACTATTTCCATCATTGAAGTTGCCTTCAGATAATCTGGTCGATTGACGCTCATCCACTCCATGACTTCACCCATGATGCGCCCGGCTCCGAGCGCGTTGCTGCGCGGGGCATGGTCCATCATCAGAATGTACGCAAAGCGCGGCTCTTCGTAGGGCCAAAATCCAGCCGACCAAGAGTTCACATAGGCATTGCCAGCGCCAACTTCAGCCGTCCCGGATTTCGATGCTACCGCCACATCTTTGCGTTCAAGACCACGAGCAGTACCGCCGTCCATAGTCACTGTCTTACGCATACCTTCGTGAATTACCTGTAAGTGTTCTGGATTGAGCCCGATATCTTTACCTTCTGAAGTGACCCCTCTTTCGACGTGTGGCGTAAGTAGTATTCCACCGTTGGCGAGTGCAGCATACGCACGCAACATTTGGATTGGTGTCGTAAGAAAACCAAACTGCCCAATCGAGGTAAAGTAGGTGTCACCCAGTCGCCAATCATCATCAAAGGTAGCTTTCTTCCAAGCCGGATCGGGCACGACCCCCTCTTGTTCTTGCGCCAGATTGACACCGGTGAGTTCACCCATACCAAAGCGACGATAATTCTCAGCCATCTTGGTAATACCCAAGCCCGGCTGGTCGCCAAAGCCACCGCCAATAGTATAGAAGTAAACGTTTGAGGAGAATGCAATCGCTTCCCGCATAGTCATGGGACCGTGAATGCGCCAGTCGTTAAAGCGGGTTGGGTTGCTTGGATTGTAAGGATTGGGTACTAGAATATATCCGTTACTCACGATAGTTTTGCTTGGACTAATGACGCCCTCTTCGAGTGCGTCATACGCCACAAACGGCTTCACGATTGAGCCTGGAGTATACGCGCCGCCGATAATTTTATTTAAAAACGGTAGACGATCGTCTTTGTTGTACGAATCAATTGTGGCGATATCGTCACCGTCGGCCATGATTTCGGGGTCATATGATGGGAAACTAGTGAGAGCCAAAAGCTCTCCCGTCTCAACATCCATAATCGCCGCCGCTCCACTGCGAAATCCGGCGCGTTCACTTGAACTTGCAATAATTTGATACATCGCTTCGGACAGCTCCGCATCTATCGAAAGGTGTAGCGCGCTGCCGTTACCCGGATTGTTGATTTCGTGCTCGCTAACAATGTTATTAAGAGCATCAACCTCCACCACTTTACTTCCGTTTTGACCTTTGAGTGTACTATCAAACGCCAACTCGACCCCACTGCGACCCAGATAGTCGGTTCGGAAAAAGTAGCCTTTTTTATCGCGCTTGGGATAACTCACATAACCTAACACCTGCCCCAGACCTAACCTGTCGGTGTAGGCACGAATAGGAAAGTCGTACTCCCCTGTTTCGTCTTTTTCATTCCAGGCTACCATTTCACCATTGCGGTCGTAGACCACTCCTCGTTCAGCAATAATATGCACTTTATCAACCTGATTACTTTCAGAAATAATTTTGAATTCTTCACCGCGGACTACCTGCAAGTTAAAGATTTTGTAAAAAAAGACTATCGCGATACAGGTAAAAAGTATCCCGACTGTTCGAACACTGCGCTTCTTTATCTGCAATTCGCGCTTCCCTTCCATGCGACCTTGGTTGAATGCCAAAATATTTGAGGAGTCGAGCAGTACCTCCTCAACTTCTACACTAGCAAGATATCTATCACGCAACTTTCTCATAGGAATGTGATTGGACTATTAAGCGGGGGCGGATATATTCGCTTATGACATACCAGACGCACGCAATGATCGAAATATATGGTATGTCGGAAAATGCACCGAAGTAGCCATCCAGTAAAAACGCTAGAGGGATAAGCCATAGCGCACCCACCCGAAAGGTAAACCAGCCACTAAGCAGCACGGCAATAGCAATCTGATTCTCAATAATCATGAAAGCGATTAAAAAGTAAAGTATTAACGTGAAGAAAATTTTCATGGTGTAGTGGTGGCTGATTCATCCAATTCTTCCAGTGTCGACGAAGCAGTGGTGCTAGCGATAGTAAAGTTTTTAGTATCGACCTTGAGCGCGTCCCTCATAATATCTCGCACCCTTTGTTCTACCACTTCGACCGAAGCGACAGCCACTGGTTCGCGCGCTACCGCTACGTAGCTAATACCGGAGATGGGCTTGTTGAGCGCGATATATCCGTATTGCTCAGGTTGTGATGGTTGGTTTTCGACAAATTCTACTCGACCAAAAACACCGGGATTAATACTTGGGACGTGAACTAAGTTTCCTACCGAAAGCGGAATACCCTGTGGCACGCTGACGCGTGCCACCCCAGAACCATAACCCTCCACCGTCGCCATCACATCAGCGCCGCCAATGAACGCCGTGGCGGAAAACCCTGGCGAAGTAAATAATTCCACAAACGAGTACGTTGGCGCTACGTAAATAATGGTACCGATTACATTATCAATACCGATATACACCGGCGCTCCGACTTTAATACCGTCGCGCTCGCCTCTATCTATCTGCATCAAGTCGTAAGGCAGTTCGGTTGGCCGTGCGATAACAGCTGCAGCAATTCTTTCCTCAGGATTTACTCCCAGCAACTGCCGCAGCCACATGTTTTCTTCGTAGAGACGCTGTTGGGTGAGGTTTGTACTTTCTGCCACCGAGAGTTTGTTTTCCAGTTCCGTAATTTTACTAATCAACTCGGTCTGGTCTTTGATGTACATCGGCAACCGCGCTGTGGACTGTTGATACCAGGCGTGCACAGAATGTACTGGATAGAGTACGACCTGCCCCGCAAACATCAGCAACCGCGGCACCATCATGCCCAAAATCAGAACGATGACAGCAATAAAAACCACCCGCGCGATGCGTTTCTCTTTTGACTGTTTAGAATTGAGTCGAGAATGAACCTTCATGGTCTAACAAAATTTCGCTATAAGCGTCCAAATCTTCGATTACTATACCGGCGCCACGGATGACTGCACGCAGTGGGTCGGGCACGACAATCACTGGCACCTGCAAGGCGTGCTCGAGCAAGGCCGACAGACCGGGAATCATCGCACCACCACCTGAGAGGTGGATACCGCGCTGCATAATATCGGACATAATTTCAGGTGGCGTTACCTCAAGCGCCGCACGCACATTCTCCACGATTGTATCGATATGGCCTGCTACGGCGTCGCGCACATCCGTATCGGTAATGACTACTTCACGAGGCAAACCGGTCACCACGTCCCGCCCGCGCACCACGAGGTCCTTACCACCGTTTGTCGAGTTTGAAATCGCTGTGAGGGCAATTTTGGCATCCTCAGCCGTCTTCTCACCGACATGTACCTTGAACTGATCTCGGATATAAGAAGAAATCGAAGCATTCAGATGATCACCAGCAATTCGCAGGTTTTTTGAGACCACCAGACCATTGAGGGATATGATGGCGATGTCAGTCGTTCCTCCTCCAATATCAACAATCATACTGCCGACTGACTTGCCTACCGGAAGCTTTGCGCCGATGGCTGCAGCCATAGGCTCTTCAATTAAGAACACGTCACGCGCGCCAGCGTTTTTGGCCGCGTCGTGCGCCGCGCGCATTTCTACGTTAGTGATACCTGACGGCACACCGATAAGCACACGCGGGGCAATCAAAGACCGCATCTCATTACGCACCTTTCCGATCAAGTACGCCAACATTTCTTCAGTCACTTCAAAGTCAGAAATCACCCCATCAACCAGCGGTCGGATCACTTCGATGTGAGCTGGAGTACGACCAAGCATTACCTTGGCATCGTTACCAACCGCTACGAGCTGCCCCGTCTTCTTATTAATCGCTACGATAGTGGGTTCATTAAGGACAATCCCCTTTCCCTTCACATACACCAAGGTGTTGGCCGTGCCCAAGTCTATCGCAATGTCAGTTGAGACTGCCGAAAGAAGCGAACTTAATTGTCGCGTAAAAACGTTCATTTCCGCGTATTGTACTACGTATTTTGGTAAGCACCAAAATATAGATAACTTATATAAACTACTTTACTTTTCTACAGCTCTATTGTACATTTCGCTCAGAAAAGGAGACCCTCAATGCCGCTCATTCAGATAGTCCGTAATCCGACAAAAGTTTCAGACGGAATGCTAAGACAGATACTCAATATGCTTCCGTTGGCTTCGTCCACAATGCTTTCTTGCTCAGAAGGAGGAAAGCTTGAGTCCAAAGACATTATGATTGAGGTGACCGAATTTGGTCCCTTCGACACAAACTGCAAAGACTTGCACGTTCGGGTATGGGCACACGACTACCCTAGTAGGCGGGGACGCAACAACAAATCTCTGGACTTAATCCAACTAAAACTTTCCGGTCGAGTAAGCGCATATCTGACCCCAGATATATCCTGGAACGTATGGGTGCTACTCGCCACGACCTCCTACGGTTCAGACACCACGGACTAGAGCTAGTCTAAGCAATACCAAAGCCGGTTCGCTATCGCGAACCGGTTTTTTCAATACTCAACAGAAGTAAGTGTTACCCTTTCAATGACCGATGAGCATGGGTGATTGTATACAAGAGGAATTCCAAAGCATCGTCTACTTGTTTGATTGTGCAAGTTTGACCAGCTTTTTGACGCAAGTGAACTGAATTTCTTGTTTTCATAATGTCTATTAATCTTTCACCAGTCTCAACCTTAAGAACATTTTCTTTGACTAGAAATTGAACGAGTTCTTTTAGACTTATCTCAGACTCAGTTTTTTCTGTAATTTTTTCAACAGCAACCACTATTCTGCCCTTAACCTTACTATTCAAATAAGTATCTCTTATGTATTCTTTTTCTTTGTATTCGACCTTAGTAAGTATCACTCTTCTTTTTTCATAAATATGGAAGAGAACCGCTTCAATGATTGAAACAGTATATAGAATGATAACTCTATAAGTCTCAGTACTATAGAGTTTATTTTTATCACTTTGCTTAGATTCCTCGTATAGAGTGTAGATGTACTCAATAGAATCTTCGATTCTTTGACGAAGAAGAGCATCAGTAATAAATGCCAATTCCATAAAGGCTATTTACCAGCCTTGGTCATTTTCAATAATTTTGAAAGTGAAGGTAGCCCTTCACTTTTGAGTACCGTATGCAGTTGCGCATCAGAACGGTAGCCTAAATCAACACCATATTTTTTTTCAATGGTTTTTACGAGAGTGTCACCTCTTTTTTGTCGAATAATTTTTTTCATACGCTTATAATATATCTACGCAGTAAACGGGTCAATCTTACAAATGTATATAGGGGAAGGATACAAGGCGAAAGCAGCGCACTTAATTGTCGCGTAAAAACGTTCATTTGAGGCTATTGTACTACGATGCACTCTCTCGAGCAAAAGTCGCTAATTTAACTCTAAATAATCCCCCTCACTAACTACTTCAACCGCACCATCTACAATTTTTAAAGCGGACATATCATCTAAAGCATAAATTTTTGCCTCAAATTCTGAAGCAATTTGCTCGAGATAATGTTGGTTTGCTTCTGGGAAATGTGGAGAATTATAGTGAGGCCTGACATAAAAATCTACCAATCCTAAGCCAGTATCGCTTCGATACCCAGTCACTTCTTCGTAATAAATTTTCTTGTCGCTACTACTCAATGCTAAAGTAGGGTTTGTTACCATACTCCCAGCACTGATTCCAGCCCAGACCTTTGTCTTTAAAAAATTTGGCAACAATTCTTTCAAACCAGATTCAATAATCCAACGCATAAGGTGACTGGTATTTCCACCTGAAAAGAACAGCACGTCAGCCGCTTCTAATCGCGGTCGCCAAATTTCTATCGGTAACGCCGAGATATCAACAATATCCAAACACGCGACTACTTGCTTCTTAATATTCACTAAATCGTCGACAAACCAATCTTTGTCTCCGGCGCCGACATTCATTGCTGTCGGGATGAAGGCTACGGTAGTTTCAGCTGGTGTCTTTTCCACCAACTCAAATAAAGTGTTAGCAATGGATGAATTAGACAACCCATTGGAAGTGAGCAGTAGTTTCATGAGTATGAGATTATTCTGACACAAAGTCAGCAAACAATTCCTCTTCTGTAAGCTGGCGAACTTCGCCCGTGGCGCGGGTCACCACTTCAAACTGGCCGTTTTCTTTTCCTTTTTTGCTTACTACCACGCGATACGGCATACCAAGCAAGTCACTATCAGAAAACTTCTCCCCGGCACGCGCTTCGATACGGTCGTCGTAGAGAGCTTCTACACCTGCTTCTTTGAGTGACAGATATATACCATCAGCCCAATCTTTGATCTCGCCATCCTCTAAGTTAAGTCCAACCAGATGCACTTTAAATGGCGCTACTGCTTCTGGCCACACCAAGCCCTTATCATCCCCAAGTACCTCAACGAGAGTACCCATAAGCCGCGTTGGACCTAGTCCGTATGAACCCATATGTACTGGAGTGTCTTCACCGGCTTCGTTTTTGTAGGTAAGGCCAAGAGGTTCCGAGAATTTTGTTCCGAGGTGGAAAATATTTCCCGACTCAATCGACTTCTTCTCTACCAAATTCTCTTTTACGAGACCGAGCTTAGCAATCACCTCATCGGTATACACTTCTTTATTAAGAGCGATTCTAGATACTTCGTCGATGTAAATCAAATCTTCACCTGCATCAGATACAGTTTGAAACTCTTCCGAGAATTCACTAAAAATTCCACCGGAAGCGTATGTGGCGTAGGTAAGATGACCAATTCCTACTCGTTCAAACACTCGCTTATAAGCTTCCCGCATACGAGCGTAAAATTCATTATGCTCGGCTTCATCCTTTGAGAAATCATATAAATCCTTCATCATAAACTCGCGACCACGCATGATGCCACTCTTGGCACGAGTTTCATTGCGAAACTTATTTTGGAACTGGTACGCGTAGCGTGGCAAGTCACGGTATGAAGAAATATGATCCTTCATGATGCGGGTCAACGGTTCTTCATGGGTAATACCCAGACCAAGTACAGTGCCGTTTTTGAGTTCAGTTTTAAACCAATTATCGACTTTATTATCATCCCAGCGGTCGGTCTTCTCCCACAATTCGCTGTCTTGGAGAGCTGTCATTACAATTTCCTGCCCACCTTCACGATTCATCTCTTCGCGAATGATTTGCACAATCTTTGTCAAAACTCGATGACCAAGTGGTAAATAGCTATAGACTCCAGCCATTTCCTTAAAAACATACCCAGCCCGAATCAACAGCTGTGCGTTCTTCGCCACCTCATCCGCTGGCGCCTCCTTTCGGGTCTTAGTAAAAAGTTGTGATTGTCGCATATCTATAATTTATAACGCTGATTCTAGCACTATTTTTAAAGGCGTGGCAACAAAAAAGGACCACCGGCTATTACCGATGGTCCTTGAGGGCGCGGAGGCGAAGACGATTAAGCTGATACAGCATCTCGACTTCCGTCAGGACGGTATCCTGCATATTTGCACTGCCGATTGAGTGGCAGATGTCTTCGTAACCAATCGCTAGCAAGTCAGTCTTGAAACTAGCGTCTTGCACATAGGCTGTGTCGTATATGTCGGTAATGAGATTGAAATATTCTCTCCCAGCGCGATCAAACGCCATATCGTCCCACCACAGACGCTGTGACTCTTTCCAGCCATCAAACTCGAGTCCACGACGCTTAGCCTCACGACCGTTTAGTGCGCAGATTTCTTTTTGAATCTCGGAGTCCTGGCACTTGAGTGCCTGAAGGATACCCTCGAGCCCAGTACACGCCACGTCACAAAAAACAAATGCCCGCTTCGTAAAATTACTCAAACGTGCAACGCGAGGGTCCTTGTCGTTCCCCTTGATATCAAGCATCTCTCGATTCCTCTACCATCGATCTTCTAGCTAGACTCTGCCAGTTTCAGTCAGATATGTCAAACAGAAAATCTACTTGGACCGATATTCTTGCTTTGGAGCATCGGGAAAGTTTACTTCATCCCAGAAAAAAATGCTTTCTGGCTTTAGTACATAGTAATATCGTCCTTCAGGTAAATTCGCGCGAACTTCTGTCAGCCTATCTTTATAACCAAACTTCTCTGCATATAACTGATCTACTTTCTCCAACTCTTCCAGTGTCAATTCCATCGCTCGACCGGTTATTTGCACAGCCTGCTTTTTCTCACTGTTATAAACGATAGTCGCCGCAACTACTGGATTTATAACAATTTCTTTTGAATGCCGGCGACTCCGAGCCGAAGTCCAATAGATGTTGTTATCTTCATCACTCACAAAATAAACACTACACAACCACGGTTGCCCATTTGAAACTGTAGCGAGTTGCATCAGTTTATTTTCTACAAAATATTGCTGGAGTAATTCACCTATATCCATAACTTAAATATTTATGCCCGGGAAGCTTCTAGAAATTGCTTTAGATACTAGGCGTGGAGTGAAAAGTTTTCGAGTCGTACTTGGTGTACGGTGAGGAAATTTTTCGCGAACACAACAACGTAGATGAAGTGATTTCTAGAAGCCTCATTATAGGAGTCGACTAATGTCATTGTAGGTAACGGCTAACATCATAAGCAACAGCAAAATAAATCCAACCCCATTTACCCATCCGGTCCACTTTGGTGGCACTTGCTTTCTTGTTACCGCTTCGATTATTACGAACACTAGACGACCGCCGTCAAGCGCTGGAAATGGCAGGAGGTTTACCACGGCGAGGTTGAGGGAAATAATGGCGGTAAAGGTAAGAAGTGGCACGATACCAAAGGCAGCTGCATCCCCCACCATACCGACAATTCCGACTGGACCAGCGATGTTAGTGAGATCGGCTTGACCAACGAAAGCTTCCTTAATGAGAGTGGCGAGACCGACAGAAATAGCCAGGAATCCATCGACTGTGGTCATAAAGCCACTACCAATGGCATCAAAGAATGATTTCTGCTGGACTTCTACTAATGAAAGTGAAGTTCCCACAACGTACTTTTCCGGTTCTGCAGCCACTAGACCTTTGACTGGTGTGAGTTCAACAGTATCTGTAACATCTTTGAAACGATAGTCCACCGTTACAGGTGCTGGAGCGTGTGTGGTCACAAAGGCACTAAACTCTGAAGCGTTAGGTGTCTCAAGACGTACACCTTTTGCTTCTGCCCCCAGCACAACAGCACCGACTGGTAGCTTACCGTCAGCCGGCGCACCAGGAAGAGTCGCAGCCACGTACAGTTCAGCCGCTTCAGTCGCTGCACTTTCCTCCACAGCTGTTGGTACGCCGATCATTTGTGTAACGGAAAACAGGAACCACGCGAACAGAATGTTCATGGTGATACCCGCTAGAAGAACGACGGCCTGCGCCCACTTTGGTCGCTCACCAAAAGCCCGACCGACGTCCTTGGGATCGCGCGGCTCTGCCCCCATTTCCGCGGCTTCTTCAGCGTTTTCACCAAAGATTTTTACATAACCGCCGATGGGAAAAAGATTGAAATTGAAGGCTGTTTCGCCTCGTTTTATACCAAAAAGCTTGGGTGGAAAACCAATCGCAAACTCATCGACACGCATGCCAGTTTTTTTGGCGGTGATGTAGTGACCCCACTCGTGGACTAACACTAAGACGAAAAGAACGGCAAGAAAAAGAATGACAGACATAATACAGATTATTTTTGGAGTTCAGCTTCTTTTTTGTCGAATAAAGCTTCCAGGGTTCGATTGGTAGCGTCTACCTGACCCTGAACTTTTTCTTTTTGAGCAAACTTTTCGTCTTCACTAATGTCGCCGTCCTTTTGCTGTTTATCTAGCGACTTCATGATTTCTTCACGCACCCCACGTACAGAAATACGCGCATCTTCAAGTTTGGCTTTCGCGAGCTTCATAAGTTGAACTCGACGTTCAGAGGTGAGCTCGGGAAAAATCACGCGGACACCGTCTGAATCAGATACAGTAGAAATTCCTAAGTCCGCTTCACGAATCGCTTTTTCGATAGCCGACACTGCACTTTTATCCCAAACACTGATACGAAGTGTCCTAGCGTCTTCAATATTAATGCTACCAACTTGGTTAATTGGCATATAGGAACCATAGCTCTCTACTTTGACAGCATCAAGCAGCATCGGACTAGCTTGTCCGGTACGAATACCTGAGTACTCCTTTTGCAGCCACTCGTTAACTTCCTTTAATTTTTCAGAAACATTTTCCATATAAAATACGCATTTAGCCCCGCCAGTGTACCATTTAAACGCTCTCCTCTCAATTTACGCCGGTAGCGTCAGGGCGAGGTGCTCCAGGAGAAATTTGTTGGATGCGCCGCGGGTGAGGAGTAGTCGGACTACGTACTCGAGCTCTTTAAGGGCTGCTAGTGGCACTTCAGCTTTGTGGACTAGCAAGTATGCCGCAAGGCCGTTTTTGATGGCTTGCTGCCAAACCTGGTCTTTGTTTTTGGTTGAGAGTTCAATGGCGGCAATACGTTGTGCGTAAGAAGCGTTTTTAAATTCCCGAAAAGCAGAAATGTCGTTCACGACTCCATCTTCTTCTGCTTGACGTTCAAAACGAGATTCGAGAGTTGGGAGCAGACTGTAACCTCGAGGCAATACAAAGACAAAGCGTGTTGAGAGGGGCGGTTCTTCAATTATTTTTAAAAGGGCCTGCTGGGCTTCTTCGGTGATGAACTCGGTAGCGACAAGGAGGGTCTGAATAGTATCATCTGCGTGCGGCCGCCTGTGGGCGGCTGCAATCAATCTGCGCACATCATCAATAGCCAGTTGTGGTAGTCGATACTCCGCAGAGAAAGCCAGCGGCGTTGCCTCATCAAAGACATGCGCCAGGGGCGCGCTGCTAGAAAATAAAACGGCATGATGAGAAGTCATGCGTTTATTATGCCGTCACTTAAGTGATTCGCCAAACTAAATATAGTGAGTGTGGTCAAAACGTTTTGAGACAACGCAGTATCAGAACGTTTTGGGCGCACTCACCCCCTGTGTTGCATATCAAGGATATGCCGTATAACTCGCCGCAAATAATGTTCGAAGGTTTCGCCTTGTTGGTAAATAAGGCCCTGTTCGTAACGCCAGCCATTCATATAGTCGGTGACACTTTGCTTTATTTCTTGAGTAGCGCCGTCAAATCTTCCAGCCAAAATAAGTGGGATATGCAGCGGTCCCATTTTCTTAAACAGTGGGTGTTCCTTGCCTTTTGGTCCAGTACCGAACAGGCCGCTCTTTTTGAAGATAGACCACTCTTGTAGTAACTGGTTGAGCCCTTCGTCGATTTCAAGCGTGAAGTGTGGGTCACCCGCTGTCGCAGCTGATTGCAAAGATTCTGAAGTCGGTAAGTCGTCAATCGAAAGAGGTTTTTCAGGTAAATCAGAAAGTGGAGCAAACGGTGCCGTTGAGACAGCGTGAGTAGTTGAGGTAGGTGCAGGTGTGTGCTCCCAAGCCGATGGTGCTTCTACTGCTGTAGCATCTTGTATCTGCATCCGGCCGGTCTTTTGTCCACTGGACAGTGGCTGGTAGGTTGGTATTGATTCTGGCTCTGGCTCGTAACGGGCTTCCGCTACCGGTTCTGGTGCAAATGGGACAAAAGGTTCGGGTTCGAATACTGGAGCCGGCTCATACTTAGTAGGTACCGGCATAGCTACTGGTTCTGGCGGTGTCGGGATAAAAGGCTCCGGCTCAACAATAGGTGCAGACGACGCGAGGTCACGGTCTTCTAGGGTTTGTAAAACTAATTGATAGGCGGCCTCAAGTCGCTTCATGGCTGAACCAGCAGATGTGCCACTATTGAGTTTTTTCATCGCGTCCAAAATTGCACCCATGTATTCACGACCGACTTCACTATTGATATCGACGAGATTCACTGGATTACCGACTTTTTCATTTACTGCCGCCTTGATTTCCCGAATTCTATCAAGGTACTGCTTATCATCAACCGGATGAGCGGTAGTGGCCACTGGCACCACCGGGTCAGGGGCAAATTGTTGTGGTGGTGTGACCATTACCGGCTCTGGTGTAAATTGTGGAGCTGGTTCTTGTTGCACTATCTCTATGACCGGAGATGGTTCGGGAACCGCAGCCAAAACTGGTTCCTCGACTGAATGTGAGATGGGTACAAAAACTGACTCCACTGTCTGCACTACCGGAGAGGTTGGGGCGCTGGGTGCATGCACCCGAAAAGATGGTGCGGTGCGGAATTTTCCAATAGTTGGCTGCGCTGGTTCTTCTTTCTTGAGTTCCTCTTTTAACTTAGCTGGTAAAGGCACAAGATTGTGTGCAGCGATTTTTTGTTCCAGCGCAAGGCGTACAGTTTGATCTTTTCCACCATTGGTATATAGAAACACTAAGTCACGAATCTCACTTTTGTGATCTGCGCCTATATCACTCGCGCGTAAGGACGCAAGAATATGCATGACACCGCTTTGTGTATCTAAATCGAATACCTGTAACCCACTAACGGGTAAAGAACCAACGCTCACCATAATGCATTCATAATACCACCTCTCGCACAAAGCGAGAATCGAAAAGTTATAAACAGCCTGTGAATTACTTCGAACTATTCCTACTCACCACACAGATTACGGTTGGAATATTTTTGCTTTGCTCTGGCTGAGCCCTAGACTGAAACTTGTTCGTGCAGCATTAGCTCAAGTTCTGCCCGCACAAACAACTCACCAAATGAAATATGGAGTGGTGCCTCCAACATTGACTGTATATCACTCATAATATACATCCACTCCACGTAGAGTTCGTAGGGAATATCTTTAGCTGCTAATTCACCACGGATAACAACTCTTGGGGCATGGTCAAACTCAATAATATCTTCAAGCTTCATATTCTTCAAAAACAAGAACGCGCTCTCATGACGCACACCAAGAAACATATCGAATTTGGACGGCGCTTCAATACGAGCGACTTCGCGCGCTAACTGCAGTTCAAATTGGGTTTTTGTATGAAACTTTTTTTCCACAAATGTAGCGTAGCGCCTATCAAGTAGGACTCGTTCCACAATCGCAGAAAATTCAGACTTCCGACCGGTACGAGATTTTTGCTTTTCTGGCGAAGCTTCTTCATTTGAGAGATCTTTTTTTTCCACCACTTGTGTGTCATCTGGTTCAAAGAAGCGGTCGAGTTCTTTATCAAGCGAATTGAGCTTAGTGTCGAGTTCCTCCAGGCTCTTGGTGACAGTTGCTTGAAGTGACGCAGATAATTCAAGGGTGGCTTTTTGTTGCTCAATACTTGCAGATGTGGCTGCCACTTCTTTGGCTAACTCTTTAAGTTGCCCGTAGTAGAAACGAGCGATACTTAACTCATCTTTCTCTGACGGTACTACCGCCAAATCTTCATAGCGCACGAGTAAGACTCTTGCCTTTTCTGCTAGCGTAGTGGCAGCAACAACAAATGTATTACTACTTTCAAGTACAACAGGTGACGACAATGGCTCCTCTTCAACTTGCATCTGGGGCGCGATTTCAATTACAAACAAGTCATAGAGTGTTGCCAAGTCGTTGTATCGATCTTGAATTTCAGCTACCAGCATGTCATTGAGCGGAATCCCGAGTGCTAATGCATGAAGGCCCATCTGCGTAGCGTTGTAGGCACGACCGAAAGCGGCTTCAGCTTGCTCTAATTGCAACACTGTTGCTTGTGTAGTGTTCGTTTGTACGACATCAACAAGAGCATCGTATAACTCTTGTGTATGCTGCAAAAATTCCCGCAGCCCTTCTTCGGTGTCGATTCGCAACTCTTTATGTTCTGTTGTAGCAGTGTCATCTATCATAATTATGGTTGTTGCATTAGCAATGAATCAGGGGGCATCGGCGCTGTTGGCTTGCGGTAACGATTATAAATTTCTTCTTCAACTTCATCTCTGGGTCGCCCGTAGCGGGCCAGACTTTGTATCATCAACTCAGCTGCCCGCGCCGGGTTAGAGGTAATTGGTGGCAGCGCGTCGATACTAAATGGAATAGTCGGGACACCGTTTGCCAAAATTCGCACATAGGCTTTGAAGTTTGGAATATTCATTATGTCATGTACTGAGAATACTGGATGGAACTGATTTTCTAGAGACTGCGCATCTTCATTACCAACCCGAAACACAGCCATTGAACCAACGTTACCAAAGACAGCATCTTTGATAACGGGATCAAGCTGCGCGATGAATTGGTGCGCTACTGCCAGACCCAGCTTGTACTTACGCGCTTCTGAAAGAATCGAGGCGATTGAGGGAGTGGAAATGTTTTGGAATTCGTCAATATGGAGGTAGAACGGTGCAAAGCTAGCTGTTGGGTCGTCTACTCGCGACAAAGCTGCCATCAAAATCTTGCCGACAAAAATCATACCGATGAGATTGGCATTGAGTTCCCCTAGACGTCCCTTGGAAAGATTAACCAAAAGGATCTTTCGTTCATCCATGATCTTGCGGAAATTGAACGCTGACTGTTGTTGTCCAATGATTGGACGTAGGTAATCGTTCGCCGTGAGTGGATCGATTTTTGAAGTGATGTACGGCACGATGTTCTCAAGGGAGGATTCGCCGCCGGCTTTGGTGGCGATTTCACGCCAAAATTGAATCACCACGGGATTTTTTGCTTTCTCTAGCTTGATTCTACGGAAGCGGGCGTCAGCCATTACTCGCGAAATATCCATGAGCGTATTGCCACTCTCCGGGTCTTCCATTACCAACATAGTGGCATTACGGAAGTATTGCTCAAACATTGGTCCCATTGATTCTGGATTGGCACCATACAATTTTTGAAAAATCGAAAAGAGTTCGTTCACCACAAACGTTTTTTGCTCTGGCTTTGAGTAATCGTACTCCAGCATGTTGAGCCCGACTACGCGGTCCATACGTGACGGGTCGAAGTAGATAATATCTTGCTCCCGGTGCGGTGGTATTGCGCCAAGGACTTCCTCGATGTCGGTACCGTGTGGGTCAATGAAACAGACGCCAGCGCCCGATTGGATATCCTGTGAGATGAGGTTAGTGAGGAACTTTGACTTACCAGTACCAGTCTGGCCAATCACGTAGAAGTGACGCATGCGGTCTTTTTCGGACATGAAAATAGTCTTCTCAACACCACGGTGATTGTTCACACCAAGTTTAGAACCGTCAGTCGGCATATCGGTTGGAGCCGGCGCTGTCTTGGCATATGACTGCTTAAACTGGGGAGTTGAATCAAGACCGTCGTTCGGGAAGTGCATTAGTGTCGAGAGTTCTCTAAGCGACAGCGGCATGATAGATTTGACTGATAACTCGCGAAACGCAAATGCGCGCGCACCACGTTTGCCGGCAGTGCCAGAGAGTCGATTAAAGGTAAAAGAATTGCCATCAACTGAATTAAATTGAAAAAAGGTCGACTCGATTTCGGCCATGATTTGTTTGGCTCGAGACTCTTGTTTGGCCGAAACCACCATGCGGACGTTTGTCTCGACAATATCGCTGGCGATTTTCTTACGAAACAGCTCCGCCGCTTTGGAGTCAACTTCTTTGCCGCCGCTTAATTTCTCGTCTTCTTTTTTCTTATCCTTAAATAGCAAGTCGGTCACTGCGCCTTTGAAGTCCCCTACAACAGTACTGCGGGCAATAGCATCTCTTGGTTTGGTGCCTTTTTCGACATCTTTAATAATTGATTCGTATACGGGAAAATACTTGTTACGAGGGTAACGCACAACGAATTGGAGGGCGGCTCCGCCGCCCTCCCGCTCGATCTTCGAAAAGGCATTTAGGATGACCGTAAACGGATCAGCGGTAAACTCATCAGGTGACTTAATCGGGTAAATTGGATGCTTCTTAAGACCCAACTCAGACACAATGGTCGTGCCGCCGTCGGTAAAAATATTGTAGTCGTGTGGCTGAACAATAATCACCGCTTGCGGAAATAGTGAAAGTGTTTGTTTTTCAAACATTGTGGTGAACTCATTTGGGACGGCAACATAATAGACAATGTCGTCACTATCTTCTGCCACAGCAACT
>JAYVBM010000011.1:0-3229 GCA_043750495.1 Minisyncoccota bacterium | reverse complement strand
AGAAATAAAATGAAATACCGGAAACAAGTTAACTTGTTTCCGGTATTTCATTTTATTTCTTCTCTTCCTTCGTCATCGAGTCATTCCTCTCGTATCGGAGCCATCTGTCAGATTCGAACTGACGACCCACGGTTTACAAAACCGTTGCTCTACCAACTGAGCTAAGATGGCATCTTTACTTCTGTCCATTACTTCAAACGGACGTCCAGCATCATAGCAAATTGCTGGGATTTTGCTAGTGGTCGTTTTCTAGCTTATCTTTTTTGCGCTGCAGCTGCTCGTCTGGAGTGAGGGCGACATCAGCCTTGTGGTCGGCGATTTTGGAAAAGTGGCCGTGTTCGATGGAGTGCTTCTTTTTGCGGCGCAGTTCTTTTGTCTTAACACGATTATGTTCAAACATTCGTTCCAGAAAATTATATGCTGAAACCAACATGGCCAGAATTGTACGCAAGAGCGAATGAATACTGTAGTACCAACCAAGTCGGACCACATAGTGAGAAAAGTGGTGCCATGAACTCAAAAGACGCTCATATACCAGCACCATCTTTCTATCAATCCACCTACGGGCTGAAGCTAAGACTATCCGCTTTCCCTTGGCTTGTTCTGCGTGTACAAGAACAGCCACTACTACAAACAGTACGAGACACGTAACAAATGTAATAGTGGCTGTTGCAAGCATGTGTCTATTTTACAGACACGCGAGAGATTTTAACAATCGAAACATTCTCTCCGAACTTCTGTACAGCACCGTTTACCATTTCAGAAATGGTTAGGTCAGGATTTTTAATGAAAGGTTGCTCCATAAGAATTTGGTCGCGGAAGTAGGCCGAAAGCTTACCTTCCATAATTTTTTCCTTCATTTCTTCAGGCTTACCTTCAACTTCTGGCGCAAATACTTCCTTGGCCTTTTGGATGATCTCGTCTGACACCTCTGTACGAGAAATAAACGCTGGTGAGGTAGCCGCTACTTGCATGGCGATTTCTTTGGCTAGAGTAATGAACTCTGGGTTCTTGGACACAAAATCTGTCTCACAAGCAAGCAGTACCATTGAAGCGACTTCGTTGGTGTTGTGGACATAAACGCCAACAGATCCAGACGCGAGCTCGCGATCAGATTTCTTCTCCGCTGCTTCGCTGCGCTTCTTCTTCAAGATAATCACGGCCTTATCCATGTCACCACCCGCTTCTTCAAGCGCTTTCTTACATTGCATTACTGAAATACCAGTCTTGTCTCGAAGTTCTTTGATCTGTGCTGATGTGATTTCCATAGTTGAATGAATAAATATCCGAAGGATATATTATGAATTTATGTCTGAATTTGTGGCTTTTCCCGCCACAAATTCCTAGACGCGTAATAATAAATGTCCAACTTGCTTAGCGAGGACGACGGATTGGGGTTGTAACTTCACGAGGCGCGACTGGGCGTGGGACGTAGGCTGAGACACCTTCTTTGAAAGCCGCTGTAAGTTCTTCGAGGATAAGGGTAACACTAGTTTGTAGTGAGTCATTAACTACTACTGGGTAGGCGATTTTTGCTGCGTCACAGTCTGAACTCATGATAGCGATAACTGGTACGTTTCGAACAGTTGCTTCGGTTACAGCGATATGATCGTGACGTGGGTCAACCACAAGCATGAAGTCAGGTGACTTTTGCATATCCTTGATACCACCAAAGTTGAAGACGAGCTTGTCCATTTCGCGACCAATCATCACTCGTTCTTTCTTGGTGTACTTTCGTTCGAGTTCGCCTGAAATTGATTCGTTTGTGAGCGCTTCGAGACGATTGATGCGCTTCTTGATTTCAGAGAAGTTAGTGAGCATACCGCCGATCCAACGGTTTACAACATACGGAGCGCCAACGCTTTCCGCCATTCTTTTAACAATTCTTGATGACTCATCCTTAGTACCAACAAAAAGTACCGTCTTGCCCATAAGACCAGCTTGCTTGAGAAGTTCCTTTACGGACTCCACTGAGACCGCAGTCTTTTCGAGGTCGAAGATGTCGACTCCTTCTTTAGTAGTAAAAAGGTATGGCACCACGGTTGGGTGACGGCGGGCTTTTTTGAAGCCAAAATGAGCGCCTGCATTAAAGAGGCGTTGAATGAGTGTTGAATTTGTAGTTGACATAAATATAATAAAAAAGCGCGGATCGGCTTTAACGGCAGAAGAGTAACACAATCAGCCTTACTCCGCAACAGTTTCGCCAGCGGCGTACTTGGCCAAACTATCGATAATAGTCTGAAAATCGCCATCCATGACGCCTTCGATGTTGTACCAAGATTCCTTGATTCGATGATCTGTTATACGGTTTTGAGGGAAATTGTAGGTGCGGATCTTCTCGGAGCGGTCGCCGGTTCCGATTTGGCCTTTGCGGACGTCAGCATGACGCTTGGCCTCTTGCTCGTCATGAATAGCTTCGAGCTTAGCCATCAGGAGCTCCATCGCCTTTTCCCGGTTCTTAAGCTGAGACCGCGCTGTTTGGCTACGCACGTCAATACCAGTAGGCTTGTGGACTAGCCGCACAGCCGACTCTACCTTATTTACGTTCTGCCCACCGGCTCCACCTGCACGCGAGAACTCCATTTCGATATCACCTGGATTAACCTCAAACAAAGGTTTCTTACGCATCGGCAAAACAGCGACAGACATAGTAGACGTATGAATTCGGCCGGCCTTTTCGGTCACGGGGATACGCTGCACTCGGTGTACACCAGTCTCCCACCGCAACGCGTCATACACTTTAGGATGGACGATTTCAAAGGCTGCTTCTTTATAGCCTCCACTGGGTGAACGAGATTCGTATTCGATGGCGTAAGGCCAATTCATTTTTTCTGCATACTTGAGGTACGCCTGTGCCAACTGCTCCGCAAAGAGAGCGGCCTCGTCGCCACCAGCTCCAGCCCGCACTTCAAGCACCACACCGTACGGCTTCACCTCTTCTTCTTTATTTGATTCAATAATGCGCTCCATTTCTTCAAATGCCAATTTAAGTTGAGCATTTAAATCATCAATCTCCTCCTGGGCCATTTCTGCCATTTCTGGATCACTTGTCGCCATCGCCTGCGACTCTTCTCGCTTGCGCACCAGCACCTCAAACTGCCCCGCCAAAAACTGTGTCTTCGGGTTTTCTTTAAATTCCTGCAGTTTGTCAGCACTAAATTCCATGATGGCTATACTACTTTAAATTTACAAAAATAGAAATGCCAGTCACACATTTGTAAAAATGAAA
>JAYVBM010000010.1:0-20215 GCA_043750495.1 Minisyncoccota bacterium | reverse complement strand
ATTCTTATTAAAAAGTTGATCTGAAATAATCGCGCTGATTGGATTGTTTGTCACAACACCAAGAAAGTCTGCCAATGGACTGCTCTGGGTTATCTCTCCAGTATTTGATGCGGAACTTTCACTGGTGTTATTGCTGGTGTACAGGCCGAGCGCTATAGTCCCCAAAAGGGCTAGCGCGACTACAATAATAGTCGCCAAGCGGTTCTTCTTAAAAAATGTATGTATAGTATTCATGTAAAGTTAACTATACATTTTGTGTAGCCACTTTACAAGGGCCTGTCGGGAGACTCGTGGGCAAATTCTTTATTGCTCTCTAAAGGTCGGGTGGGTTGGAGTGTAGTGTCTGGGGTCTTCTAGATAACGCTTAAAGATTTTGGGAATGGTGGTAATGGAGTGACCTTGGAGATTAATGAAATCAACCGCACCTTCTTGCTTGGCGCGCTCGACTTTACTTTCTTCAAAGAAGCTCGTTAGGACAATAATTGGAATATGTTTGGTTCGTTCGTCTGCTTTTAAAAGCGTGAGGGCTGAAAGTCCGTCGTGTGACGGTTCTAGGCCGGCGGTAGCAATCATGATGTCCATAGAAATAATATCCGGCTTGGCGTTTATCACATCATCAACGAAGTGTTCATCAACTAGAGAGACGATAGTAACTACAAAGCCGCTAGCCTCAAAGGCGTCGGTAAAAAGTGGATGATTACTGTTGTTATCTTCCACCATCAAGATGGCGTGTTTTTTCTTTTCAAACATGTGTCCTACTGAATGATACTCCCATTTGAAATAACCTCAATGGTTGTGTGAGTCAACATAATAAAAGCACCCGAAACGGGTGCTTTTATATCTAAGGTTTTGTAATTTCAGCCGTCTTAGTTAGTGCTAACGCACAATGGTAGTGTCGACAGTAGCATCGGTGGCGATATCAATGTTGATATCTGCGGCTGAGCTTGGTTCACTACTTTGTGGTTCTTCAGGATCAGCGCTGCTGCCAGTTTGGCCTGAAGCTGAACCAGAACCCTGGGCGTCTAAGTCGATCTTCACTGGGTCAGTGGAGAAGTCGATGTCTGTGATGATTCCAGTGTCGCTATCGACTTTGGCCTGGCCGAGGGTTGAAAGCTTGGCTTCCACCTCTTGGACCAGGGTGGCGGCGCCATCAAGAGTTGTACGCGACTCAGCTTCGACTTTACCAGAAGCCTCTAAAACCAACAGTGCTGCTGTGTCGAGTTTAGCATTCAATTCAGCTTTGACGTCTGCAGCTATGTTGGCTTGGTTGGTTTGTACTACGGTACGTAGAGTGTCGACGCGAGTTTTGGTATCAGTCAGGTACGCATCAATAGCTAGTCCCCCCTTTGAAAGTGCGCTGGTGTTTAGTGAAGCGTTAATGCTGGAAGCCAACGCTGAGTCAATACCGATAGCTCCCACAAAACTTTCTAGCGCGACTTTAACTCGTGTGTTCATGTCGGCAGCAACGTCAGCGTCTGACTTTGCTATAGCGTCAGTAGTTAGCGTCGCTTGGTCTTTAATACTAGCAGCTAGTTGAGCTTCCGTCTCAGTCGAAATATTTCCCTCTGCGTGCAGAGTCTGAGTTTCTTCAAGACGCTCCTCAAGTAAGTCAGTTTGGAGCTTCGCCTCAGCATTGGCGCCGATAGCGAAAGCGCCGCGGATGTTTTCATTTACTCCTGTTTTTACAGGATAAAGCACATCTCCAGGTAGCGCTCCTTGGGCGGCGAACGATGTGCCGAGGGTAATAAATACTGCGAGTAAGATTGCGATAGGCATAGTAGTCAATTTAAATCCTTTTAAGGAAGTACTTGGTGGTACTCACTGTATAAAACGACTCTTGGCCTATTGTCTTACAGCCCCAGACCTGAACTTGAATTGAACGCTCCATCTAAAGTTGATTCGACATCGACAGAATCTTTAGTGTCATCCTTACTATCTTCTGGTGGTGCTGACACGTCAACACCGAAGTCGATATCAGTGATAATACCGTCTTTTACGGTCGCTTCTCCTAGCGTAGAAAGTTTTGCTTCTACCTCGCCTATCAGACCATTGGCTTTATTGAGATGAGCCCGAGCTTCAGCCTCATTCGCTCCCTCGCTTTTCACAACTAAGAGTTCTACTGTATCGAGCTTTTTGTTGAAATCCGCTTTTAAGTCTAAATCAATTTCGGCATCGTATTTGTTTATCAGATCTCGCAAAGTTTTATAGCGCAGCTCTACATCCGAAGTATAGTCTTCGATACTGATAGTGCCTTTTGAAAGCATGGTAGTTAAATCTAATGAAGTATCTGCCGCAAACATATTATCCTTTTTGTATTTGCCACCTTCCATCATGGCGGTTGTCCGAGTATTAATAGCTAAGTTTCCTTTGTCCTTTTCATTTTTACGATCTTTGTCATTTTTAGCTAAGGTATCAGAAGTAGTCGCCGTGTCAGTGTCCGACTTGGTAGCATCTGCCAATTGGACTTGTGAAGGTTCGTCCGGCTGCTTAGTATCATTTGTCACGAGAGCAAAAACGCCGCGGATGTTTTCACTCACACCAGTTTTTACGGCGTACAGAAAATCTCCAGGAACGGCTTCCTTAGCCAGCAATGAAGTGGTCCCGACCAAAAACACCAAAGCAAATGCCGCGGGAACTGGCGAGAACATAGAACGCATAAATAATGATTTGCGACGGGTCGTGGTGCCAGCCTTAACTTCGGCTGCAGCATGAAACTGGGCGTATGAAACAAGGTCGCTTTTAATGCGCGCGCGCGACGAATCAGAGAGCTTAATCTGCTCCAAAGTTTTTAGATATTCCTTTGTTTCTTGTTCATTGTTCATATATGCATTTTTTCTTTGAGTCTCTTGATTGCCCGATTGAGTCGGACTGACACATTGTTGGGTGTCTCACCGATTATTTCAGAAATCTGTTTGGGCTCGAGTCCTTCCACGTAACGAAGCAATAACACTTGTTTGTCCCACTCTTCCATATCGGCGATCACCTCTAACACCTCACCGTACTCCGCAAGGGTATCTTGTCCCAGTTCACGGCCTGGTAAAGACAGCCCAGCTTCAAGATTCTCATCAAGTGAGACAGATTTCTTTTTCTTGTACCAGTCTTTGGCTAGGTTGTGGGCAATTGTATATAAAAATGCGCGAGGGTTCGTGATCTCCTTTTCATCTCGCACGTATTGCCAGTAGCGAGTGAAGACCTCCTGAGTCATATCCTCCGCTAACTCACGGTTTGATACCTTAACCACACAAAAACGGAAAATGGCATCGTTGTACGCATCGAACGCTTCCATGAATGTTTTTTCGAAGGCCTCCTGTTTCATAAAACGATAGATACCCTCAACTCTTACATCTCTTACCTCTCTTGGCAAGACTGTATTACCCAGTACAAGAAAAGCCCCTGTTATAGGGGCTTTTCTTAAGTAATGACTTCGTCTGGGTGTTGCTTCTTTCGGCCATAGAAGGCGGTGCTGATAAGCAAGACGCCGACCATAAGGAAAGTGATGAATCGCTCAAGTAGCGGCATGTCCCAGACGTCGACCAATAGTAGGCGGCCGACCACAAAGGCCAGCAGTAGGCCCCCGGCATACTTGAAATGTAGCAGCTCCCGAACCCGGCCATAGACGAAGGATGATAGCCCGAGGATGGTGAATATAACCAACGAGATCGTCGTAGCAACATCAGCTGAAGCAATAGCGGCGTGTAGTGAGAGCCATATCAGTATGAGGCTGTTTATGGCGGCTCCCCCAAACACGGTACTCATCGCTACAACAATCTCATGATGCGGCTGCGACTGATTAAGTATCCGCAAAAACATTCCAACCAGCACTGCTACGCCCACAAATAGCAAGATGATTGAGAAGCTGGTATGAAAGACACCTGTACTCCATAGCGATGAGGCCATGCTGGGAAACGTAAGGAGCCAAGACAGTCCCAAAAGATATGAGAGTCGGGTGGTCAAGACTCTGCTGTTGTAGATTGAGTGAGCAAAAAACACCAAGGCTCCGGACTCAACAATGAATATCATCGTAACGATATCTTCGTCGTAGTACACACCAACCGAACGCAATATGAGTACCAGGGCGTAGAGTACAGATCCAAAAAGAAGCGCTCCGGCGGTTTGTTTGAGTTCGGTCAAACCACCTTCGCTCGAGAGAGACCGCAGAGCCAGACCGACTATACCCAGCACGACTACGAGTGTGAACAAAACAAAGAAGTCTTTATGGAGAATACTACTATACCAAGAATTGGAGAAAAGACTGCCCAGCGAAAGCAGTGTAGGCACCACAAACAAAAGTGTAAGTCGCTTTGTCACTGCAGTATTCCTGGTAATGACTTGTGACAAGAGTACTACTAGTCCGGTTTCGAGTGTGAAGGCCATGGTTAAGGCGTGTCCGTCAAAAATTGTCGAGGTAGCAACGGCTCCAAGCAGTAATCCAATAGCACCATGTAGGTAGAAGGCGGTAAAACTTTCTTTGGCAGACAAAAAGTAGATGGCCGCCAGTAGGTAAGCCGCGGTCCACATCAAGAGTGGCAACGATTCAGCCATACCGTCAGCGGCGTTCAATACCCAGAGGATAAGAAAGAAGCCGGTACCTAAACCGGTATATATATGTACGCCCAATACTTTGGTAACACCCCTTACAATATTGAGGCCGTTGAACAAAAAGAAAATAATACCAAAGACGTGGGCGAACACGAGGCCCGTGACTGTCTCAATATCAGACATAACTCCAAACCAAAATGGCAGACTAAAGAACGATACTACCAGGAGCGCAGCCAGGGTCAGACTGTGCCACAAGCGAAGCGAGACAACCCACAAAACTCCCAGGACGAAGATAATGAGGTAGCTAAAGAGACCGACGGTCGAAGGTTCACCAGCGGTAAATAGCGGTGAAGTAGCAGCAAAGACAAGACACGCCATCGCCAAATTGCGACTATTATGTTTGACACTTAAGTAGGCGACATAGGCCACAGCGGCAAACATCAATGCGAGCGCGAGCGATGGATTGAGGAAGTCATAAATAAAGCGAGCAGCAAAAATAGTCAGGTTGAATACGGCGAGTCCAAGGACCAAGAAAATGCCAGCTTGGTGAAAGTTTTTGCGCAGCCAAAAAGTACCGAATGCGATAATCCCTATACCAGCACCTAGTCCCAACAGAATACGGCCAGCTGGGCTAATCCAGTTATTAGCAAAAGCGTAACTTACGCCCCACCCAAACGCAAAAAGTAGCAGCAACGCTCCCAGCTTCACCAAGAAGTCTTCCTTAAAGAAGTGAAGAAACGCACTATCGCTCTCTGGCGGCAATGGTGTAGGCGCTGCCATGGATGGAGTAGGGATCGGCGTAAGCGGAATTGCCATCGGAGCCCCTTGGCTCATAGTTTGCGGTGCAAAGGACTTCGCGCTTGCGACCAAGTCGGGATACATGAGAGGTTGATTTATTGGTTTTTGATCGGGCTTTTCTTCTAGTCTTTTAATACGCTCTCTAAGACTAAGGGTGTATATGAACAGGATGATTATAAATACGTATGCCATGGTGTATATATGAGTTTAATTACACACTAATTGTGTCACGTTTTTTTATTACAGAAGGTTCCCCCTGTGCACAAAATGGCTAAAGCTCTTGCAGGTAGACAAAATCATAAAGACCGACTATTCAGTTTGGAACAGCACTCGTAAACTTGACTTTAGTCTATTTCTATGATATTATTTTTGCAGTCATTAACCTCTTTTTTTTAGAGAAGGTCTTGTTCATGAACCAGTATTTCACATTGACCGCAAAAATCGCAACCCGACTCCGTGGCAAGATTTTCAACGGCATGTCGTCGATCATCTATGGCGAAGCGGGCGGGCGCATCGGGCGTGAGGATAAATTCTCCGAAATGCGATCGTCTCTCGCGCATCTGACGCGGAGCATTCACTACCCGTCGACTGTCGACTTGGCGGACAAAGTGTCTGCCTTCAAAGACGCGTACGACGTCCTCATGAAGCACAATGCCGATCAGTTCAGTCGCAAAAAACGGGCGAAGCTCGATGGGCTGGTGGCCGAAATCATGACGATCAGTCGTGAAGTGCTCAACGACAACTTCACCGCCGACGATGTGTCGAAGTTCGCGCAACTGGCTCGCAAGGGCCGCGAGTATTTCGAAAGCGAAAGCTACGATCCGGATCAGTTCGTCAGCGAGGAGCTGACGATCCTCGCTGAACTCATCGCGGCGAACTTCGCTTCGTACGAAAAAACACTCAATCAGCAATACGTGTAGGTACACGAAGCCTTACAAGATTAAGTCCCCTGGGACTCTACATCTTGTGGGGCTTTTTCTTTATCCAGACACGTAAAGCGCCCGCATTTTGATGCGGGCGCACGGGTCGCCGGTGTTGGGTTTAACCCCACATGCCGTTCTTACTTGCCTTTACCTGCTCGTAAGTCGCTTCGTCGACATCCACCAAGGTGGGATGACCGTCGGGGCGGGAGTACTCGTCAGGTACCTCGTCCGGCATCCGGTCCCAGTAATCACGGACGTAAGTGTCACGGTCGGACTTCGTGAGGTGAAGAGTGTACCCATCGGGACGGGTACCCCAGCCTCGCTCAGACTCGAGCCAGTTTTGGCGGACTACAGAGAACTTAGTCATTGCTCTTTCCTTTCACATGATTGAGAGAGTCACTCTCGACTGAGACACTCGCGCCCGCAGACGGGCATCGAGACCTTCTGACGCGTTTCCGAGTTCACGAGCAATCAGCATCGCTTCTTCGAGGTAGCTTGCTACCTTTTCCCGACTCCACATGGCCGGAAAACTTTTGAGGTTCGACACGCGGTCGGCTAACTTCACCGCTTGCACGTAGCGCGGAGCAGCTTTGAGGCGAACCAAACTTTCTTCCAACTGCGCCTGCTTTGATTCTCCGATACAAACAATCGAGTCGTCCTTGCTCATAGCTTTTACGCCACGGGCAATCTCTAGACCAAACTGCTGCTTTACATCTTCGAAGGTCACAATCGTATCTTCGATGGTGTCATGCAAAATGGCAATCACCGAAGCGAGCTCTAGCTCGGGAATGGGCAGACCCGAGTAGTAGATGACTTCGTTGGCCACATCCACACAGTGGAAGACGTACGGAATGTGCTCGTTACCTTTGCGTACCTGACTGCCGTGAGCCATGACGGCAAACTGCAGAGCTTGGTTGCGTAGGGCGTTTGCGTGGGGACGGAAGGTCGTCATAAGTTTCTCCTTTGTAATGAACATATCTGCATACAACATACTGGTATTTAATATTTTCGTCATAAAAATTAGCAAAATATGCTTTTAAGATTGCTATTTTGGCTAGTAAAGCTTATATTTTAAGTATATTTAAATTGTAATTATTTCTTACAAATATGGATACTTTTGAACTACTCACCAAAACTGGACTCTCAAAAAAAGAAGCGGCTATATACACCGCCCTTCTAGAGCACGGCACTATGTCTATATCTGATGTTAGTAAAGAAACCCACATCAACCGACCGGCGCTCTATCATCTTCTGCCTAAAATGCAAAAGGACGGACTCGTTAGTAACGTACAAAAGCAAAAGCGAACCTTCTACCGCGCTGAGTCACCAAGTCGGATTCTTGAACTATACAAAGACGAGCATGCCGAAATCTCTAGTCGCTTAGGAGAACTCATCGAACAACAAAAGCAAACATCGCACGACCGGCCCTTGATCAAATACTTTGAAGGGAGACATGGTGTACGGTTTGTTTTTGACGACGTAGCTCATACTCTCCCGCGCGGTGGCACGTTTTACCGCTACACCGCTCGCACGAGCTCTAACACGAAGGACTTTGAAAACACCTACTATATAAAGGCCCGTGAGACTAAACAATTTGAACGTCTCGTGATTTCAAGCGAAATCAAAGCCCAAGATAAAGAGATGAAATTGAACCGCTCTGTAAAAGCCATCCCTAAAGAGTTTGATCTATTTGAAGACAACATTTCACTACTCATTTACGGCAATAAAACGGCTTACGTTGACTACGGTTCCAATACAGCTTTTATCGTAGAGTCGGAAAAGATTGCTCACTTTCAAGAGAAGTTATTCAAATTACTCTACAAAAAACTCTAGCGGTGTATAGAAAATTACCGTCTGTCCCCACATACGTACAAAACACCGTTTACATCAGACACTTCACTATGGTCTGCTAGTAAGAGAGGAGGTCTTTATGACCATCAGCGGTACCTACCTATGTCAATGCAAAAAGCGCTTTCAAGGGACTTTTGATGAGGACGAGGAATCGATCTGTCCAGCTTGCCAAGATAAACTTCCCAAGCCGCTCTCTATACCAGCGACAAATGACTTCATCGAATCAAAGTCACTAGAAGAAATCGCAACGATTCCCTACCTATAGCAAAACGGCCGAGGCAAGCCTCGACCGTTTTTTGTTTTGTGCAAGCTACTCAAAAGAAATCGACTCAATAAACTCAGTGAAAGCTGTATTGGTGATGTCAGTTGGTGCATCAAACTGCGCAGTAAACATGTAGGCGCGATTTTGGTAGCTTATCAGGTAGATATCCTGCTGGTAGAGTCCATCGGCTTGATAGTGAAGGGCCTTTATACCATCGATCTCAACAATGTCCGGTGTTGCTTTTGCCTTAGTATAAGAAGTCAGGGTGTCGTTATCAGTTGCCCAGTTCTGCAGACGAGTCACCCGGTCAACGCGCTCACTTCCCGAAGCAGTGACGGTTGAAGTGCCGCTATCAATTTCGTAGACTAGAACACTAATAGAGGCTGGCGCTTCACGCACATCGTTACTAGTTTTGTATGCCTCGTATTCTTTGGTTGGTATCAACACGTAGGCGGCAAGTAGTCCATTCTCTCCCACTGGTGGTTCGACTAGAGAAAAACCATTCTCGGTGGGAGGGTAGGCAAAACTAAGTCCGACAACACGGTTGTTTACCGTCTCTTTAGGAATATTGCTTACGTCAGAAGATGTACGGGAAAATTGGTAGTAGGCAAGGGCGGCCACAGCAACGGCTATAAGTGCAGCGATAATAATCAGGTTGTTTTTTTTGAGAGGTAGCATGATGTTATTTATTCTTTATAGGACGCCGGTAAAGACTCCGTCTTACAGCCAGTCTAGTAAGACCACCATTTTATCATTTTTACAGGATTATTTCGACTACTAAAATAAAGTGATGCTATACCCCCGATACCAACTTCCCTGTTGTATTACGTGAAAATTCACCCCAGTAGACGCACTTCCAGAAAAAGGAAGTTCGTCTTGCTGTAGAAACCTAGGGAAAACAGAGTGACAGGAAAGTTAGTATGGGGGTATACTGCTTTTCATGAAAGATTTTGTAGTGAAACGAAGTAGCGCGGGACTAGGGCTATATGCTGGTCGCGATTTTAAGAAAGACGAGTTAGTGATTGAATATACTGGCGAAAAAATCAGCGAAGCCGAGGCTCAGCGCCGTGGAGGCAGATATCTATTTGAATTAAATGACGATTGGACACTCGATGGCAAAGCAAGAAAACACACAGCACGCTATATTAATCACTCGTGTGCGCCAAACTGTCGTCCCGAATTAACCGACGACGAGACTCGGGTATTTATTTATGCCAAGCGCAACATTAAAGCTGGTGAGGAATTTACGTATAACTACGGAAAATACTATTTCGACATGATGTTTGGAAAAGACGGCTGTCGCTGCGCCCGTTGTGTAGAAAGGAGAAAAAATAAATAGCCTTCAGCGGTCTTTTTATATTAGGAAGCCTAGGTAGTGGAAGCGGTCTCGGTCGGGGCCGTTTCTTTGGTTGAGGATGCAGTGGCATCAGTCGAGCTGGCTGTCGCAGCAGTAGTCGTAGAGACCGGCTGAGCATTTGAAGGAATATCTCCGACACCAGTCAGACCCCCGTTTGGCTCTGGGGTAGTTTGCACCGGAATAGTTATCTCGGGTTGACCAGCGGCGCGAGCAGCTTCGTTGCGTTGGGCTATAGTCTGCGCCACATCTATCTGACCCTTATCCGTAAATCCCACCGCTGCAGACGAACCAACGCCCAGTAGTAACAGAACTGCGACCACAGTTGCATTCTTTCGACTGCGCTTTACCTTGGCTCTTTCTGCAGCAATCGGCGTTGGCGCCTTACGAGCTGAGACACGGGCTGATGTTGGTTCATCGTCGGTTTTTCGTGCCGCACGTTTTTGTGGCGCACGCTTAAGAGGCACTGCCTTAGCATCACTGCTGAAATCAACTTTGGGCGTACGCTTACGCGGCACACGCTTTGGTGTTTCAAGAACTACCCCTATCTCACCTTGTGGCGACATGTACCAAGATTGTACCACCTGATACAATAATTTACATAGTATGGAAATGTTGTTAGTTAATGTTGGACTCTTTATTAGCATCGTCGTAGTTTTTGTAACGGCACTCTTTTTAGTGATGCAAACTAAAGGTGATAACAGTTTGATCGACATTGCGTATGGGCCGCTCTTCTTTTTTAGCGGCCTCACACTGCTTCTTCTTATCAACATATACACACCCCTGGTAATCATCATGCTGATATGTATTGGTGTATGGTCACTTAGACTAGGCTACAGAATCTTCACAAAAAATTGTGGCCGGGGGGAAGACGAGCGCTACAAGAACTGGCGAACGCAATGGACAAAGCGAGGAAATATTTATTTTGTCGTGAGAAGTTTTCTGCAAATCAACTTCCTGCAAGGAATAATAATTACCCTAGTGGCTTTGCCATTTATTTTGGCGACAACCACAAAGGAGACGTCCCTCCCAGTGTTGGTGTATCTAGGAGTAGTTATTTTTGCTATTGGTTTTTTAATCGAAGTGATTGCTGACAAACAACTGGATGCCTTTCTTGCAAAAAAGAAGGCTGGCACGACAACCGAGCCAATTATGAAGACGGGTTTGTTTCGCTATAGTCGTCGACCAAACTATTTTGGTGAGACACTTATTTGGTGGGGCTTAGCGGTGATGGTGCTGCCCCTTCATTACGGCTATCTGGCCCTCATAAGTCCTCTCTTAATAACGTACATTGTCGTCTACATCACCGGTCCGATGCTCGAAAAAATATTTATTGATCGGTACGGTGAGCAGTACAAGACATATATGCTTGAAACGAACTACTTCATACCGTTACCACCCAAGAGATAAGCGCCCACACGCTGACAGAAGGGCGTCTCGTTTCTCTATTTTTCCCTGATATAATAGCGACCATGAACAATAGCTTTTTACGATTCTTTTTGTGGCCGACTATTATTTCAGTGGCGGCTTTTTTGTTTGTCTGGACTCAGGCCGGTTTTAATGCGTTTCTTCTGGTACTGATTCTTTCTATTCTAGAAGTGACGCTTTCGTTTGACAATGCCGTTGTGAACGCCAAAGTGCTTGAGCGCATGAGTCCCAAGTGGCAACGACGCTTCCTCACCTGGGGTATTGCGATTGCTGTATTTGGAACCAGATTCGTTCTCCCAATTTTGATTGTCAGTATTGCTACTTGGGCGTCACCCTGGTTTATTACCAAACTAGCCTTCACAGACGCCGCCGCCTACGGACACCTACTTGAAGGTGTCCATGGTTCTATCACTGCCTTTGGTGGAGTATTCCTCATGATGGTATCTCTCAAATACTTCTTTAATAAAGCCAAAGAAATTCACTGGATTGATTCAATCGAAAAGCATCTCGTAAAGTGGGGCCGCATTGAAGCTATTGAGATCGCGCTGGCACTTACTCTTATCACTACTCTTTCTTTTCTCACACACTTCGATCAGGCAGCCGTACTCGTATCGGGAATTGTTGGTCTGGTACTTTTTGTGGTGATGGAAGGGCTAGCCGGCTCCCTTTCTATTGAAAGCGAAGATGTGGCCAAAAGTGGTCTGGCATTATTTATTTACCTCAACGTGCTGGACTCGGCTTTCTCGCTTGATGGTGTAATAGGTGCATTTGCTCTCACCACGAACCTGCTGATTATCGTAGTGGGACTTGGTATTGGTGCGTATTTTGTGCGAGCGCTCACTGTCTACTTCGTCCAACAAAAAACCCTCACGGAACTCGTTTACCTAGAACATGGCGCCCACTGGGCGATTCTTGGCCTAGCTATCGCCATGCTCGCAAACCTCGTTGTTCACGTACCAGAAGTAGTGATCGGCCTTGTGGGACTAGTCTTTGTTGCCCTGTCGTATCGTTCTTCACTGCGCGAGATGGTAAGGGCCAAATAGTGACGATCTTTAGACATCACTACTTGGCACTACTCTATAGAAGCAAGGTATAACGAAAGCGCTTGCGTATCTGTAGTAGCAATGATTATTCCTCGGTCAGAGATGTAGTAGAAAGCTTCATCGATAGAAAACCGCTGCAGACGAATGGAGCCCGTATTGGCAATCGTAGTCTGTCTAAAGACTTTTCCGGTTTGCGTTATGCCCTCGAAGTTACCCGCGGCGTCAATCACAAAACTCAGCGGCTTGTCATGCTCACTATTCCAGATATTTTCATTGGTGTAGAGGTCTGGAATGGCCGCTTCGCTCAGTTTTGGAGTTGCCAAAAGTAACACGACCGCCAACCCGACACGGGCATAGTTCATATCTTCGCACTATGAACCGGTAGGTTTTTTTGTCAATTTTTAGATAATACAGTAGCCAAATTGTCACGAGCTGCGCCCTAAAATCAGTCACAAAATAATGCTAGTAGGCACATTTTGACAATCAATAGCCAGGCTGTTATAAGTCTGGTTTTTTTGGGCCCTTTAACAAAAAGCGCCCGTCGGAGACGGGCGCTTGCTTATTTGAGCAGTCTTTTCGCAACGTACTGCAAGCGAAGTGGTTCTTCAGCGGCAGTTTGGAAGAGCAGGAACTCTCTCTCGTCCGCCAGAGCTTTGCCGCCAACACCACACAAAGTGACGCGATACACCTGACCAACCACACGCCCTTGAACTTGAGGATCTGAGACGATTTTGATCCGGACAAAAAACAGATTCGCTGGTGGCTCAATGACAATCTGTCGAATTCGACTTTCCACCCGCTCTTTGACTTCTGGTTGCATTGGAAATGCGATATCGATGACAAGCGATGGCATATGCTCCCCCTTAAAATGAACTGAGTCAAAAATACCAGAAAATAAAATTCAGTCAAGTCAAGACTAATACCCTACTCCAGTGCCTATATTTGTCTTGCAAATAAACGTTGGTATGGTACATTTTGACAATCAATAACACGGCTGGTATAAGCCTGTTACATTAATTCATTAAGCCCATACAATTTGCGACCATCATCATATCAAGGTAACTCAACTAAAGACACTCGGACTCGTATTAATCACGCTATCAAAGCCTCTGAATTGCGAGTCGTTACCTCGGACGGTGAAAACCTTGGCACGCTCTCTCTAGCCGATGCCCTCAAGGCCGCCGAAGAACGCAAGCAAGATCTTATAGAGATCTCTCCAAACGCCAAGCCGCCGGTCGCCAAAATAATGGACTACGGAAAGTACCGCTATGAGACGGGCCGTAAGGCGCGTGAAGTAAAGGCGAAGTCTCACAGTACTGAGACCAAGAGCGTCCAGGTCAAAATCGGCACCGGTGATCACGACCAACAGCTAAAGGCTAGACGAGCGGCAGAGTGGCTCGAGGAAGGCCACCGAGTTAAAGTAGACCTCTTTCTCTGGGGACGCTACAAATACATGGAGCCCGAGTTTCTCAAGGAGCGTCTGGAGCGATTCCTCAAAATCATCCCGGTAGAATACAAAATCGCTGATCCCATGAAAAAGAGCCCCAAAGGTTGGACCACCACCCTAGAAAGAGTCCCTGGCGCAAAGGCCCATAAACCGGTAAAAATACTCCCCGAAGAGACAAAATTAAGCAAAGTAAAAGTAGAAGAGACTGAGAAAAAGACCTCAAAAAAGAAGTCCCTGGATGACCTACTAGAATCAGGTCAAATCTAGAGTTTAGCGGCCGAGAATTACCAGCAGTGTCCTGTTCGACACGCGTTCAATTTTCCCCACGAAAATTTCCGCTATGCGCGGCCCACTAAAAACCCGACCGTACGGTCGGGTTTTTAGTGGGCTTGCGTAATGTCTCACCCCAAGGGTACTTCCAACGGCCTTGCCGAAGGGGCGCACAGAAAACCACTGGTACTTCTTAAAGACAAAAACACCCGAGACAAATCTCGGGTGGGCTTCTTCTGACAAATGGTTTCATAATCTTATTAGGTTGATATTCCAGACAATCAACCTCTAAGTGCAACAGCGATACCTTGATGGTCTTCCAGCTCATGTCCTTTCATGACGACTACAAAATCGGAATCGCGCGACTGATCGACAGTAAGCTTTAGAACCGCTAATGCTTTGCGAAAGACGGCGGCACTTGTCCTTACATTGAGACTTATTTTGAGCTGTTCAATTACGCTCAAGACTTCATCATCAACAGCAAACGCTAGTAGCTTGAGTTGTCCCATGATTATTACTCCAGTGTAAACAAAGAACAGGCGGCAGGAGACCTGCCGAAGAGTCAAGGTTGTACTGACTCCAGACGATGTGTGATATCACACATCCGGTTCCATTGTTAGCTTTTCTCACAGATTTGTCAAAGTTCTGTACTCACGCTATAAGCATTAGTCATATTCTAGATAATACTGATTGAAGCTTGATTATTATATGTAAATAAGGTATATTTCTGCCACCTTTGCCACTTCTCTTGGCAATGCCCGATCAAAAAACCCTCTAGTATGAAAACAAATAAATCATTTACCAAGCGTATTAAAGTGACAAAGAACGGCAAGCTCGTTGCGCGCAAGCCCGGTCAGAACCACTTTAATGCCCGCCAAACTGGCCAACAGCGACTTCGCCGCAAGCGAACTCAACTCTTGAACCTAAGCAAGCGCATAACACGTCGCTTTCTCCCTGGAACCGGCGCCTAGCCTCCAAAATCACGGCATCTGTAGCGCTGTGCTCACGAAAAAATCTCTCACTGTACAACACCGTACACCTCGAAATTTTCTCGCTTCACATCACTACATCTACCGCAATTTTGAAACCTAGCTCACGCTATCAACATTAGAATTATTAAAACTTAAAACTTCATTTTATGGCACGCGTAAAAGGAGGCCTCATGGCCCAAAAACGTCGACGCAACATGCTCGACGAAGTAAAGGGATACCGCATCGCTCGCTCAAAGAAGAAGCGAGCTGCTCGCGAAGCGATGAACCATGCATACACCTATGCATTTGCGCACCGCAAGGACAAAAAAGCCGACTTCCGTCGCCTTTGGAACGTCCGTATCAATGCTGCACTCATGGCTCACGGCCTCAAGTACAGCCGATTCATCAAGACGCTCAAGGATAAGGGCATTACCCTAGATCGAAAGATTCTCGCCACTCTCGCAGTTGAAAACCCAGAAGCATTTGCTCGGGTAGTAGAAGCAGCGAAATAAAAGTGAGTAAACGAGCGTAGCGACTATTATGAACTTTCGTCCCGATTTGACCCTTTCCTAGGGCAAATCGCTGGACGTAAACCGCCGCCCCTTGTGGGCGGCGGTTTAGTACTCCCCACTTAGTATCAAAAGGCCTATAAAAGGACGTTATACTGTAGAAGTAACACAGTACAACGTACTAAAAATACCACCTCGCGGTGGTATTTTTAGTTTCAGCGTTGCTCTCAGGCTAGCGGTAGATTTTGTAGCACTTAGGTTGCTTGCTTGAATGCTATCTACTGTTAGTGATTTACACTCTGAGTTTATCTGATACTTGGACAGGTCCCGGTATCAGATTTGTTTCCCGTAGTTCGTTTACCAAGCAGTAAACTTTGAGTGGGTGTAACACAGTAGGTTTTCCCGAAGGTCTTCCTACCAACGTATGGGAGACGAATCCCTCATACAAAAAACATTATATTCTCTTCATAGAGAGTGTGCAATATAAAAATTTATTTATGAATCATTTTTTAAATAAGTAAATAGAATTTTTATTCTGATTCTTTACCATTCAATAAATGACTATAATTTAAAGGTTATTCTGAACATTATATAAATTTTCACAATTAAATAGCTTCGATTTAGACTAAATGCTTATGTCGTCTAAAATGGCTATACACATGGATATGTGAATAAGGGTCGAATAACTATGGGCATAAGTTCGCCCAATACCAAGACCTAGAAGTCTATTTCTATCTCAGCGTCAGCCTCTGGGGCTATCGCTGGGGCACCCAGGTAGTCTCGGAGGCGTTGGGTTAGAAACAATGAGGAACGCTCTTCACCCATAGTGACGAAGATTTGCTTGGTCTTAGGCGAGAGGCCACCATGGACGAACTCAACCAACTGGTCGCGGTCGGCGTGGCCAGAGTAACCGCGAATCGTAGCGATCTTAGCTTTTACTTTCACCCGCATGCCGTCGATAAATATCTGTTTGGCACCGTCTTGGAGCAATCGGCCAACGCTCCCTACTGTTTGGTATCCCACCAGCAACACGATACAGTTTTTTTCATCTAAGTATTCCTTTTCGTGAGCACGAATGCGGCCACCATGACTCATGCCTGAGCCCGCAATAATTATCTTGGGACCATCAATGCGCGCAATCTGCGAAGATTCTTTTACTGTTTCAGTAAACGACAACCCGTCAAACTCGAAGATATCATCGCCGTCTTTGATTTGTTGTTGTATGTCTAGACTCAAGAAAGCATTGGAGCGACGATACACTTCCGTCACACGGATAGCCAGTGGTGAGTCTAGAAATGTCTTGATTGGTGCTATTTGCTTTGACTCAATCAGGTTGTTTATCTCCAGCAGCATACCCTGCGTTCTTTCAATCGAAAATGCTGGAATGATGAGGGTGCCCTTGGTACGGATAGTTTCTTCAATGTAGCCTTTAAGAAGTTCACTACGTTCTGCGACCTCTTCGTGACTACGATCACCATAGACACTTTCCATCACCAGGTAGTCGTAGTCAGTGGGAATAGTCGGTGCACTTAATAGCGGTTGTGGAACGTTGCCTAGGTCGCCAGTGAACACTATCTTTTTGCCGCCACGGACAAGCGACACGGTCGCTGACCCTAGAATGTGTCCCGCGTCGCAAAGGGTTGCGACGATATCATCGCCCAAGGCAAAGGGTTCTTCGTATGGCTTTGTTTTCCAAAACGATAACGCCAACTGAATATCTTCGGCACCATAGATAGCTTCGCGCTGGTCTCGCACGGCTTCCATTTGCATAATCTTAAGCGCGTCTTCAAACATTAATCTGGCTAAGTCGCGGGTTGGTTCGGTAGAGTAAATAGTTCCCTTAAAACCATCTCGAACCAGCTTAGGAATTCTTCCAATGTGGTCGGCATGGGCGTGGGTGACCAAAAGTACGTCGACTTTGGCTGGATCGTACACAAACGGTGTAGCATTAATTTCTGCTGCAAACTTGTCGCCTTGTACTAATCCACAGTCAACCAGAAGCGCAAACTTACCCGTATCCAGCATAAAATTAGCGCCGGTCACTGAACCAACGCCCCCATAAAATCCTAATGTAGTTTTCATCCCGTTAGAAATCGGAAGTTACCTTCCGATTTGTTACTGGGCTTGTAATATAATTTTTTACTCTCATTATCTTATTCATGTTTCTAGTATAACAACTTTAGTAATTTCTAACGGGACGAGTACCTACATTCTAAGCCGGAGCGCAGCGAAATACCCGACTAATCCCCCACTTAAGCCGACGGCAAAATCCTTAGAGGTGTCGAAGAGATGAGTTTTTGGATTGAAAAGACCGAACTTCCACTCAAATAGTTCCCAAACTATCATAATGATAATAAGCGTACTGAAAATAATAAACGAGGTTGGCTTGAGCGGCACATGCTTAAGCGAGCATAATGCATACACACCAAGCACCACGAGCAGGCCGCCCCAGAAGTGCATGATGATATCAAACCATGAGTAATACCAATACAGTGAAGTCGCTACAGCGAAGTTATGAATAGTCGCAAAGGCTCCCGAAATAAGCAGAAAAATCCAAACGATGGCCTGAGGCATACACCAATACTAGCATCCCCTTGGCGAAAGAAAAGCACTTATTATAGACGATAAAAAAGCAGCCCCTGAGGGCTGCGTAGTGGGTTTTGGTAGATGACCGTGAGTGCTAGCTACTCACTGAGGAGCGACCTCATCTTCACTGCATCATGAACTTTACCAGTCACGGTCTCATTCTGAACAAGGGCTAGTACTGAATTACATCCATGCATGGTGCCATCACCAACAAGTTACTGTCACCTTACCTATTTTACTGTACCATACTAACCAAAGGTAAAGGCGAATAATTTCACGCCGGGACTGACTCTCAGCTCTAGGGTATGTTCACCGGCGGTAGGGTTTTTTATGAGTTTGTATAGACGACTTGGTTGCACGGTAGTAAGCCCGGCTGGTGCGTCAGCGCCCGCTTCGAGCTCTACCCGCTTGCCGTCTTGCCAGACTTCAATCGTACCCCCCAGGTCTGACTCAGCGACGATATACACTTCCTTAGCGTTGTACCGGTACTGCACAACACTTCTTTCTTGCGCCTGTGCATACTCATCAGTTATTTTCCAAGTCCCGCCTAGGTACAGAGTATTGGATTTTATTGTGTCTGGTATCACGAGCGTCTGTTCACCAGCTTTTTGCTTCAGGCCGTTTTCCAGAAGTTCGTTTCGCAGCGAACCGAAGTAAGTCTCGGGACTGCGGGCGGCGGTCTTCTGCTCTACTATCCCGCTCGCGGCCAAGTCACCGGCTATTTTTGTCTCAGCGCCAATAACACTGGCTCGTTCCTTTAGGAGTTCTTGAATCTTCGCTTCAGTCTCCTCATACGCTCCTTCACCGATATGGTCATACACAATGTTGCCGTGGATATCGATCAGATACTTTCTTGGCCAGTACCTATTTCCAAGGGCATTCCACGTAGCGTACTCATTATCAAGTACCACCGGAAAATTAATCCCGAATTCTTCCATCGCCTTCTCAACATTTCTTTTGTCTTTTTCAAAAGCAAATTCCGGCGTATGAATCCCAATCACAATCAATCCATCATCTTTGTATTTTTCATACCACGCTGTCACATACGGAAACGTACGCTGACAGTTGATGCAGGAGTACGTCATGATGTCGAGCAAAATCACCTGCTTGCCCACATAGTCGGCAATTTTTATCGACTGATCATTCGTATTCACGAAACCAGATGGATTTACAATTTCCACATACGGAAGTACGACGTTTGATGAAGAGTCATCGCTGGTTGATTCTTCCGAGTCCTGCAATAACTTTTGTTCTATCTTTGTGACATCAAAGAAGCCTTTATCGAGAATATATGTCTGCAGTTGCTTATCGAGCCCGAACATAATAAACAATCCCACCAAGACAAAGAGAACGCCCAGTCCGCGCTTAAACCAACCGTTGGGATTGCTAACTCCCGACAAACGACTAGCAAAGCGTTCCCCTAGTAGCGCAATCAAAAGCAAGATGAGGGAAAGACCTGCGACATAGGACAAGAGATATAGGCTCCCGAGCGCAAAACTGGCAGGAAGCACTGAAGCCAAAATCACGAAATAGGTTGGAGAGCAGGTCGAGAACACTGGACCAAGTGCCGCACCGATTATCACATCGCCCCAGACACTTTTCTTTTGATGACCACTGCCTAGTAGTTTATTTGATCGAATCGTTAACTTTGACAGTCCAGGAATACTCTCCCAGACTTTTGGGAACAGTAGCGTGACGCCAAAGAATACCAGGATGGTCCCCGAAAGATACGTCCAGAATGCCTGCGGTACGGTAATGAAAGCGGTTGAAGCTTTCAGAAGAAACGTGAAGACAATAATCGACACGGCCAAAGACGCCACCACAATATATGGTGTCGCCTTACTCCTACCAGAAGCTGAAGATCCAATCACTACTGGTAGCAGCGGCAGAATGCACGGTGCCAAGACCGTGAGAACCCCCGCTATAAATGCTATAGCAAGAAACGTCATATTATTTTATTTTCTCGACGATAGCAGCCAGGGTGTTTCCGCCACTCCACTTACTTATGAGATTGCCAGAGGAATCCACTTGTACGAGAGTGTGCTGCATGGTTACGCCATACTTTTTCTTGAGGTCGCCAGAGGCATCATAGTCGACTTCAAGAATCGTGACGCCGCCAGGAATAGCTGTCATATTGGCCTTGATGTCAGCATCAAGCGCGCGACAAGTTGGACACCACGATGCCTTAAAGAACAGGACGACCTTGCCGTCTTGTGCCATAGATAACTTTTCTG
>JAYVBM010000009.1:0-20262 GCA_043750495.1 Minisyncoccota bacterium | reverse complement strand
ACCGCTGAAAGCATCTAAGCGGGAAGCCAACTCCAAGATTAGAAATCATTAAGTCCCCAGAGAGATTATCTGGTTGATAGGCACTAAGTGGAAGCACAGCAATGTGTGTAGCTGAGGTGTACTAATTGGACGTAGTTTCCCATAGGGAACGTTGTACATCGCAAAGTTGTGATGACAGCTGTACGTTTCTGAGTAAAATTTACCTGACGAACGTCGGTTGCGCGGATAAATCCGCGCAACCGACACCTCTAGAATATGCATATTTCAATCGCGTGACATGGTCGCGGTGTAGCTCAGCCTGGTAGAGCACGGAAACCCTCAGATCCATCTGGGAATCAGTACCGGGGTCGGAGGTTCGAATCCTCTCACTGCGCCCACCTATCCCAACACAGCGTGTTGGGACTATGTCACGCGATTGAAACAAATATATACATTAGAATTTGAAATTTCTAAGTTGGTGCTTTAGCGGAGGGGGTACACCCGTTCTCATTCCGAACACGGAAGTTAAGCCCTCCATCGCCGAAGGTACTGCGCAAGTGGGAGATCAGGTAGGCGCCAACTTAGAGCTTTTAATTTCTCCTAAAGAAAAAACCACCACAAGAGTGGTTTTTTCTTTGTCATTACGACCTTGTCCAACACTCGGTGTTGGACAAGGTGCGCTATATCGCTCTATTATTACAGTAATGAGAGAGTTGCCACTGCTTAGCGATAGTTACTATCACATTTATAATCGCGGAAGTCTCAAGCAAGTACTTTTCCACGATAAGGCGGATTACTCACGGTTTCTTTTTCTTATTGTGTACCTGCAGTCCCCGCTAGTTTTGTCACAGACTAATCGCTATATAAGAAATTACCTAGATAAAGGAATGTTTGAGGTTAAAGAAAAAGACATTACTAGTATTTGTGAAGATAGGTTTGTAGAGGTGGTAAATTTTTGTATAATGCCAAACCATTTTCACCTTACTATCAAGGCAGTAACGGAAGCGGGTATTTCAAAATACATGCATAGAGTTGGTAACGCGTATGCGAAGTATTTTAATAAGAAATACGATAAATCCGGCCATGTATTTCAGGGAGCATTCAAAGCTAAATTCATAGCGAGTGACCGTCAGCTAGCTTACTTGTCAGCTTATATACATCGCAATCCACATGAACTATATGAATGGAAAGATAAAGCCAACTATTATCCATGGTCTAGTTATCAAGATTATAAGATAAACCGCTGGGGCAACTTACTTGCATCGGCTGAAATAGTAAATTCGTTCAGCTCTTATGACGAGTATCAGAACTACGTTGAGTCATCAGGCGCTAAAGAGCAATGGGGAGAGGACGACGACTTGTAAACAACACAATTTGTCCAACACTCGGTGTTGGACATTCTTAAACTGGCTTTGCAGGAGTGCTTGTATTTGACTTCTTAACTATCTGGAGTAGTGTACTGCGTAGTTGTATCTTGAGGAGTTGTAAATGCCAATGAATCACAATGATTTCCTTAACGCTATTATCGATGACGGGTTGGAAGAGGTGAGGCAGACGTATATGCGTGTTGAACAACACAATAAACGCGACGGTGCGGTCGCTGGGTTTGAGTCTTGTCGTGGGTTGAGTGACGAAGCATTACTTCAGTTACGTGAGCGTGCGAGAGGAGAAGCAGAGACTGCACGAAAATCAAAGGTTCACAGCTACTGGTTCTTTCGGATGAAAGAGTTACAAATTGAGTGGGTGCTCAACGTACTCTCTGCTGCACTGTACAGTCAGGGTGAACCGGTGCTGATTCCACCCACCGGTAGAGGACTGCGTAAGGCAGCGGACATACTGGGGGTTGCCGCCTAGAAGGTCACCCAATTCCAAAAGCCTCGCGTACGCGGGGCTTTTTCTGTATCCAAATCCATGTCCAACCTTTGATGTGGACAAAATATTCGTTCAACCAGTACATACAAAAATCCCCTCCAGATCCTAATGATCTGGAGGGGGAGCGCTTTGCCTTCGTCACCTAAGTTCTTAGAAGGACTTTTTTGCCCGACCTTGCTCCAGGGTCTGGGGGAACTGTATCCAAGGAGGCGGGTCTATACCACCTCAACCGAGCCGTTCCGTCGCTTTATCGGTCTTTTTACAATAACATGTTTAATGGAAAAGTAAATACTTTAAAAGTACCATATTTAAAGCTTATTGTTTGCGATACTTTTGTATGTACTATATTGTTATCTCTATTACGGGCGGAGTCGTCCAGGAATCGGCGGCGGGCTAAAGCCGCCGATTCGGACGTAAATTCAGAATAATCGCTACGCTCGTTTCTTCATTTAATGCGAACCATTATCACTCACCCGGGGGCCGACGAACTTGTCTATGAGATACGAGAGATTGTTGAGGTTGCCAATCAGATAGCGAAGTTAGGGCAGCCCATCATTTGGGAAAACATCGGTGATCCGGTCGCAAAAGGGGAGATGATTCCGCAGTGGATCAAAGACCATGTTGCGGAAGCGCTCAAAGAAGACAAAACCTACGCCTACTCACCGACCAAAGGTCTCCTTGCTACTCGTAAATACATCGCCAAGGAACGCAACCTCGAAGCTGGACTGCAAATTACTGCCGAGGACATCCTTTTCTTTAACGGGCTTGGTGATGCAATTTCAAAACTCTATCGCAGCCTCAATCCAGAAGCGCGAGTGATTGGACCCAATCCTGCCTACCCAACTCACTCTTCAGCTGAAGCAGCGCATGGTCGTAGTGCTCATATTACCTATCCACTAGATCCGCACAATAATTGGCAACCTGACCTTGGAAAGATGGAGGAAGCGATCGTTTCGAATCCAACAGTCACGGGCGTTCTCATCGTGAACCCAGATAACCCGACCGGCATTGTGTTCAGCGATGAGGCTATGAAGGGAATTGTAGCGCTCGCCAAGAAATATAATCTGTTTATTATTTCTGACGAAATCTACTCGAACCTAGTCTATGACGGGATAGAGTACAAAAAGTTGGCACAATATATAGAAGATGTGCCGGCGATTGCCATGCGTGGTGTCTCAAAAGAATTTCCGTGGCCAGGGGGACGTTGTGGTTGGGTAGAGTTTTACAATCGCGACAAGGACGCGGACTTTGATAAATATTGTAAGTCACTGATTGATGCCAAGATGTTGGAGGTGTGTTCGACGACACTTCCACAGCAGCTGATTCCCGTGGTGATGCAGGACGAGCGGTACTATCCGTATTTAAAACAGAGAACAAAAAAATATAGTGATTTGGCGGACTTGGCCGCAGAAATTCTTAGCGACATTCCCGAACTCATCATTCATAAGCCACAAGGTGCTTTTTACTTCACAGTGGTGTTTAAGGACGGAACACTGACTGCTAGTCAAAAGTTATCGATAGATAACGGAGAAGTGGCCACTTATATAGAGTCGCTTATTACTCCTGATTTTTCACTTGATAAACGTTTCGTGTACTACTTACTCGCTGCTACAGGTATCTGTGTAGTGCCACTGATGAGCGGATTTAACTCCACCTACCATGGTTTCCGCTTCACCCTACTTGATCCTGATAAAGAAGCATTTATAAAAAACATCACCGTTGTGAAAGACGCAATTGCCTCGTACCTCGCGAGTGCATAGATATTCGAGTGCTCCTTAAGTCTTGCCTAGGGTAACTCTCGGGAAGAAAGGTTGTTTGTTGTCCACCAGGATTAAAATCAAGTACGTTTTTCCGTACTATAATAAATGTACTTACTCATTATCAGTACTCTTTTTATATGAATCGCATTTTTGCACCTTTCTTTGTCGTAGCGCTGCTGTTAGCGGGCTCCAATCTCTCGTACGCCCAAGATCCATCGCCCGAAGCAGCCTCGTTCGGCCTCCCCACTCTTCCGGCAGTGGAAGCTATCGGAACACTCAATTGCTTTGATTATTACAGCTTTGGTTCTGTATCGGCCGACCTGCAAGCCACAGTCGGACAGTCAGTCCCGGGGGCGACACTTACCTTCAAAGGCGAAGTGATCAGCAAAAATCCGTACCCACTACTAAATGGCACACTGTATGTAAAAATATTTAAACGGGACGAAACAACGTTTGCTGAAGGTGATGGTAATCCGGTTGTGGATCAGTTCATCGTAAAGGATAACATCATATTGGCAGCCAATGGCAAACTGCCGGTCAGCTACGAATGGAAAATACCCACTAATGCGGAAGGGGGAGAGTATTATGCCGCCTATTTCTTCACTACCGCTAAGCGGTACAACCTGATGGGACTGTCGTTCACCGATGATGTGGTCGGCAACCAAGCGCCATTTAAAATTACGAACGAAATTGATGCAAAAATTGCCAAACTTTCAAAGATTTCTACGACCCTTAATGGCCGAGATCACCACTTCGCTGCCTTTCCGCTCCACTTTGCGGCCGGCGATACAGTCACGGTAGAAACAATCGTCACTAATCCAAGCGATGAAGAGAAGACAGTACCACTGCAGTGGAATCAGTATTCCTGGGATGCCATGCTTCCCGAGAACCTTCGTCACACAAAAACCGAGCTGGTCACAGTGCCAGCAAACGGGGAAGTGAGTGTGAGCTATGAAGTCCGCCCACAACGGGAAAGCGTTGTCTATGTCACTGCAGTGACGCAAGACCGAGAAGTGAAGAGTGTACTCGGGATACGCTACGTTCGAGACGGTATCGAAGAAACCCGTATTAATTTCCCAGGCGCCAGTGCCTTTCCACTACAAAAAGATACTGAGGCCACGCTCTTTGCCTGCGCTCACTCAACCAACCTTCCAGTGGTGCCAGGTAACACTCTCACTCTCACCTTGGCTGACAGAGACGGAAAAGTGATTCACGAATACCGCTACGAAGGTGATATTTCAGGCGCTATGTCAGGGTTTGGTGAGAAATTTACCCCCGCGATGAATGTGAACTACGCTCTCCTTACCGCCACGCTCGAGCGAAACGGCGTTGTGGTTGAGCAAGTGAAGACTGAGTACGACTGTGAAGTCATCGACCTCACCAGCTGTCTTGCTGAAGAAGGCATCTACAGCCTTCTTGATTGGCTTAAGCACCACGCGACTGTAGTTATTTTGACTATCGTGATTGTCGCGCTCATCGCAGCCATCGCCGCCTTCCTTATCCGCCGCCGCCGCAATCACATCGATGCGAGCGGTATGATTACCCCGATTCCGTAATAACTCTTACTATGAACTATACTCTTACATTTAGACAGTGCATCCAAGGTTTGGTTATCTTAATTCTGGGCTCGTTGTTTTTATTGCCTCAAATAAGTGAATCAAAAAACCAAGATGGAGGGCCGTGGGTCAGTGACGATAGTGCGCCACTCGGGCTAGCATATTTTTGGAACTGTAGTGGGACAGGGTGTGGTGCCGGTGCCTCTGGATGGGATTATGGTCTGAGTGCGCCAATAGTAAGTGTCACGTATCAAGCTAATGTTTACAACAATGATACGAATGAAGCCCTTACAGATGGTGCTACCATTCCCGTCGGCACTGTGCTTCGGTTTACTCCTAAACCATATGAAGGCCAAGACATAGTATGGTTTGGTAGCGGATCCACTAACGATTCACCGAATGGTCACTGGATTGCAGGTGCCGCTGCGCCAGCGTTTGCCTGTGATGCGTACGATCAAAGTGGGAGCAATCTCTCTGATTCAGCAGGAACTGGTAACAAATACAATACGTATTCGCCACTCTCCCTTAACCCACCAAATAACAATCTTGATGTAGGCGGCTCATCAGCAGTCCTCACGAATGTTGGTCCAAATTTATATCGCGTTGATGGACCAGGCACTATTAATGCTCGGTTCACCTTTGATGCTACTAACGGTGAGTTTTACTACCGGTACTTAATGACGTTCAAAAGCTATTCTAACCTCGACGCAAACCGTTGTTATGGTAATCAGACACCAATGGAAAAAATTACCGCACTTCCACCGCCCGTCTGCTTTTTTAACTGTACTGGTGTCTATGGGATTGAAGATTATCAAGTAAACGTCCCCCCACAAACCATCACCTTCAACCTGACCGCCAGTGCCGGTGCTGCTACAGGGACCGGCACATGCAGCGATGGAATTAGAAATGGTGATGAATCTGGCATTGATTCCGGCGGGCGGTGTGGAAATATTGATAACTCCTGCTATTCACGGTGGGATTGTTATGACACGCAACTAAATGAGGGTCCTAATGCGGGAACCACCTATGGTCTTTGTGTACCGGAAGGTGAAGCACCTCCAACGCAGTACCCGAGCTGCTTTAATAGCACCTATACAGCCGAAGACAGAAATAAAGTTACTACTGACACTATTCCACCTGGGTATACTGCCTGCGCGGCGGTGTGTCCTGCTGCTCCACCTTCCTGCACCGACGGCATCCAAAACCAAGACGAGACCGGTGTCGACACCGGGGGAGTCTGTGCGGCAGCCAACCAACCCCCCGCCAACCCCACCCTCACCGGCCCGGACACCACCGTCAATACCCCCGTCACCTTCAACATCTCTGGCGATGATCCAGACGGAACCAGCATTAGATATGTCATCTCAGATGCAGCCTGCGTAGTATCAAATCAATTAGTGCCAGGAGATGGCAGTTTAGTCGCTGATACCTCCACCCAAACGTTTAATCGAACCCCCACTTCTGTTGGCCAATACACTGTCTACGCCTATGCCGTTGATGCCGGGGGAGTGCGATCAGCTGGCTGTGGGCAGGCCACTATCACTGTGAACTCCGCCCCCGCCGCCGCCGCCGTTCTCAAGATCAACAACAGCGACGGCCCGATCGATGTCCCTCGCAACACCACCGCTACCTTAAGTTGGACGAGCCAGAACGCTGCCTCCTGCACGATGTTCGGAGAAGGTATGGGTCCGACTGGCACGAGCGTGCCTCTCAATAGCACCGGCATGGCCGTTACCATCACCCAAACCGGTAACTTCGCTGTCTCGTGTGATACCGCCTCAGACCAAGTCACCGCCAACGTCGTCAACCGCGCCCCCGAGCAACCAACCATTATGCACGATACCGGCAGCGCTCCCTTCAATACTCCCACTACCTTCCGTATCCAAGGTAACGACCCTGATGGAGACAGCGTCTTCTACGAAGTCGATTTCAACACTGATGATGGTGACGGCTTCAACACCACCACCGGCGGTGGCCCCAACAACTCCATCCAAACTACCAACCGTGCCTTCACCACCTCCGGACCACAAACCATCCGCGCCCGTACGGTTGATGTGCCGCATGGCCTGCGATCTACCTGGGGCACATACACGATAAATATAGACAACGCCCCGGCTCCGATCGCCACCCTCTCCGCCTCCATAAACAACGGCCCCTTCCAAAGTGGTGACCAAACCATCAACCCCGGCGACTCAGTCACCATGCAGTGGGGAAGCCAAAACGCCGCTACCTGTACCGGCACCGGTCCTGGCTTTGATACCAGCAACAGCCCCTCAGGCCAAGACGGCGTCACCGCACCTAACCCAAACACCAATACTACCTTTGAAGCGATGTGTACCGGCGGCGGTGGCCAAGACGGCGCCACCATCACCATCACCACCCGCCAACTACCAAACTTCAACCAACCGCTCGTCACCATCAGCAGCCTAGGTACCTTTGACCCCGCCACCGCTACCTATAGCTACGTCGATATCTACTTCAGCACCGCCAACGATGGTGGTAGTGACACCAGAAGCAGCGCCCCGTACAGCGTCGAGCTCACTGGCCGTCCAACCCAAACTGGCAACATCCCTAGTGGCCTCACTCCGGGTCCAGCTGGCTTTAACGCCACGGTCCGTATCCCTGGTCCGATTACCCTGGGTAGTGCTCCAGTTAAGGTCTCGATTGACACTCCAATTGCTACGGGTGGTAGTGTAGCCGAAGTGACAGAAGGTGAAGCTGATAACACCAACACCGCTACGCTGGCTGTCCCACCACCTGATCCGGGGCTGACGCTGACGTCTGATCGGGGGAGGGTGCGCTTAGAAGAAACCACCACCTTGCGTTTTCGCACCACTATCTCGTGGTCGCAACTAAGCTGCCGTCTGACGGGTCCAGGAATTAATGAAGCGGTACCAATCTCAGGTACTAGAAATACTCTTCCAATCTTCGCCAAAAGCGAGTACGTCTTCAGTTGTGTTGATGGTATCACGAATACTAAGTGGTCAAAGACAGTGTCAGTGGAGACAACCGGAACGATTGAGGAGATTTGAAATGATGAATGAACAAAGGAGCCAAAGGCGACTATTGTGAATTTATCCAGGCGCTTAAGATATTTCGACCCCCAAGGGAGAAATAGCTTGCAGCGAGCTGGAAAGGGATTCAAATGCTTACTTAACTCTCTTCCTGGAACAGGCGGTCCAATGCTCACGTCACTCCTATGAAGAGATTTCGTTCCGAATCGGCGGCTCTAGCCCGCCACCGCACCACAAGAGCATATCCGAAATTAAGGTCGAGCAAACTCTCCCTAATTTCTAGGTTATTTCTGGAACAGGCAGTGGGATATGGGCCAAATGCTTAAATCTATTACGATGTGAATCTTTTACCAAAGCCCACGGATGCGCAGCATCCGCGGGCTTTGTGTCTGATACAATACTCATATTATGAGTACACTTAGAAAGTGGGCATTGCGGAGGCGAATCTACTACGGGACTGGTTTTTTGTGTGTCTTGGTTCTAATGACATCCCTCGTGTATCGAGTCTACTTTTACGCGCCGGGCGACTGTTTTGACACCATTGCTAATCAAGACGAGCGGGGAGTCGACTGCGGCGGTTCGTGTGTGCGTATCTGTGCTACCGACGCTATCATGCCGCGCATTATCTGGGCGGAGAGTTTTGAAATCATTGCCGGTCAGTACAATGCCGTGGCCTATGTAGAAAACAGCAATCAAGTCGCGGCTACTCCCGAACTGGTGTACACGCTACAGCTCTTTGATGGAAATGACCTGGTCGCAGAACGTAAAGGAAAGACGGTGTTGCCCCCGAACAGCATCTATCCAATTTTTGAGGGACGTATCGATACAAACGGAAGCAAGGTTACCAGAACAGTACTGACGTTGGAGCCGCCCGAACTATGGCTGCCTGGTACTAATGGTCGTGAACAGTTCGAAGTCTCTAACGTCAATCTGACCGGCGCGGACTCTAAGCCACGTCTTGATGCCGTCATCAAAAACACCGCTTTGACACCAGCGGAAAAAGTAGAGGTCGTGGTAACTCTCTTTAATGACGCCGGAAAACCCATCTTGGCTTCTCAGACGTTTATTGACTATTTAGCTGAGCGTTCCTCAAAAGACATTGTATTTACCTGGCCAAATTCTATTGCAAAAACGGTGCGTAGCTGTCTGGTGCCGTCTGATGTGGTTTTGGTGCTTGATCGTTCAGGGTCTATGGCTGCAGACGGTGGAACACCACCGGAACCACTAGAGAGTGCCAAAAAAGCGGCGCAATCATTCTCCAATTTTTTACAACCTAAAGACACGTTGGGTTATCTGTCTTACGCCACTACACCCACGACACCAATGGAACAAACCCTCACTAATAACTTTGCGCTGGTGCAGTCTGCCATAAGTAGTACCGTGATGGGGACTGGTGGTGTTCAGTATACAAACATGGGCGAAGCATTTAGTAGTGCAACGGCTGAGCTACTTAGTGAACGTCATCGCGCCGACGCTCGCAAAGTAATTGTATTTATGACTGACGGCGATGTGACGAGGCCAATCAATCCTGACACCGGCCTACAAGACCGTGAGTACGCGGGAAACTATGCCAAAGAGAAAGCGAGTTTGGCTACAAAAGAGAACGTCACTATTTACACCATCGGCTTCGGTGACTCTTTCGGGGAGTCAGGTGGAGACGTCACCCGCGACATATCTCTCATCAAAGATTTGGCTTCTGACCCAAGTTATTACTACGAAGCACCTACCGCGACACAACTGCAAGAAGTCTACCAGCAAATTGCCGAAAGTATTTGTGAGTCAGGGACTTCAAAAATTGAAGTCATCGCTAAGACTCCAACAAACTTTACCCCGTTAGAAGGCAATTAGTAGCCTGTCTTGGTGAATCTAAATCATAGAGGCTTTAAACGTACCTTCTACCGGGGTGAACCCCACAACAAAGCAGCTGGCAAGTTTCTATTTCCTCACACTTCGATACAATGAACACATGAATCAACTGCGCGCTCTCTTTGCTGGGTTTGACCTCATGTTGTTTTTGCCTGTCTTGGGTTTGTCGCTCATGGGTCTGGTGACCATGTATTCTCACGTGGGTGACAACGACTTCTTCAATAAGCAATTGATTTGGATTACTACCGCTACCATAGCGCTCTTGTTTGCGATGATCCCGGACTATCGGTTTTTGCGTTCGAGCAACACAATTTTCTATGTGTTTTTGGCCACGGTCGGAATGCTCGCCTTGGTGCTCTTGGTGGGGGAGATAACACTTGGGGCCCAAAGTCGTTTTGACTTAGGGTTCTTTTCGCTGCAACCGGCTGACCCCGCGAAGTTAGTACTTATCTTGGTGTTGGCAAAATACTTTGCCAAACGACACGAACAGATTGGTGACTTTAAGCACATTATTATCTCTGGTATTTATGCGTTATGTATTTTTGGACTGGTTTTCATCCAGCCTGACTTTGGTTCTGCAGCTATACTTTTCTTTGTGTGGCTTGGAATGGTACTAGTGTCGGGCATCAAGATCCGGCACTTGATTACGGTATTTATGCTGGGAGCAGTGGTGTTTGGAATGATGTGGCAGTTTGTGTTTTTTGATTATCAAAAAGAGCGCATCGTCACGTTCCTCAATCCTTTAGCCGATATACAAGGCGCTGGCTACAATGCGTATCAATCAACCGTAGCGATAGGTTCGGGTGGGCTGTTTGGTAAGGGGATTGGCTATGGCACACAGTCAAAATTACTCTTTTTGCCAGAGTTTGAAACAGACTTTATTTTTGCTGCCTTTGCTGAAGAGTGGGGGCTGTTCGGAGTGCTGATATTGTTTGCTCTTTTTGCTCTAGTGATATGGAGGCTTCTCCATCACGCTAATCACGGCGCGACAAACTTCGAGCGTTTGTTTGCCTCGGGTGTGGCGATTTTATTTGTGGCGCACTTTTTCATACATATTGGTATGAATATTGGGTTACTACCGGTGACTGGTACCACGATTCCGTTTATGAGCTACGGTGGCTCCCATCTCATTACAGAGTTTATCGGTGTTGGTATGGTGCTTGGGATGAGCCGTTACACCACGACTCGTTTTGAGACGAAGAGTCTCCTGGAGTAGAGGTCGAAGGTCTGTGTTGTCATGTTTCCTATAGAAAAATCCTGCATCACGCGCTCTTGTAGCGCCGCCCCGAGCCTTCTTTGCATACCTTCGTCACGTAGTAGCATCTCGATAGAGGTGGCTAGTATCCGCGGTGTCGATTCAACCAAAAATCCATGAACGCCCGACTCAATGATGTCGCGATTTCCAGGTAAATCACTCGCCACCACCGGTAGTCCTGCCAACCCCGCTTCCAAGATTACATAAGGCAAACCCTCTTTCTTGGAAGGAAGGACAAAAATATCAAAAGCTTTAAGGTACCGTACGGCATTTGATACATACCCGAGTAGGTGGACGCGATTGCTAACATTAAGTTTTTCTAGATGGTGTTGCAACGAATTATATTCCTCACCACTTCCCACGATGGCAAGATGGACGGTAGCCGGTAGATTTGCAATGGTCTGGATAGCTACACTCCAGTTTTTGTTTTGGTGGAGTTCGCCGATGCCTCCGATGAGAGTGTGTCCCTCAGGTATCGTTATTTCCAGTTCTGCCCGCGCTCGATCTCTGTCCATGAAGTCAACCGGCGCTACGCCGTTTTTAATGAGAACCACTTTTCTGCTTACGCCCGGCATTCGCCGTGCTCGCTTATAGGTTTCGGTGGAAATCATAATAGCGTAGTGAGACAGAGCTATCGTGAACCAGGTGCCAATGTAGATAAAAAATCTCTGCCAAAAAGGTCGCCACACTTCGTCCATGGTGAGTCCGTGTGAAGTGAAGACGATATTTTTTATGCCAGCCATGCGACCAGCTAAGGCACCGATGCCGCCGGCTTTAGAACTAGTCACATGCAGAACGTCTGGCCGCTCGGCTCGCAAAAGTCGCCTGACTGCAAAGAATGCTGTGATGTCGTCGTCGAGCGACACATTGCGCATGAAGTGGGGGATTGGGATGACGGGAATGTCTGCCTCTTCAAGCTTGGTTGCCAGCATCCCCACGCCTGCGTCCTTCTCACCCGTCCCGCCACAAGCGACCAGTACTTCAAAGCCACGCGCTTTAGCCTCAACCGCTAACTCGTAGACATATTTTTGCGCACCACCAAAGTTGCTCTTCGTGATTATGTAGATGATTTTCGGAATAGTTCGCATAGGTATATAAACAAGCATACGTTAGATTTGCGCTTCGTCTAGTCCTGTCGTTGCATCCTCCTCACTTCTGCGCTCGTTTGCTTATTTGTAAAACTTCTGTAGGATTGGTTTCGTTATATACATACTATGGGAGAACGGACACGGGAGCTATTTATTCTTATTTTAGGCGATATTATTATCTTTAATGTCGCGCTTTGGCTGACACTACTGGTTCGTTATTTTGAAGTCCCTAGCATGGATCGGCTCGAAGCCCATGTACCACCGTTTTTGGCTGTTTCGGCAGTCTGGCTGATTATCTTCTTTATTCTGGGGTTGTACGATAAGCACACTAATCTCCTGAAGCGATTGTTACTTAATCGAATTTTGTACGCGCAGGTTCTCAACGTGTTTTTTGCGGGAATACTCTTTTTTATTATCCCCTTTGGTATTACACCAAAAACCAACCTCGTCATTTACCTGGTTATCTCAATTGGCCTCTTGACCTCATGGCGACTTTTGGTTGTGCCGATTCTCTCGTCAAAGCAGCAACACAAAGCCATCCTCATCGCAGATGGCAAAGAGGCGGTTGAACTGGCTGACGAAATCAATAACAACGATCGATACAATTATTATTTTGTACGCATTATCGATGCGAGCACGCTCGAGCACACCGCGGACTTTGAAGCCAAGCTATTAAAATTAATCGAGAAAGAGAAAATTGAGCTCATTGTCGCGGACTCTCGCAGCGAAGCAATCGGCAATTTCTTGCCAGTACTTTTTGACCTGGCGTTTTTGCACTTTGCGTTTACGTTTCTTGACTTCAATCGTCTCTATGAGGACACCTTTGATAAGGTGCCGGTTTCTTGTATTCAATACGACTGGTTTATTTCTAATATTTCACAATCTAAGAGCGCCATCTACGACGCTGTGAAGCGGGCCATTGATATTGTGGGCGCGCTCATACTACTGCTTCCGGCTGCGCTACTGTTCCCGTTTGTCGCGTTAGCTATAAAGATTGAAGATAAGGGGTCGCTGTTTTACACCACCACGAGAGTAGGGCAGTACAACAGACTGGTGACGATTTTTAAACTGCGCACTAAAAACGGTTTGGATGCTGGCGACCGCGCACTTAAAAGTACACTGGTTGATACCAAGGTAGGTAAGATCTTGAGGATGTCGCGGATTGATGAATTGCCACAACTCCTAAATGTACTCAAGGGAGATTTGTCGTTTATCGGACCACGTCCAGAGATGCCGGCCCTGGCTTCCGTCTATGCCAAAGAAGTCCCGTACTACAACGCGCGACACTTTCTCAAGCCAGGTCTATCTGGTTGGGCGCAGATTAATAACTTTGATGTACCACGCGGCGGTATCGACGTTGAGCGAACGAAAGTAAAATTATCCTACGACCTCTACTACCTAGAGCGCCGTTCGCTGGTCCTCGATATGCACATTGCATTAAAGACTTTGGCTACTATCATAATGCGTACCGGAACGTAGTGAATGAGCAAAAGAGCACGTAGTGCGACTATTGCGAATTTATACCGGCGCTTCAGCAGATTCGACCTACCGAGGGAGAATATGCTGGTAGCGAGCGGTAGAAGTTGGTAGGAACTCGAATATATCACGTACCAACCACTTGTCTTCGTGGTTTTGAAATTTTTTGAAGCACACCCAACCCATCAAAACCTTGTAGTCCATAGTGTTGTTATAGTCTGTATGCAAACATTTTTGGTCACCGGGGGAGCGGGTTTTATTGGAACTAATCTGGTTGAGCATTTAGTGACGCAAGGTCACCAGGTTGTGGTGGTGGATGATTTGTCGGCGGGAGACGCTTCGCGTCTCCCGCCTGCAGCCATCTTCCACCAAATTGATATTCGCGATACGACCGCTTTAACTAAAATTTGCGCCGGAGTTAACGTGGTGGTGCATCTGGCGGCTTTGCCACGAGTACAGTTTTCTATCGAGCATCCGCTTGAAACTCACGAGGTCAACGTCACTGGTACATTGTCGGTACTGGAAGCGGCAAAAGCAGCTGGAGTGAAGCGGGTGGTGTACGCTGCTTCAAGCTCAGCCTACGGCGATCAAGAAATGTTACCGCTCTCAACTGACTTACCACCACAGCCAAAAAGTCCGTATGCGCTACATAAATACATCGGGGAGGAGTACATGAGGCTTTGGAGTGAGTTGTTCAAAATTGAAACTGTCTCGCTGCGCTTTTTTAACGTGTACGGCCCACACCTTGACCCTGACGGACCCTACGCCTTAGTGATCGGCAGGTTTTTGAAACTAGCGCTTCAAGGCAAGCCATTAACTATTACTGGTGACGGAGAACAGACACGAGATTTCACCCATGTCCGTGATGTGGTGGAGGCAATACAAAAAGCGGCTACGGTATCAGGGGTGGGAAAGGGAGAAGTGTTCAATGTAGGTGCAGGAAACCAAACCTCGATAAATGAATTGGCTACAATGATTGGGGGAGAAATTGAGTACGTTGCTGCTCGGATTGAACCAAGACACACCAAAGCAGATATTGCCCTGACTAAAGAACATCTAGGGTGGGAACCGACTGTCCGTTTGTCTGACGGTGTAGCTGAACTAAAACAGCAGTTTGGACTTGTTTAACTTTATCCAACACCTGGTGTTGGATAAAGTTGAGTTGTAGAATAATACAAGGAGGGAGAAGACAGCGGTTGTTTTTTGTGGTATTTTCAGACGCATGATTGTTGATGGGAAAGCGATTGCAAAAGATATATATACTGAGGTCGCGCAAATCGTGTCTGGCTTCTCGCGGGCGCCGGTAATGGCAGCTATTACCTGTGCACCAAACTTCGAGACACAAAAGTACTTAGAACTTAAAAAACGCAAAGCGGCAGAAGTCGGCATTACTCTGCGGGTAGTGGAGTTGCCAGAGACGATAACAACTGCAGAGGCTGTTGCGTGCGTAAGGGCGGTGCTACCCGACGTTGATGGTATCGTTGTGCAGTTGCCATTTCCAGCCCAGGTTGACCGGGAGGTACTGTTAGCTGCTGTGCCAGCTGAAAAGGACCCCGATGGATTTTCATACGAACAAACACAGATTGGGTGTCTGCCGCCAGTGGCTGGCGCAGTTAAGGAGATTGCTGAAAAACACAACATTGATTTTACAGGCAAGAATGTAGTGGTGTTGGGTGCTGGGAGGCTGGTGGGTGCTCCGGTGGCGCGTTTCCTAAACTCAGCTGGTGCACAAGTAACCACCCTGACCGAGCTCGACGAGCAACCGTTTGAAATAATCAAAACCGCAGACGTCATCGTGACCGGAATCGGCCAGCCTCATTTTATAAAACCGGAACATGTCAAAGAGGGAGTGGTAATTTTTGACGCCGGTACTTCAGAGGACGGTGGCTTCATGGTGGGTGACGTAGAGCCCGACGTCGCCCATAAGGCCGCTCTCTTCACTCCGGTTCCTGGCGGCATTGGTCCAATTACTGTAGCCCTGCTGCTACGCAACCTCGCCTCGCTAGTTCGTCGTTAGGTTCGCCACAAAAGTAGATAACACTTAGCTTTTTTGGGTAGGTTACGCTTATCGTGCTATGTGGTATAAATATGCCATATTTTAAGGTTGTATGTCTGATACCCCACAAAAAACACAAACTTTTCTGAACGGATTTAGAGGGTTTGTCGTAGTCGCAATTATCATTGGAATCGGTTTTTTTGTATATACCAACGCCACAAAGGAGAATGCTAAGTATCCTTTTAAGTTAGGGCTCGATTTGGCGGGTGGCTCACACTTGGTATATGAAGCTGACGTTAGTAAGCTTGACCCGGCTGAAGTGCCACAGCTAATGGCTGTACTTCGAACCGTGATAGAAAAACGCGTCAACGCTTTTGGTGTGTCCGAACCGGTAGTGCAAGTAGAGCGCAGTAGCTTTGTAGCACAGCAACAATCAGAGCGTCTCGTGATTGAGTTGCCAGGGGTAACCGATGTGAGTCAGGCAGTGAGAGAGATTGGTGAGACTCCGGTGCTTGAGTTTAAGCTGCTTGATCCGGATAAGTTGGCTCAGCAAGAAACGCTCCAGTCTATTAAGTCACTTACCGAAAATGCGACTGGATCAAAAGCAGCGATTGGTAATGTAAAAGTAAACGGCGAAGAGATAACCGAAGAAGATCCATACATAGACACCGGACTCACCGGGCGGTACCTCGAAACGGCGTCGGTCGAGTTCGCCAATGGTCAGAGTGGACAGCTTTCTAATGAACCGATGGTGAGTGTAAAGTTTAACGAAGAGGGTGCGAAACTTTTTGCGGATATCACACGCGCCAACGTCGGCAGCCAGCTGGGAATCTTTCTGGATGGAGAGCTCCTGTCGGCGCCGGTTGTGAACGAAGCGATTACCGGTGGTACAGCAATTATTTCTGGCGACTTCACGGCTGAAGAGGCTAAGAACTTAGCTGAGAACTTGAGCTTCGGTGCACTGCCGATGCCAATCAAGCTTTCGAGTACCCAAACTATCGATGCTTCACTCGGCAGCGGAGTGATTGATCAAATCATGAAAGCCGGGATATTTGGATTCATTCTAATCGCTCTCTTTTTAATATTCTGGTATCGCGGACCAGGAGTGGTAGCCACGATTGCGCTGGCTTCCTATGTCCTAATTACCATAGCTATCTTTCTATTGGTACCAGTGACACTCACTGCCGCCGGATTGGCTGGTCTTGTCCTGTCGCTTGGTATGGCCGTGGACGCCAACGTGTTGGTATTTGAGCGTATGAAGGAAGAGTACCAAGGTGGTAAGAGTAGTCGGCAAGCCATTCTCGATGGGTTTGACCGAGCGTGGTCGGCCATCCGTGACGGTAACGTTACTGCCTTGCTCTCAGCAATTATTTTGTTTTGGTTTGGTAATTCACTAATCAAAGGGTTTGCGTTGGTTTTGGGTATTGGTACGATCATCTCGATTGTGTCTGCTATCACTATTACACGCACCTTGCTCATGGTCTTACCAGATGTGAAGCGAGAAGACGGCGGCCTGTGGCCATGGTTGTTCGGTACGGGCGTAATGAAAAAATAGTATGTATATTATTCGAAACAAAAAAATCTTTCTTATTATTGGTTTGGCCATCATTGCTGTTTGCTGCGCGGTGATTGCTGCGTTTGGTATCAAGCCGGGCATAGACTTTACTGGCGGTTCTTTGATGGAGGTGCGCTACACAACTGTACCCGAACAACCAGCCGTTGAAGCAGCCATACAAGCACTTGATATAGGCGCTTACTCAGTGCGACATTCAACTAGTGAGGCTGGTTCAGGCTACTTGGTCTCGACTCGTGACCTTGAGGAAGAAGAGAGAGCGTCGCTTGAGAAAACTCTGGTTAGCCTAAGCGACGGCGGGGAGTTGGTTCGCTTCACCTCCATCGGTCCTGTGATTGGAGCCGAACTCAAAGATAAAGCAGTGTGGGCGATTGGAGCGGTGCTCTTGCTTATCATTATCTACGTTGGGATTGCGTTTATGGGAGTCGGCGCCCCGGTAAGCTCTTGGGTATATGGGGGCATGACCATATTGGTACTTGGCCACGATATTCTGGTGCCGGTGGCGTTCATCAGCTTCATGGGACATTTCTTCGGCGCTGAAGTCGATATTCTCTTTGTTACTGTACTACTTACTATCCTCGGCTTCTCGGTGAACGACACTATCGTCATCTTCGACCGTATCCGCGAGAAGCTGAAGCTTAACCGAACTGAAACAAAGCGGAACATCCCAGTGGCGGGCGGCAAGGACGACATCGAGACTACTTACATACTCCACAAACCATTTGGTGACTTGGTTGGCCAAGCTATAGATGAAACTATGAGTCGCTCAATCAATACTTCTCTTACCGTCCTCTTGGCTCTCGCCGCTCTCTACTTCTTTGGTAGCTCAGTAACGAATATGTTTGTCCTCAGTTTGATTGTCGGCGTCATAGCAGGAGCGTACTCATCTATCTTCATCGCCTCACCGCTTCTTGTTGTTTACCAGGAGTGGCAAGCAAGGAAGACTAAAGGAGGAAAGTAATTATAAGTATAATGCGTGCACTAATTGAGTTTCGTCGTCCAGCAAATGCCCTAGTTTTTAAGGAGGAGTCTTCCGACTATAAAAACGAAAATACTCCCGGGGTACGCCCTAGGAAAGGGGCGAATTGGGACATAAATTCAAAATAGTCGCTACGCTCGTTTTTTCATTCATGATAATTGGTTTAACAGGTTCATTTGGTGCAGGGAAGGGTGAGAAATGGGATGGGACCCATTTTGCAAGACCTTGCCAGCACGTGTGCGAATTTATGAGCTTCACGAACGACAAGGTGTACTGCGACTGTAAGTCGCCCGCGCTCTACTGTAGGGAAGGTTGTAACTTTTTAATTTCGATATGATCATAGGTCTCACTGGTTCGTTTGGTGCAGGTAAGGGCGCGGTCGCTGACTACTTGGTTAAACAAAAGGGGTGCACACACTTTTCTGCTCGTAAATTCATTCAAGAAGAAGTGCTTCGTCGTGGTCTTGATATTAATCTCGGTAGAGAAGTGACGATTCCGGTTGCAAACGAACTTCGAAAACAATATGGCCCTTCTTATATTATGGAGCAATTAATGCTTCGTGCCCTGTCTCATGGTGGTAATGCTGTGCTCGAAAGTTTACGTGCTGTAAAGGAAGTTACGTACATTCAAGAGCTCGGCGGCATTGTGTTGGGTATCGACGCGGATCCGCTAGTGCGATATGGACGAATTGTAAAACGAGGAAGTGAGACCGATCATGTGACGTTTGAAGAATGGCATGAACAGGAGCTTCGTGAATCGAATCCTGACGATCCAACCAAGCAAGATATTTTCGGTGCACTCAGAGCTTCTGATTATGTAATCATGAACTCAAACACAATCGACGAGTTACACCAGGCAGTAGATGAGTTTCTAAAACAATATGGTAACTAGCGTCGGGATAGTTGGTTACGGGCACTTTGGAACGTTCCTTCACGAATTAGCTGGGCGATTTTTTCCCGAAGTGAAAGTGAAAGTGTACTCCAGGCGAGCCGAAGTAGATGGTGAAACATTCTTTTCTCTTGAAGACGTCTCTCGCTGTGATGTGGTGGTTCTTTGCGGCGCCATCCGTGAGTACGAAGATCAACTCAAAGCGGTGGCCAAACACGCACCGTCTGAGACAATTATTGTTGATGTTGCGACGGTAAAGAAGCATACAAATGAACTCTTGCGGACGCATTGTGGAGATTGTCGATTCCTTTCGACGCACCCAATGTTTGGTCCCGAGAGTTACAAAAAGCACAGTGGTGTCGTCGATGGTTTTCGCATTGTGGTGACGGATTACGTGCTTGGAAATGACCAATACCAGATGCTCAAAAACAAGTTTGCGACCCTTGGATTTTTAATTATTGAAATGACTGCCGACGAACATGACCAGCGTCTGGCTGAGACCTTATTCCTCACTCACTACGTAGGGCAGTCAGTGGTGCGAGCTGGTTTTACTCGAACAGATATCGATACGTTGTCATTTCAATTTTTGATGGATGCAGTTGAAAGTGTCAAAGACGACACAGCGCTCTTTCAAGACGTCTACCGCTTCAACCCCTACTGCAAAGAAGTAGCGCATCGCCTACACTCCGCCCAGCAAACTATCTTTGCTGAATTGCAGTAAAACACACTCAAGAATTTTAACTAAAAGTCTTTATATCTTATAAGATATAAAGATTCGTCGCAGCCAATGACAATTACTCTATGTATCTTATAAGATACATAGAGTGGGTAAATTAATTGACTCTCCTAAACCTTACCTCGGTAGAGGTACTATTAAACAAAACTTTTCAACCGATTGAAAGGTTTTGTTTAATAGTTAAGGCAATCTGTTTACCTATCATGCATGATAGGTAAACAGAT
>JAYVBM010000008.1:0-24689 GCA_043750495.1 Minisyncoccota bacterium | reverse complement strand
TTTTTAATAATAATAAAAGCGACAGTGAAGTCTCTGATTCTTCACAGGAAGACACTGCCAGCTTACCCGATTCTGGTCAACGCGAGACTATTACGCTAGCCGGCGGCTGTTTCTGGTGTAGTGAAGCGTTTTTGCAGGAAACTCCCGGTGTGGTTGATGTTGTCTCTGGCTACGCGGGCGGGACAGCTGAAACTGCTACCTACAAGCAGGTCTCAACCGGTAAGACTGCTCATAAAGAGGCTATTTCAGTAATCTACGACCCGGTTCGTATTAGCACCCAAGGTGTTCTTGATGTGTACTGGGCGCATATAGATCCCACTGACGACGGCGGACAGTTCGCCGATCGCGGCCCACACTATCGTACGGCAATTTTCTATCATACCGAGGCACAAAAAAATATAGCTGAAGCCTCAAAAGCCGCTTTAGCTTCCAGTGGACTTTTTTCTAAACCAATCGTCACTAGTATTTTGCCCTACACGACCTTCTTCAAGGCGGAAGAGTATCACCAGGATTACTATAAGAAGTCTTCTGAACACTATGAGCGGTACAAAAAAGCCTCTGGTCGTAGTGGTTTCATCGAAGAGAACTGGGCAAAGGAAGCCGCCCTACAATTTTTGGCCGGAGAAGAAGCTGGTGCTAGTGCAGAAAGTGCCCCAGCGCCGAAGCCCGCAGCCACACTCTATCAAGAGCGCACTTGGTCCAGTGAAGAAATGGCCGCTGGCTTAAAAACACTTTCACCCGAGGCCTACAAGGTGGTCGTACAAGAGGGGACTGAGGCTCCGTATAAAAATGCCTATCACGATAATAAGGAAGCCGGCATCTACGTTGATGTCGTGACCGGGCGTCCGCTATTTTCTTCCACTCACAAATTCGATTCTGGTACCGGCTGGCCCAGCTTCTATCAGCCGATCAACGACGCTGATATTATTTATAAAACTGACACCTCTCTCTTGGGAGAGCGGACAGAAGTACGCAGCGCCAGTGGTCACCTTGGCCACGTCTTTGACGACGGCCCAAGCGAACATGGCGGCAAACGCTACTGCATGAACTCAGCGGCGCTAAAATTCATCCCACAGGCAGATATGAAAAAAATGGGTTACGAAGCGTACCTGTACTTATTTTAGAGCAAGACATTGAGCATAGAATAAAAACCCCACGAGTATGAGTCGTGGGGTCTTGTTGTTGACAAAAGTATTGCTGTAATATAACATTATTGTTATATTAGTTAATATGTAGAAATGATCATCAAGTACTGGTACAGAACTGAAAATAAAGCTCCTGCCCAGATTTTCTTGCAAAAAGAACTTGATGGACGGGAAAGGGTCAGTGTTGAAGATTATATCCAGAGTTTCTTCAATCCTCATTACACATTAGCTAAGATGGTAAATGTTCAGGAACTTAAGCATATTGAAAAATCTTTGTATATGCTTAGGGTCAGGACGTGCGGCTCGTTTTTTAGATTCCCGTCTGTTGCTGAAGGTCAGGATGAACTGGTGCTTCTGGATGGCTTTAAGAAAAAGACGAATAAAATTGATAAAAGGGACATAAAAAGAGCAAAGGCAATGTATCAGGAGTATAAGTCATCAAAATAATTTTATGCAAACAAGTGTATTTAAAAAAAGTACTAGTAACGAAGATCTTGTTCTTGTTAAAAGACTTGAGGAGGATATTCCTTTTCAAGTTGGTAAAATGCTGGTTCAGGCTAGAGTGCTTAGGGGTGTAACTCAGCAAGATCTAGCAGACTTAGCGGAGACTAAGCAATCTGGTATTTCAAGAATAGAAAGTGGTACAAATATGCCAAGTTTGAGCTTCCTTAAAAAACTTGTCGATGCTATGGGCATGACTCTATTGCCGCCGCGTATTGCAGAAGTTGAAGAGGTGAGTAACGCCTTTTACTATTCGGTTTCTTGTATGAATCTTGATCCTAGACGCAGTCTCATATCTTACCCAACTGAAAACTCAACTCTTACCAGTAATAACTTCGTAACTGCTTAATAGTATGGCAAAAGAAATATCTAGAGACAAAGACCTTACAAAAGAACTTATCCACGACTGGACTATTCTGAGTATGAGCTCGTCAGTGGATGAGCAAAATCAGCTCCTAAGTCTCTATAACATAATCGAAACTATTAATGTTGGCATGGTTGTAGACGAGCAACAAAAGAATATCTACAAAAAAAAGGGTTGGTATGCCGTGCCCTTCAATCAACAACTTGTGACTAGGTTTATAAAGAAAGACATTAATCTAGATTTGGTATTCGATATTCAGTATGAAATTACTGACCCCTCAGGAAATAAAATTGGTAAGGAGTTTGGAAGTGAAATTAACTTTGGAAAGGGTTTGGATAGTCTCAGAATTAGAAATACAATAGGAGACTTTCCTCTGACGACTGATGGTTGGTATACAATTTTAACCAAGGTGAAGCGGAAAGGGTCAGAAAAGTATATTGAACAAGGCAAGGTGTCATTTAAAGTGATAATTAACTTTCAGGGTCAGTCTTAATCTAGAAAATAGTGTACTATTCATCATCCTGTCTAAAGGTGTTAATCACATCCCCAAAAATAAAAAATACCCTTAATTTATAAGGGTATTTTTTAAATTGTGGAGATGGCGGGAAATGAGCCCGCGTCCGAATCAGGGTGTGATTGTGAGTCTACAGTGTGTAGTTCATCCTTTGATTTAAGTTTCTAGCCTATAGAATGGACAAAACAGCTAGGTTCCGAGTTGTTACAATCTTGATAACCTAAGACAACGACAAAGGTTTTCACAGTCTCGTGGCTATTCTACGAGATATCGCGTATGAGACGTTTACGATACTCGCATCGTCCGGCTAGTCGCGGTTACGCGAGTGCGGGAGCGAATCCAAACGCGTTAGCGTAAGGACTTGGTACTGCTTTGTTTGCATGTACAGATTGGAACCTTTTAACGAATTGATTACCAGTTTTCGACACTGCACACAACCGACACGACCAACCGTCGATGCCTAGCATCCCCCAAAATAATTCAAGACATTAAATTATTTTGGGGAAAGGTGTACATTTTTTATTTGGATACATGAAGGCGGTGCGGAGAGGGGACTGAGAGTCCCGTCTCCGCAGATTTCGTCTAATTGTACAGTTGCCCAGCTTGCAAAAGCAGCTCGTTGAGCCAGCGTTCGATTTCGGTCAGGGGATCCTCGCCTTCGAAAGTGGCAACGGCCATTTTCATATACATCTGCATATGAAATGCGTTTGCATCACCACCAAAGTTTTCATCGATAGCTAGCTGCGTACTGCCGACCATTCGCTGCAGCTGGCGAGAGAAGAGATGTTCATTCGCGAGTTCGTCACAGCATTTACCTTCTCTGATGTGTTGCACCAAGGCGTGGTAGATACCCAGCCAATCTTTTGACTGGGTCGGCTGCGTTTGTGTAGGCATGAAGTCCCTCCGAATCATATGGGTAGTTCATCCTCGTGTGAGGCACCACCTTCATATATCCAAATTATTGATTTTTCAAGGTACGTTCGATATCACGTTTTACATCACGGGATTGAATGGCTTGGCGCTTGTCATAATTGCGCTTACCCTTCACCACAGCGATTTCTAACTTGATATTCCGGCCAGCATTATACAATTTAAGTGGGATAGCTGTCAAACCAGCGGTTTCCGTTTGCTGTTCAATCTCAGCCAATTCTTTCTTGGAGAGTAGCAGTTTGCGCGCTCGCTCCGGATCGTGCTTTTTGAGTAGGTTTTTGGGCTGGTAGAGGTTGATATTAAGCCCGACCACAAAGGCTTCGCCGCCTCGGACAATCACAAAGGCTCCTTCGAGTTTGCCCCGACTGGCTCGTACTGATTTCACCTCATGTCCAAGCAGCGAAATACCCGCCTCATACGTCTTGAGGACTTCATAGTCAAAATGAGCCTTTTTGTGTGACAGATAAGTGGTCATGGTAACGTACCAACTACTATAGCAAAATATTTGACCTTGAGTATAATGCGACAAGAAGGAGATGTACATGTTCTTTGAAGGCGATATAAAAGCTCTTCTTGACGCCATGCGTCTCAAGAAGAACTGTATTGAAACTGGTCGTCCCTATGATGGTCCAAGGATACTATTTGTCGGAGGCGGCGGAGTCATGTACGGCTGCGAAGGTGGCGGTACCGTTACGGCCTTGTATGAATCTGGATATGGAGAAGTCTTTGATTGGGTGTTTGGCCTGTCGACAAGTGCACCCGGAGTAACGTACTTTCTGTCGGGTAATCCGCGAGTAGGTACTTCAGTCTATTATGAGGAATGCTGCTCCAAAGAGTTTCTTTCCCCTTTGCGATTTCACCGCCCAATCGACACAAGTTATCTTGATCGGGTATTCAAAGGAGAGACCGGAAAAGGTTTCAACCTTAACCGCGTGTTTTCTCACCGTACGGAATTGCTTGTGGGTGTGACGAATGCGAGTACTGGTAAGCAGTGTATCGTGCGGCCACGCACCAACGAAGAGCTACATCAAGCCCTCTTCGCCTCTATCAGCATCCCAGGATTTACTGGGAAGCCAGTAATTTTTAGGGGACGGGAGTACACTGATGGTGCGATGAGTCACCCTTTACCTCTCAAGCAATTGATAGGTAAGCTTAATCCCACCCACGTGTTGGTTTTGCCAAATCGCACCAGTAGCTTGGTCGGTAAGCCGCCTTGGTTTGAGACGCTGGCGAACAATACAGTTTTTCGTTCGCGTATTTCTCCAGTCATGCGGGCGATGGCGAGAAAGAGAAGTGAGAGGCTGAGAGCTTCGCTTCGCTTTGCGAAAGAAGATGCTAGCATTCCGATTGTTTTTGCTTGGTCGGAGGGTACTGTCACGAAGTTCGAACGCGATAGTGAAAAGGTGAAGGCCGCTGCCTTTCGCGCTGAAGAACAGTGGAAAGAGCTACTTGCTTAAATGACCTGCTAGGCTGGGGGAGAAATCCCTCAGCCTATTTTAATAAAAATTGGTGGTTTGGAATTAAAAACTATATGGAGCTAAGGTTTCGATAGATAGTGGCGAAAACTCGCAAAATCAAGGTATTTCTGTATAATGCCTCATATGAATAATCCCATTAAAAACGACGAAATAGCGGAAAAGACTGATATTACTGACACTCCAAGCGAGGTGGTAGTTGAAGAAATTACCCCGACTGAAGAGGTGGTGTCTGAGAATCTCCCACCGATCCCGCCAGCGAAAAAAGATGCTGGTCAGCAAATTAAGGACATGAGTAAAAAGGTGCCACTTGGTCCCGGTAATTTCTGGAACAACATGCTCACCACAGTGTTACTACTTATCGTAGTGACTGCGGTATTCTCATACATCACTGAGAGTAATGTGAAACCAAGTGAGATCAGTATCACTGACGTCGTCGGACAAGTTAAGGCCGGTGAGGTTAAAACTATTATCGTGCGCGGTGATGTGCTTGAAGTTACCTACAATGACGAAACTCGTACTGTCGGCGAAGCCAAGCGTGAAGTTGACGCGTCTATCTCAGAGACACTCACGAATCTTGGAGTAACTGACGAACAACTATCGAAAATCAAAATTGACGTGCAGCGCGAAACTGGCTTTGCGTATTGGTTTAGTAACTTTGCACCGTTTTTGTTTCCACTACTTTTCTTGGGAGTGGTTATCTGGTTCTTTACCCGTTCGGTAAAGGGTGCAGGAATGCAGGCACTTAACTTTGGCTCTAGTAAGGCTCGGATGATTGATCCAAATGATGGTAGCAAGAAAGTCACTTTTAAAGACGTGGCTGGTGCCAAGGAAGCTAAGCAGGAACTCGAAGAAATCGTGGACTTCCTCAAGAATCCAAAGAAGTTTCTCGACATTGGTGCTGAGATCCCTAAAGGCGTGATGATGATGGGTGCGCCGGGAACAGGAAAGACTCTGCTGGCTCGCGCCGTAGCCGGTGAAGCGGGTGTACCGTTCTACTCAATCTCTGGTTCTGAGTTCGTGGAGATGTTCGTCGGTGTCGGTGCGTCACGGGTACGTGACCTGTTCTCAATGGCCAAGAAATCTGCGCCAGCAATTATCTTCATTGATGAAATCGACGCGGTTGGTCGCGTCCGAGGCACGGGTGTTGGTGGCGGTAATGACGAACGCGAACAAACTCTCAACCAAATCCTCGTTGAGATGGATGGCTTTGAACCAAATGCCAAAGTGATTGTGATGGCGGCAACTAACCGGCCTGATGTACTTGACCCTGCGCTCCTTCGTCCGGGACGTTTTGATCGGCGCGTCACCATTGACCTACCCGACCGTGGTGACCGCGAAGAGATTCTTAAAGTTCACGCTCGCAAGAAGCCGCTGCAAGACGATGTGAATCTGACGATTATTGCGCAGCGAACCCCCGGGTTCTCTGGTGCTGATCTCTACTCACTTATGAATGAGGGAGCTATCCTGGCAGCGCGTGAAGAGCGCAAGACGGTCGGACAGTTTGATCTTATCCGCTCGATAGAAAAAGTCATGCTTGGTCCAGAACGCCAGAGTCACGTGCTAAGTAAGCATGAGAAGCTGGTTACCGCGTATCACGAAGTTGGGCATGCTCTCGTTGCTTCAGTACTTGCCCACGCTGACCCTGTCCAGAAGATTTCTATTATCTCTCGCGGTCGAGCGGCAGGATACACTCTCAAACTGCCAGACCAAGACCGACGTATGCATACCAAGAAAGAGTTTCTTGATGACATCGCGATGACTCTCGGAGGATACGTAACTGAACAGATGATTTTTGACGATCTTTCAACCGGTCCATCAAACGACCTTCAAGTTGTAGCCAACATGGCTCGCGATATGGTGACCAAGTATGGTATGAGCGACAAGCTCGGCCCGGTGGCCTTTGAAGGTATGGGCGGTCGAACAATCGGTGGCGGGTATGCCGAGGATCGAGGCTACTCTCCAGAAGTCGCGAAAATGATTGACGACGAAGTATCACAAATCATTACCGAAGGAATGGCCCGAGCCCGGGAAGCGCTCACTACTCACCGCGTTGCGCTTGATGCTATCTCCATCAAGCTGGCTGAAGTAGAGACCCTTGAGCGAGAACAGTATGAAGTTCTGCTCAAGCAATACGGTGTTGAAATAAAAGATGCCTTCAAAGCAAAATACGGTCACGACAAGGAGGTGGGCGACCCCAGCAGTGTGCTGGTATAAGCTAGCAGGCAATCTTAAAACAGGAGCGGTATTCAGCCGCTCCTGTTTTTTTACCTGATAAAAGTGGGGTAGTATAATAGTGTAGTAAAATTACATATGAAAAAATATCTAGCCCTTTTCTTGGCCGCCGTCGTAATGCTCTCACCACTTGCGTCGGTCGAGGCAAAAACTACTTCTGACTTACAGAAGATGCTTAACCAGCTACAGTTACAAATTAAACAACTACAAAGCAGTGCTGCTCTCACTAGTGCGCAGACAACAGATAATCCTAACTTAGAAATCACTAGCTTTGATGACAATAAGGACGGGAAGCCGAAAATTAAAATCACCACTCCCACAGCGAAGAAGAAAAAGTTTAATAAGTCAGATCCTGCAGATCCGATTTTGATTAGTTGGACTGCATACAACGTGCCCGAAGATACCAACTTGATTATTGATCTTAATACGGTCAAGATAAAAGGCCCGTTAGGTGGCGGCTCTGCCCAGTTTGAACTGCCAGAGGGGGACAGTAAAGGTACTTATAAGTGGGATATTTACGGAGAGGGTATGGCGTCCGCTGGTACTTACCGAGTACAGTTGGGATTAGAAGAATGTAGCTCCCTTGGTTGTGACATAAATGCTCACTTTCCCGGACAAGAAGAAGAGGTTGAATTATATGCACAGTCACGCAGTGTAGGCGTTAAGGTAATAGTAAAATCTGTGAAGTCATCATCGACAGAGAAAACTGACCTGACTAATAAAAGTAATTCTGTCGCAATAATAGAGACAAATAAAGGGATCATTGAGCTGGAACTGTTCGAGGATACTATGCCGATAACCACGGGAAACTTTATCAAGCTTGCTAATAATGGATTTTATGATCAAACAAAATTCCATCGAGTAATAGCAGGATTTATGATTCAGGGAGGAGACCCCAAGACAAAGGAAAAAGACACAACTAAGTATGGTACTGGCGGGCCAGGATACACTATTCCCGATGAATTTGTGAAAGGGAAATATTTGAGTAATATGAGGGGCTCCTTGGCGATGGCTAATAGCGGCCCTAACACTGGCGGTAGTCAATTCTATATAAATCTTGTCGATAACAAGACACTCGACTGGAATGTCCCTGACCCAAATAATTCTAATCATCCAGTATTTGGAAGAGTGATAAGCGGAATGGACATCATTGACTCTATTAGTGAGGTAAAAACTAATTCACGCAACATTCCGCAAGAGGCAATCATTGTTAAGAAAGTTGAGATCAAGTAATGTAGGTGACACTTCTGCGATGCTTTGAGTAAAAGAAAAAGGCGGCTCCGGGAGGGAGTCGCCTTTTTTAAAAGATCAGTAGTTGAGCAAGTCAATTAAGAGTTGCATACGCACGTAGAGGCCATTTTCTGCCTGAGCAAAGTAATGCGCTTGCGGCATAGCGTCTATCTCCACCGGCAATTCTTGGTTGCGGGGCAGCGGGTGAAGCACCTTTGCAGTAGGTCGAAGCTGCGCAGCGAGCTCAGGAGTCAGGACTATCGGCTCCGCTTGACCAACCACTCCGTGCTCAGATTGAGTGCGTGTCATGTATATTACATCACTATCTGCTACTAACGTAGCATTGAGCGCCCGATACTCCGTCACACTGGCTCCCGGCAACTCGACCAATTCACTTGGAAGCCTTAAGGCGTCTGGCGAGATACAAACAATTCTACACTTCAGCCCCAGCGCGGGGTGTTGATTAAACTTTTTCACCAGTTTGACCAATGAGTGTACTGTCCGGCCACGCTTTAAGTCTCCAACCAGTGTAAGAGTGATTGTGCGGTTGTGCGGCATGTGCTCCCAAATGGTATAGAGGTCAAGCAGAGCCTGTGTCGGGTGCTCACCGATTCCATCACCAGCATTAATAACGGGGACCTTGCTCACTGCAGCCGCCTGCGCAGCTGAACCAACGTCAGGATGTCTGATAATAATAACGTGAGCGTAATGACTAACGACAGTCACACTGTCTTGCAAACTTTCGCCCTTGATCGTAGAGGAAAATTCCTTGGCGTTTTCGGTACCAATCACACTGCCGCCAAGTTGCACCATAGCCGATTCAAACGAAAATCTCGTTCGTGTCGACGGCTGGTAAAATAAAGAAGCCATCACTTGTCTACGAAGCAAATCGTGGTACTCACTGCACACATCAAAGCGTCTATTCGCTTCATGCGCGTACTTTATGCGCACGACTCTTTCAAAAAACCTACACAACTCGTTGGCAGAGTCAAAGTTGTCGACACTTACGACGTGCTTTGGGGTAAGCCACATGCCATATCTCCATCTTAGTTGTTCTAAAATTTAATCTTAAGGCATTAGGAGGAAAAAGCAAGTTTACCGCAAAAAAGCGATCTGCGAACCAAGGACCACGGAGGTATATGAGAGAGAAAAATTCTTTGTCGTCACAAGTCACTAACTATAATTGTTCACTACGTTCCAATTCTGGTAAGTGCTTGCGAGCCCGGCTCGCCTGTTTTATGCTCTGGTTAGAGCAGAAAACATGGCTCCGCCTCGGACAACTAAAAAACTGTAAGTAGTTAAAGCCGTGCAGAAGCACGGCTTTAAGGTTTTCTTAACGTTGTCCGCCCGCTTGGACTCGAACCAAGGACCACGGAGGTATAAGCTCCGCGCTCTACCAACTGAGCTACAGGCGGGAGCGAGGGATAACGTGAAAGCTTGCTTGCATGTTTCCCGAGCGAGCGCCTGTATGACTTTCATACAGGCGGTTCCCGAAAAAGGATTAATCCTTGTTGGTGACTGAAACTATACCGCACCTAGCCTAAGGAGACAATCACAGGTCTTGTCTTGCCTATTTTTACAAACAAATGTATAAATGAAATTAGCAAGGATCTTCAACAGTCACCACGTCCACCCCTTTCCTTGCTAGAAAGGATCCGTCGTGAAGAACCACGCAATTGGCCCGCCGAGAGCGCAGATTCCCACACAGACGGAAAGGAGGTGATCCAATATCTCAAGACCTAACTGGTCCCATAATGTGGGATTAAGAAGTAGGTCGAGGCTAACCCCCTCACAAAAAGTTAAAACTTGGCCGCGAGCTTATCCTCGCGGCCATTCGTTTTTATAAGACATGTAAAAAGAAAAAGCGGCGCCCGTGAGCGCCGCGTTGGATATGTGTTTTTAGTCGAACTCCGAGCAGCCATGGATGATGCGCTGAGAGCCTTCTTGAACAGAGACCAGGTCGACGGCCGCAGTCAGGACGTCGACGTCCCTCCAACCCATTCTATGAACACCGACAGTGATTAGTACCCGTTTTACCTCGCTATCCATGAAGACAGGGTATATCTGTACATCGCCCATCATCCGCAAAATGTGTGCAGGTACACCGGCAGGAACCAGGGCAGCCTTTTTGAGTTTTTGCGGCGCTGCGGTGTTTCCTGTGTTAGTGAAAGTAAGCATCGTTATGCGTGAGTCATGCTCGTAGGCGTCGACAGTGACTTTAATATTTGGCGGACCGTCCACTTGGGGCTGTGCCAGGCAGCTCGTGTGTGGCGACAAAGAAGCATTTGAACGCTCCATAAGACTTCTCCTAAAGGGACTAAACTGCGACAACTATACTGAATTTTGTATATATGTCAAAAGTTGGCAACAAAAAAGCGGCACCTCTGGGGGCGCCGCTTTTGTTAGGAACATTCCATATCGCGAGGGACCAGAATGCCCTTACCGTGCTGTACGACAAACCTTTCCGTTCTTTCGTCTTCTCCACCAATGGAACGAATCGTGAGCAGGTCTGCACCACTCACTCCACTTATACGCATATTGTATTGTGCGTCATGCACAAATTTAATATTCATCATTTCACCAGAAACAGTGAAAACATATACATCACCGTCTGGTTCAAACCGGGGATCGGTGGAAGTAAGGGGTCGCAGGAACAAGAAGCGGAATGTTTCGGGATTCACGAATAGATGTTCTTTCGTGTACACTAGCTGTACTTCCTGGTAACCACTGTAGTAGCGACTCGATAGTGTTTCTCTGTCATGAGGACTGGCTTCGTATTTAAAGACATGGATTTCCATACCTTGAAGTTTGAAACTGTAAATAGGAACATCCATGCTGAAATACTCCAGAATAGTTTCTTTTCCTACAATATTTTCTAATCGCGTATTTGTCAACTAAAACGGCGCCCATGAAGTGGGCGCCGAGAGTCAATGGGAGGTCACACCGTCTGGGCGTGTGAGCGTCGTTTCCATTACTTCTTGATTTATCGCCTTGACGCAGACAATCCTAAGACAAAGTAAAGGCTCACTTGTCTTGCACCAGAATGCAAGTTCTGCCACCACCCACATATTGAATGGGTCGGGCTCGTCTGGGTTTTCGTAATCAAACCCCACGTCGGCTTTTATAAGACGACTGCCGTTCGGGATTGCGATGACAGTACAATTCTCTTCGACGTAGTGGTACGGTGGCGTAATAAATGCAATCTTCGCCGTAAATTCTCTGATGTGCTTTGATTTACCAGTGCCCTCTATCGTCACTTTCATTGACGAGGACTTTGGAAATAAGGGTTCAATTTCCAGTCGTACCCCGTCAGTTGTTTTTGAAGCATATTGTGGTTGCTGCATTGCCACGCTCCCTGTGATGATCGTTTCTTAGTACAGTGTAGGTTATGTAGGCCTGCTGTCAATAAAAAAAGTGGCACCCCTGGGGTGCCACTGATCTATCCAAAGTGCGATATTCCTACAAAATCGTAACTTTGTGTCATAGAAATACTCACACACTTTGCTTCACGAGTACGAAGTGATTGTATGTAAATCTCGATGATGTCAGAGATTTGTTCAGGAGCCTTTTCACAGACGTATTTGACGTCCATAATGACATCATCGGGGCTAACCTCAATGAATCTTCCGTCGTTACGTCGTTTTATCCTTTCGTCCCAAGTTGGATTTACCGAGACAAGGTCAAAGTATATCCAGAGCTTTGAAGAACACCAGTGCCCCGACGTGTTATTGATTGAAATACGTCGGTAGCCAGGTTGGTAATGCCTCACGTCTTCGGGTCGAGCACAAGGATTTCCTCGGCGGGGGATGACTTTGATAGTAAGGCCGGTGAATTTGGAGAAGAGAATCGGATCGGACATACGCTACCTCCTCTGTATAGAAGAACGCTGCTTTGCTAAGTACAAGATAGGAGTAGTGACTTTAAATGTCAACCTGAGACAGGAGGAAATGTCCTGTGCTGGGTGCGAACGGTAGGCGGAAGTTGTTTCGAATCCATTATTTCGTATACTCTTTCTATGAGCAAGCCACTTTTGATAGCCGAAGTAAAAATCCAGTCGCCCTTTGGCTTTCGTTCCGAGAAAAGTTGGGAGGAACTGTTTGAAGTGGCCAATGCTTATGGCGACATGCTCTCCATCCATACCGACCCGCAGTGGGGCGGTTCGTTTGAGCTACTGGCCCGCGCGCGAGCAATGACAGATAAACCTATTCTCGCCAAAGGCATCCACTCCACCGATGAGGAAATAGAGCGCGCTCTCGCGCTAGGTGCTGACAAGGTGCTGGTGGTGGGGCGGATACCGGCCATCCACCTAGAACAGTGTCTAATCGAACCTTATACCTTGGCCGAGCTCCGCTCGCTCCCGCTAGGCACATCCGCTGTCTGGAACAGTCGTGACCTAACAACCGGCGCTCTTAAAAGTGATGACTTCGCCGCCGCTCGCGCCACACACCAAGGCTACCTAGTCCAAGCCAGTAATATCCGTACCATCAAGGACGTAGACCCCACCACCGACGCCATCCTGGTAGGGCAAAATTTAGAGGAGTTTATTGCGAGTTTATAGGTGGAGCGTATAATGCTGTAATGACTATTGTAATGACAGCCCATGAGCTCTTGAATATCGAACGTTGCCCACACTGTAATATTGCACATCCCAGAATGACCAAAACCTCTGGACATCTTTCCAATCGTCGACAATGGAACTTGTATCAGTGTGCTTCATGTAGCAATGTCGCTATGGCAGTTTCGGTAGATGTAGGTCATGATCTGCAGGATGTCCATCTTTCAGAACTTTATCCTTCCGCACCACAAGTGGCGGGAGATTTACCAGAAAAAGCTGGAAACTATTTGAACCAAGCAGTAAATAGTATTCAGTCTCCTGACGGGTGTGTGATGCTAGCTGGTTCAGCCGTTGACGCTATGCTGCAGGCAAAGGGCTTGTCTGACGGTACTGTTTATTCCCGTATTGATACCGCCGTTAAGAAAAATATACTTACACCAGAAATGGGAGAGTGGGCGCATGAAGTTCGTCTTGGTTCAAATAGACCTAGACATTCTGACGAAGATAACCCACATGTGACTATTGAAGAAGCAAAACAAGCGATAGATTTTGTCCAAATGTTAGGGCACATTCTTTTTGTTTTACCCCAAAGAGTTGCAGAAAGGAAGTCGGAAGTAAGTTGATATACTTACTCCATATGCAATGCTTCGCCGATTTTCTCTACCCGTAGGTGTATGAGAGGGAATTTTTTACTTAAGTCGGGGTTTATGTATACTAGATGCCTAGCTTCGTTTCTGGCGGCTTCTACCAACTTTAGATTTTTGATGGCTTCCATGCCTAGGTCAGAGAGGCCTGATTGTTTGGCGCCGTAGAGTTCGCCACTGCCGCGGAAGGTGAGGTCGTGTTCTGCGAGTTCAAAACCGTTCTTGGCGGTGGCCAGCGCCCTAAGCCTATCGCGGGTTTTTTCACTTTTACTCTCGGTCACCACAAAACAATATGGCTGGTGCGTGCCGCGAAGGACGCGGCCGCGGAGTTGGTGGAGTTGGGCCAAGCCAAACCGCTCGGCCCCTTCGATGATGATGTTGGTAGCGTTTGGCACGTTCACTCCTACTTCAACCACGCTCGTAGCGACTAGTACGTCTATTTCGTGGTTGTTAAATCGCAGCATAACGTCGTCTTTTTCTTTGGGAGTCATCTTACCGTGGAGCGGTTCGATTCTGCTCGTCTTAAAAATATCCTTTTTAAGACGGGCCGCTTCCGCAATCACACTCTTTGAAAGTACGGCCATCTGTTTGTCCGGGTCTGGTTCATCAATGCGCGGACAAATCACGTACGCTTGCCGGCCAGCCTTGAGTTCGCTGCGTACATGGTCATACATCTCATCCACCTGCGCTGGCGCGACTATCTTGGTAATCACCGGCTTGCGACCTTTGGGCATCTCGTCCAGCAGCGAAATATCGAGGTCACCGTAGATGGTAAGAGCTAGGGTACGGGGAATTGGTGTAGCAGTCATCGAGAGAAGGTGTGGCATCCGAGCGTCTTTCTTGGCTAGCTTCTTGCGTTGGTTGGTCCCAAAGCGGTGTTGCTCGTCGATGATGACGTAGGCGAGGTGTTTGAACTCCACACTCTTGTAAATGAGGGCATGGGTCCCGATAAGGATCGGTACTTCACCGTTTTGCACCCACTTGAGTAGCTGGGCCTTGGAGATATTTGTTGGCTTATCAGGATTGGATTTCGACGGAAATTTTTGGCAGCCACTACCAGTAATTAAACCAATTTGAATTGGGAGATGTTTGAAGTATTCAATAAAACTTTCAAAGTGTTGCTTGGCTAAGATTTCAGTCGGCGCCATATACGCCACCTGCAAATTTCCGTAATCAAGACCAGAAAGTCCCTTACCAAGGCCGGTCCTTTGTAAGGTCTTGGTTCCTTCTGGAGGGCGAGAGGTGGCGACGGCGTAGGCAGTCGTGGCAGCGACGGCGGTCTTGCCTGAGCCGACGTCTCCTTCAAGGAGACGTGACATGGCGTGGTTGCCGGCGAAATCACCGAGTATAGTTCTGATGGCGTCGTCTTGGGCCTTGGTTAGTGGGAAAGGGAAACGTTCGACAAATTGCTTGGCATGCTCCGGTGAGGTGTTAAATGTGTAGGTACTGGCAGCACTTACCGCGGCACGTTCCTGGGCTTTTTTGATTTGAATATAAAACACTTCCTCAAACGCAAAGCGCTTGCGTGAACTGGCCGCATGATCGGCTTTTTTCGGTGAATGAATCCAGATAAACGCTGTCTTGAGTTCAGGCAAATTGTATTTCTTGATAATGTCAGCTGGAATCGGATCGTGAATGTTTTCTAAGATACCTTTTTCAAAACATTTAAGTACCGTGTGATAAAACCACTTGCTCGTGACACCCTTGGTCTCTCGGTAGACCGGATAGAGCGTATCGTCGTACCCTTCAGTGTCTTTGAAGATAGAGTCGTGGCGATCAATCGGTAGTGAATCCAGTGGTTCGACTTCGGGGTTTGAGAGATAGAGCGTCGTCTCAGTGCCGGCAACTTTTCCGGCCAACTTTACATACATGCCGTTGCTATACATTTTGGCCAAGTATGGCTGGTTAAACCACATCACTTTTATTTTGGCTGAACCGTCTTCAACGTAGCCTTCGGCAATCGGCATTTTACTTTTCCAAGCTTTGCGTGTCTTTAGTCCCGAGAGTTGCCCATACACAATCGCGTCTTGGCCTTTACTCAGACCACCCACTGACTGCACTTCACTAATGTCCTCGTACCTGGCCGGGAGGTGGTAGAGCAGTTCTCCCACTGTAGCGATTCCAAGCTTCTGCAAAGCCTTTTGGTGGATGGTGTCGATCCGAAAGTGAGAGGCGAGCGTGTCTTCAAGTTGCATGTGGGCTAATTGTACCAAACGGGCTTGTAAAATAAGGACGCTAAGACACTTGACAATACAGTTTAAGTATGCTAATATATACCCAATACAGTTCCACGTTCCTCAAAGAGAGAAGGACATACCATGTCGATTTCGCGCATGAACCAGATCGGACTCGAAAAGGGTCTCGATGCCGCCATCATCTACGCCAAGGTCGCCATGATTCCCTATCCGATCCGCAAGAAGCTGGAATCCGGAGAGTGGGTCTTCGGCAAGCAGCCGAAGCGGGTCAGGTCGGTCGCCAAGCCCGCCATGGCCGAAGTCCGCACGCCGGTCGACCGTGTCGGCGACAAGCGTCTGGTCAAAGTGACTCTCGGTCGCGACTTCCTGGGCTACCAGCTCGAAGTCATGGGCGAGTCGGGCAAGGTCATTTCGACCGAGGGTCTCGGCAAGCTGTCGCTGGCCGAAGCGCGGGCGCTGATCGGCAAGTCGATAAGCCACCCGATGCCCGCGAACGCCGGCAAGAAGACCAACGATCCGTCGAACATGTGCCCCAAGGGCGCATCGGGCGGCGGTAGCGGCAAGGGCGGCCAGATCGGCGGCAAGAAGGGGAAGGGGAAGTAACCCCTTCAAGTACATCAGGGTGGTGGGAGAATTCGCTCCCACCACCCCAACCATCACAGCAATGTGGTGGTTTTTTCATGCTTGACAATACCTATATATTATGATATTATGCTGCACAGCAAGTTGTTTGATTTTGACCCAAAGTCCGCCATCCTGGCGGCAAAAGGAAAGGCAATACCATGGCCAATACCAACGTGAACGTCGCCGGTGTCGTGAAGTTCTTCCTTCAGGAGAAGGGCTTCGGCATCATCGTCACCAAGGACGCTGACGTGTTCATTCACGTCACCAAGTGTGCGGGACGGCAAGCCGAACTGGTCGAAGGCGCAGAAGTGCGCATCGACTACCTGACCACCTACAAGGAGGGTCAGTACAAGCATGCCGTCACCAGCCTGATCTCGGTCAAGCCGGTGGAGGAAACGGTGATTCTCACCACCGTCGCCTTCTACAACACGGAAAAGGGGTTTGGTGGCGTCCACTGCGGCGATACCTTCTCCAGGCCGGTGGCACATCTGCCGGGCAAGGTCTGTCGCGAGGCGGGCATCGAGCCGGGTCGGGGAATGCCTCTGCGCGCGGTCGTCATCGAAGGACCGCAGGGTCCGCTGGTGACGTCGTGCGAATGGGGGATGCAGGTCGAAGCTGACTACGTCGCGGCGAATCCGGTCGTGACCGAAGTCGGCCGGCTGAAGTACTTCGATCCGAAGGGCTTCGGCATCCTCTTTCGGGAGGACGACTCGATGATCGGTTTCCACATCTCGACCGTGGCGGAGGGTCTGCGCGATAACTTCAAGAAGAAGTATCGCAAAGGTACCACCTTCACGTACGAGACCGGCGACTATCGTGGCAAGGCAACTGCGTTGATCAGGGAACTGGTTGCGTTGGCGCCCGAACGCGAAGTCCCTGCGGTCGAAGCTGCCGAATCGGGGGAAGTGGTCGCTGCTGAAGCAACCGCCTCCACCGAGGAAGCGGTGACTACGCCGGAAGTCGAAGCCAAGCCTGCGAAGGCGAAGCGGAAGAAGGTGACGAAGCCCGAAGCCGAAGCTACCGCGAAGCCGAAGGCCAAGCGGGTGCGGAAGGAATCGAAGTCGGCTCCTGAGCCGGTGGAGGAGGCTCCGGCCGATCTCGCTGCTTTGGCGAAGGAAGCTTGCCAGAACGGTGGCGGTGCGCTCGCTCAGGCGATGCTCGCTGCGGCAACCCCGGCGGGGAACGCGTAACCTGGGGTGGCGGACGCTTGCGTCCGCCACCTACACGGCCACTATGTTTGAAATACAACATGGTGGTCTTTTTTTGTGTAAATTGCCTGGTGAGAATTTTTGGTTGGCGTATACCCCTACACTAACTTTAGTGTTGCTTGTGTTTTGTGAAATAGCACACCAAGCGATTCAATAAATTAGGTAGATCTGTGTATGCTAAATTAATTTTAAGATACAGCAAAACTACGCTAAAGTTAGTGTTGGGGTATACTGTACCCTCTATGGCAACACCAAAAAAGGAAACCAAAAAAGATTTTAATAAAATGGCGCTGGCGCTACACAAGAAACTTAAGGGAAAGTTGGAGGTGGTCAGTAAAGGCCCACTCAAGACGCGAGACGATTGGAGCACTATGTATACGCCAGGGGTGGGTGCGGTGTCACTACATCTTTCAAAGAAACCTCAGGATGCGCGCGAGTACACCATCAAGCGTAATACTGTCGCAGTAGTGAGTGATGGTTCTTCTGTACTTGGTCTTGGTAATCTTGGTCCACTAGGTGCTCTGCCGGTGATGGAAGGTAAGTGCGCTATTTTTAAGGAGATGGCCAACGTCGATGCGTTTCCGATTGTGCTTGATACGCAGGACCCAGAAGAAATCATCAGGGTGGTGAAAGCGATTGCGCCTGGGTTTGGTGGAATCAATCTTGAAGATATCGCTGCGCCAAATTGTTTTTATATTGAAAACCGCCTCAAAGCTGAGCTCAACATACCAGTAATGCATGACGATCAACACGGAACAGCGATTGTCGTATTGGCAGGACTCATTAATGCTTCAAAGGTAGTGAAGAAAAAGTTTGAGTCACTCAAAGTAGTAGTTGTTGGCGCGGGTGCCGCGGGTCGCGCGATTGCGCTCCTTCTTTTGAAAGCTGGCATCACAGATGTAATAGTGTCTGACTCTAAAGGTGCGCTCGCTGTCGGTCGCCCGGCACTAGATGGCTATAAGCGTGAGTTGGCCCAGATGACTAATCCCCGAAAAATTCAAGGCGACGTGATGAAAGTAGCAGCGGGTGCTGATGTGATAATTGGTGTCTCGGGGCCTGGGACGATTGCTGGCGCACATATCGAGACGATGGCCAAGGGTCCGATTGTGTTTGCGCTGGCGAACCCGATTCCAGAAATAATGCCAGAGGACGCGAGGCGAGCGGGTGCCGTAGTGATCGCTACTGGCCGATCTGATTTTCCTAATCAAATCAATAACTCACTAGCGTTTCCAGGTATCTTCCGTGGCGCTCTTGATAATGGTGTGAACGAAATCACCGATAACATGAAACTCGAAGCCGCCAAGAAGATTGCTTCGCTTATCAAAAAACCAACCGCCGACAACGTTATTCCCCCCGTCATGACCCCTGGCCTAGTGAAGACTGTTGCTAGTGCGATAAGAGTAAAGAAAAAATAAACGCAGAAAACCGCTTGGCCTTGGCCAAGCGGTTTTGTTTCACTCCCGTCTAGAAGAGAGCGACAATCGGGGAGATCATGAACTTACCGACGGCACCCAGAACCCAGAAGACGAGACCGACCGCCGGAAAGAACAGTGTGGAGCCAATCAGGCGATTGGAAACAGTGTCAGGGACAATGCGATTGTTCCAGGTCATAGTTAATTCACGTCCACAAAATGAAACGATAAAAACAAAAGTAACCCAGACGATGATTGCAACAATGTGCATGTTCGTAATCCTTTACGAAGCCGAAACTAAATATTATTATACATACTATTTAGTTATTGTCAATAAACTATCTACTAGTTTGTAGGACTTTTCCTTAGCACTTTACCTTTGTATATATTCTGGTATGGTACGGACGGAATTGATAACCAGTCGTCTTAGAGCCGTATCGGCAGGAAGAGGTTAAGGTGCGTAGTGATACATTTTGGTCAGAGATAAGTGCCTCAGCGCTCGACATGATATGTCAGGCTGGCAGTGGTATATCAGTCATTCCTTGTGGTCCCTTGCGACTATTTGACAAAGTCGATGAAGTCACAAAGTGTGGCGCTCCAAACGCTGAGGGCATCGTCGGTTTTATTCGTACTAAGGGTAACTTAAAACGCGCCGAGGACATTTTTAAAGATCACTTTATGGGACGACCGGTCATGCCAGGCATGACTCTGATGGATCAGTTTTTTCAACTGGCTGGATTGTACGCTGCCGCACACGGTGTAAAGGGACAGGGGTTTGCTCTTGAGTTTGGTAACGGGAAATTCTTCCATCCAGTTACTCCAGAAACCAAAGAACTTGTCTTTGAGGTCAGTATAGTTCGTTTGCACATCGGTAAACTCCGAACAAAAGTCAAAGGCATCGGCCGAGTGTTTGCCGACGGTGAGTTGGCGGCTAAGCCACTAGAGGTCGAAGTATTCATTCAGAGTCCCAAGGAATAGGATGTCGTAAATAAAATCACTGACGCGCTAAGGAGCGGCGCGCCAGTGATTCTAAAAAGTCCCGTTTGTGGGACTTTTTTTAATTAGATTAAGCAGTCGCTATTCGGGTTTGTTCGCGATTCTTGAGGTTGGTTTGGATCGTCTGGTAAGTGAAGACGGCGAGGAAGATACAACCTTGAACAAATACGATAGTGCCACCGGTCGCAATATTGAAGTAGTAACTAGAGTACGCACCGACTAGTGAACTCACCACACTAATCGCTACCGCGATCTGCAGCATAGTAGAAAACTTCTTGGTGAGAAGAAACGCGGTTGAACCGGGAGTAATAAGCATGGCGATCACGAGGATGATACCAACTGTTTGAATTGAGCCAGTGATGGTGACGGCCAAGAGTGAAAGAAAGGCGTAGTGAATGAAACGAACAGGCAAGCCAAGAGATTGGGCATGGGTTGGGTCAAAACAAAATACTAGGAAAATTCTCTGGAAGGCTAGAACAACTAGTGACACTGCCGCCAAGATACTAAAGGTGTACCAAGCAGAATCATCAGAGATGCCAAGTACTTCACCAAACAGGACGTGGGTAAGGTCCACCGAACTGATAATTTTTGAAATCAGCATCAGTCCGAGTGCAAAGAGAGTAGTGAACACAATTCCCATCACAGCGTCCTCCTTGATCTTAGTGTTAGTTTTGATAAACCCAATTAGAGTCACAGCGAGCATGGCAAATACAAACGCCCCGAGCCCAAAGGGAATGCCGAGCATGTAGGCAAGCACCACTCCTGGGAGTACTGCGTGAGAAATAGCATCGCCTAGAAGCGACCATCCTTTGAGTACCAAGAAGCAAGATAAGATAGCACAAGCTACACCGACGATAGTAGACACGAGTACTGCCTTAAACATAAAGGCATACTGCAATGGTTCTACAAAAAAAGAAATGATGTCCATACGCTAAGCAAAAGTTACGTGGTTAAGAGTACCGTCGAAAGTCTTCTCTACTAGTTCGCGGGTAAAGACTTCTTTGGTGGGGCCATAGGCGATGATGGTTGATTTCACTAAAGCCACATAGTCACATGTATCGGGTAGTGAGAGTAGGTCGTGAGTGGCGATGATTATAGTCTTGCCACTTTCCTTGAGTCCAATGAATAGTGCGATCAAGGATTTTTCTGTGGTGGCATCTAGTCCCGCAAATGGTTCGTCCAGAAGTAGGATGTCGGCTCCTTGGGCTAAAGCCCGAGCGACAAAAACACGTTTCTTTTGTCCGCCAGAAAGTTCACCGATTTGACGAGCTTTAAACTCTGTCATATTGACGCGCTCTAGGGCGGTTTTCACCGCCGCGTGGTCAACATCGTTGGCTATTTTGAAAACATTTTGCGTGCCGATGCGACCCATCATGACAACGTCGTAGACAGAGACAGGAAAGTCCCAGTCGACGAGTTCACTTTGGGGGACGTAGGCGACGTGTCCGTGCTTTTGAGCTGTGTATGGGTCGTCACCGCAGATAGTAACAGTACCGGTAGTTGGCTTCACTAGCCCCATGATGGCTTTAAAGAGCGTCGACTTGCCGGCGCCATTCATACCAATCACACCGGTGAAGGAGTGGTAGGGGATTTTGATAGAGGCGTTCTCTAAGGCCACATTATTACCGTAGCGAACGTTCACATTTTCAAGTGAGATGGCGATGTCTTTCATGTTTATGATGAAGTAGTGAGTCCGGTAATGATGGTGTCTGCCGTATGCTTGAGAAGTTTTAGGTAGGTTGAAGCGGGACCTGACTCGTCTGAGAGTGAGTCCACAAAGAGAACATCTCCAAGACGAGCGCCAGTGGCTGACACTACTTCTTGTTGAATACGCGGTTCAACGGTACTTTCACAGAAGACGGCAGGAATTTGTTTGGCCTTTACCACTTCAATGATTTTTGCCACCTGCTGTGGTGAGCCTTGCGATTCTGAGTTAATCGCCCATAGGTATTCTTCTGTCAGACCATAGTCATTGGTGAGGTATGAGAATGCACCTTCGCAAGTTACGAGCACGCGGTTATTTTCGGGAAGCTGACTGAGTGCTTCTTCAAGTTGTGTATCAACTGCACGTATTTCATTTGAGTACGCTTCGGCGCGCGCAGCGAAGTAGTCTGCATGTTCTGGCGCTGCGGCAGTGAGTCCTTTACGGATATTTTCAACGTAGATTAGACCTTGTGCTGGTGACATCCAAGCATGAGGGTTGGGCTTGCCAGCATAGGCATCTTCGGCGATATATTGTACCTGCACGCCATCGCTTACTTTAGTGACCGGCACGTCAGGAATACTAGCGCGGAGCTTTTCGGTCCAGACTTCGAGGTTCATGCCGTTTTCAAACATGATGTCGGCTTTGGATGCCTGCACCAGGTCGTCAGGTGTTGGTTGGTAACCGTGGATTTCCGCGCCGGGTTTGGTGAGAGAAATTGAGTCGACTTTGTCACCACCAACTTCGCCAACCATGTCGGCAATAATTGTAAAGGTACTCAGAGCCACGATCTTGTCGTTTTGCGTCGCTGAAATTACCGCTGCTTCTTGTGGCGAGCGACGTTCAAAAACGATATAAGCGAGAGAAATTAGAATGAACGCAACTAGTGCGTAGGGTAGGTATTTTTTCATGAGTTTACTTTTTAATTAGTGATCCGTGCGGGTCGTGGGTTGGATGTTTAAGGAATGTGTCGAGTAGTTCGATCGCCTTATCACTAAAGGCGTGTTCGAGCCGTTCGGCTTCGTTGTGTACGAGTTCTTTTGGGAGTTTTAACGTTTGATATAAGAAGACTTCAATCAAGCGGTGCTTGTAGGTCATCTTTTTGCCGAGCGCATACCCTTCCTTAGTAAGTGAAATCGTCGAATAAGGTTTTGAGATGGTGAGTCCGTCTGTCGTCAGTTCCTTGATTCGTTCTGAGACAGTGGACTTACTTAATTTGAGGCGTTTAGCGATTTCTACAATCCCCGGTTCCTCTCCTGCTTCTTGCAACAAATAAATCGCTCTAATGTAGTCTTCGCGGGCAGGAGAGATACGAGCTTTAGGTTTCTTCAAAGTTCGCATGTACGAACAATGTAGCAGAGGTGTTAAGACTTTGCAAGTAAAGTAGCTGTTTATAAAACAAATCACCCAGCGCGGCCAGGTGACCTGTTGGGTGAGTAGTGACTAGCCTGAGGGCGAGTCGGGGATTTGGAACATCGTGAGTATACGAGGAGCTGCGAACAATTCCTGTCCACCCTCTACCTGGGCCGTAAGTTCGAAAGTCATCACAGGTCCCCGTTCAGACTTTTTCCTTGCAGTCATGGTGACGTGAGCGCCGACCGGGACGGTTCGTTTAAAAGATATGTCCGGTTTGATTTTTGCCAAAGCGTAGCCTGGCTGGAACTGACTGGTTACCGCCGAACACATACCTATAAGCGGTAGTGTCTGTAGCACAGCGTCAGGACCAGTATGAAATTCAACGTTGTGATCGCCGCAGATGATCGCACTAATGATGTTGGCGAGTTCTGACATTTGGATGCGATACTGCTCGATGTCGCCACCGTTTTCATTGCTGAGCTCTTGAATTTTTGGCCAGAGTTTGTGGACCAATTCCCATAGCTGCTCGCGCGGCCAGGCAAGGTGCTTGCCAAGCTTCGCGACATACGCGACTTTTATATCGTGGATGTCTTGGTGCGTCATTTTCATTACGTGTCTCCTATACAATCTGTCGATACCTTCTCAAACAATCCTCTATAAGTCAAACTAGAATCACCCAACCAATTATGGTATTCTAGCCGGCACAGCAGCAAAGAGAGCAAAGAGGAGAAGTGTTGAATGAAATAAGGAACGTAGTGACTATATTGAATTTATGTCCCGATTTTTTCTCTCCATGAGAAAATCGCTGGACCAGAGTGCCCAATGAGTAAAGGAGTCGTCAGGCGACTATTACGAATTAGTGGTTAATATGCCAAAGCTCTACAGGTTACTATATGTAACAAAAACCAAACACCTACGGAGAAGTGTCAGAGTGGTCTATCGTGCTTCCTTGCTAAGGAAGTGGGGTGAATAGCCCCCGGAGGTTCGAATCCTCTCTTCTCCGCCCATATAAAATACCGCCTGTAAGGCGGTTATTTTGTTGGGCGGAGAAGAAGTAAAGTGTGTGGGACACACTTTACGCGAGGATTCGAAGCCCGATTGAGCTGGACTGAAAGCGAAGCGTATCAGTCCAGCCAATTGGGATACTGGTCTCGTAGAGACCGAAATTCCTCTCTTCTACATTACTCAGTACCCGCCCAGGCCTGGCACAAAGCTTTGTTGGGGTTTGTTGTATTTACAGAGAAGAGGGGATTCGAAAAGCTTTTGATGTAGATTCGACTGAAAGGAGGATATATCCAAAAGGTATACTGGTCATGTAAGTAAGCTTTCTTATCCTGCATTCGCAGCTCATGTGTGAGTAAACTCCCACATGACTACTCATTTGAATAAGTAGTGACCGAAGCTCCTCTTGTCTCCGCCAAGTCGTGCTAGTACGAGACGCATACAAAAACAGCTCCACACTTTGGAGCTGTTTTTGTTATACATGAATTTACTTGAACGCAATCTCAAATCGATACATGCCCATACCACAAAGTCCTTCAAAGGCACTTCCGGCTTTTTGAGCTGGAATCTCGATGTCGGTGACACCGGTAGCTGGTAGATT
>JAYVBM010000007.1:0-8516 GCA_043750495.1 Minisyncoccota bacterium | reverse complement strand
CTGGAATGGAGCGACCAAGAAAAAGTATTTTGATATTCCGCTGCAATCACACACTCCTGGCATGGAACATGAATTTATCGAAGATGAGCGCCGGCTATTGTACGTAGCCATGACGCGAGCGAAACATACTCTCTGCCTGTCTTCTGCCGGAACCAATATGGCTGGGAAGGAACTGATTCCGGCGCGCCTGTTAGAAGAAATTGATGAATCACTAGTGACACTTTGTGACACCAGTGCCGAAGATGCCAAGTTTGATCCTGTCGCAATTCTCGAGCATGCAGCCGAGCCACCCGCAATTGATGGCCAACTACTTTTGAGACTACTCGCTGAGCGCGGCTTTTCGGCGACCTCGCTTAACAACTACCTTAAGAGTCCATGGGATTACTTCTTCCGTAATGTCCTGCGCATTCCCGAGACCCAGGCGGTCCATATGCAGTTTGGTACGGCGATGCACGCGGTACTCGAATATGTGACGCGTCACCATACGCAAAATGGCACTCTGCCGAGTGATACTGAAATAAAGAAAAAACTTGAGACTGCCCTCAATAAGTTGCCAGTGAATACACAAGAGTACGTGAGCTTGTTGGAAAAGGGTTTTGAGGCACTGATGACCTATGTGCCGCATATGGCGAAAAGTCTTCCCAAGACTACTAAAGAGGAGTTTAAGGTCAGGGTGCATTTACCGACTGGTATTTCTGAACTTCCTGAATTGGTTCTGACTGGAAACCTAGACAGAGTTGATATTGGTGACGACGGGTATGCCTTGCGCGTGGTGGACTATAAAACTGGCAAACCAAAGTCGCGGAATGTAATCGAAGGAAATACTAAAGATTCAGATGGCGGCTACAAACGACAGCTGGTTTTTTACGCGTTGTTACTCTCACTGCATGATGATGAACGTTATTTGTGTCGCGAGGGAGTCTTGTCTTTTATCGAATCAGACGGAAAGGGTGGTATCAAGGAAGAATCGTTTACTATAACTGACGAAGAAATCGAGGAATTGAAACAAACAATTATCAGCACTACGAAGGAAATTATCGCTGGTACATTTTTAAAACAGCCTTGTGCCGAAGATGAGTCCGACTATTACGAGTTAGCCAAGAGGTGGGGTGGAGGATAGTTGCCCAGTTTGAAAAACGTCTACCTATCATACATGATAGGTAGACAGGATATAAACACCTTTCAATCGATTGAAAGGTTTTTTTGCTGATTCACTTAAAAGAAAAACCGCCCGATCATAAGACTGGGCAGTTTTTGGTGGGCGAGGATCAAGTCAACTAACTCTGACTAAAATGACTGCTTGTGCGTATATATCGCCATTAGCAGTCACTCCGCCTGCTAAGGTCGCTCCCTCGGATAATGCATCATTGACGAGTGTTTCGAGATCTTTACCTTCCCCGTGTGGCCAATGTGTTATATATGAGGTTTTTCCCATTCTTTCTACATCACTAGAGTTAAGATGTTTCGACGCAAGGACTACGTATCGCATAGATCACTCCTTATTATGGAACGTTGGTGACAGACACTTGTGCAATTATGCAGAAAAATCAAAACTCGTCAAGATAACTGATGTCGGCACCTAGGGACTCTAGTCGTTCGACTAGCTTTTCGTAGCCGCGGTTGATACGGTAGATGTTGCGCAGGACCGAGCGACCTTGGGCGCCGAGCATCGCAATGAGTAGGATGGTGGCTGGGCGTAGGGCGGGTGGGCAGATGAGTTCGGTGCCACGGAGTTTGCTTGGGCCAGTTATATAGATTCGGTGCGGGTCTGCAAGGACGGTCTCAGCTCCAAGCTTATCAAGCTCAGTGAAGTAGATGGCACGCTTCTCATACATCCAGTCATGGATAAGGGTTTGTCCAGCAGCTTGGGTGCAAATCACTGCAAAGAAAGGAAGATTGTCGGCATTGATGCCCGGATACGGGCGAGAGTGGATTTTATCGGCCGCAGCGACGAGCTTTGACGGCTTCGTGGTGATATCAACTAGCTTCACGTGGCCATTCTTACCTAGGTATGGTTTTGACTGGGTATACTTGAAACCCATTTTCTTGAGAGTGAGGAGTTCAAGCTCAAGGAATTCAATCGGGCAGCGAGTAAGGGTGAGGGAGGAATTAGTCACGATCGCAGCGGCGAGGAAAAACATCGTGTCGGTCGGATCTTCGGCGAGATAGTATTCGATATCTTTCTTTATTTCTGGAATGCCGGTGACGGTGAGGGTGGTGGTGCCGATACCCTCAATGGTGACACCAAGGTGCTGCAAGAATACACACATTTCTTGCACCATGTAGTTGGCGGAACAGTATTTTATAGTGGTGGTGCAGTGGGCGAGTGCAGCCGCCATGAGCGCATTCTCGGTCACGGTGTCGCCAGACTCATAGAGAATGATCTCACTCGGGCACTTTGGAGCAACTTTTACTTTGTAGGCATCTTCGGTAGCTTCGATGTTGACGCCAAATTCCTCGAGCGCATAGAAGTGCGGACGGACAGTCCGGCTACCAAGCTTGCAGCCGCCAGATTGTGGAAGCGAGAAATTATTCATGCGGTGAATGAGTGGTCCGATGAACATCACGATGCTGCGAGTCTTTTTGGCAGCTTCAACGTCGATTTTAGCGAGATTAATTTTCTCTGGTGGGGTAATGCGAACAGAGTTTGTAATCCATTCGACTTTTACGCCGATACTTTGCAAGACCTCAATCAGTCGATGAACTTCTTCAATACGCGGCATGCCGTGAAGGGTGGTGGTACCTTTATTTAAAAGGGAAGCACAAAGAAGACCTACCGCACCGTTTTTAGAAGTATTGGTTTGGATGGTACCAGCTAGTTTCTTGCCACCATTTACTTGTACGTTGACCGTGCCAGGGGAGAGAGTGATGAGGTTTTTCCCCAGTGCCTTACCGATGCGCTTGAGCATATCCGCACTTACATTTTGCTTACCACTTTCAATGCGTGCTATCGCACTTTGGGTGGTCTTTAATTTTTTAGCTAAATCTGTTTGAGTAAGTCCGAGCGTCTCGCGCACATCCGCAATGCGGGTTCCAATATCTTGCATATTGATAGCAATATAGCATAGGTGCTATAGGGATAGGAAAGCTATAAACATTGACAATTATGATATATGATGTATTTTATCAGAGAACAGTACAGGAGGTTTGAATGAAGTTTGCTGCTACCGGCGAAGGTTACGCCCATCTGGGACTGGCTGAGTTGCCTGTCCTGCATTCCAGGTTCGAAGAGGCCTCACTCCTAGAACAATTGATCGGTATATTTCGAGTGGCCGATACAATCGAGGGAAAGCATGAGCACTCCCAAATTAGGATGGTCTTTACCAAGGAGGAGGAGGTGGTCGTGACGGAAGTCCTCGCTCCCCTGGTTGGAGGTCTGGTACGTGACCAGTATATGGGGCATATTACTCCCGCTTGGCTCACTGTCCTCGGAGGAATTATCAGACCAATGGGGATTTATCTGACCTATGAAGGTCTGGCTTTGACCGAGAAATTCGAAGAGATCACAGAAGGAAATGTGGTGACACACCTTACGATGCGATTTCTTTCCTAGTCACAATGGGGTCGGGTGAGCGCATAGCGCGCGCCCGGCACCTACCTCATTTTTCCGCAAGTACGCTTGCGGATTTTTATATTTCCAAGCTACAGCTTGTAGGTTTACAAAGAGTTGAGCCACAAGGCATTCATTGACTTTTGTACAAAAAGATTGTATTTTAATTTGGATTTACACTGCTCTTTAGGCAGGTCTTTTACAACTACTCATACTAGAGGAGAGAACTATGGTTCGTTCGATGTTGCTGGGACTCCTGGCCATTTTGCTCATGGGTGCAGCTCCGGCTGACCTTGAGCCTCGTGGCTACGTCAACGACTTTGCGGACATCATTCCTGATGAACGCGAAGCGGTTATCGAGCAAAAAATTGCTGACTTCGAAAAAGTCACGACGATGGAAATCGCCGTGGTCACGACCCCGTCGCTTGATGGAAGCGATATCCAATCGTGGTCAACTGGCCTGGCGCAAAGCTGGGGCGTGGGCAAGAAGGGTAACGATAACGGCATCATGTTTGTTGTCGCTCCCAACGAGCGAGAATGGCGTATTGATACCGGCTACGGAGTCGGCGCATTTTTGGTTGACCATACCGCGGCTCGCTATGGCAACGAAATTTTGCCGGATTATTTCAAAGCTGGTGACTATGGTGGCGGTATCGAGGCGATGGTCGACAAGATCATCGCTCATATCGGCATGCTTTCGCCGGCGGAGCAGCAAGAGCTTATCGTGACGAAAAGACAGCAAGCTCAGAAAGAAGCGGGTGAAAAAATCATTGCTCGCGCGCTGTTCTATGAGCGTCTGGGTAATTTCCTGGGTGCGCTGTTTACTCTCGCACTTACGGTGTTTGGGTTCTTCCGCGTGCGGCGTTTCTTGAAGCGTCGGGAAGCGGAAAATAAGAGACTCGACCAAATTAAGAGCACCTTGCGTTCAGCTCAAGATTCAATCACGGAACAAGCTAAGCGGTTTAGTGAAAATCCGCTGGCGAGTGCCGACGAACGAACGAGCCAACTCCCGGCCTGGATTCTGTCTGAGGCGGATACCGCCGCGGCCGTTTGTGCCGGTGCAGAAGCACAGCTGCAGGTAGTTCTTAAGGACTTCCCGCCGTTGAAGCGAAAAAACCTGACGTTGCTTGAAAAGCGTATGACAAAAATGGAAACGCTGCTTGCTTCCACGTCTGGCGCTATGTCGCTCTTTGACAGCTTGTCTGAAAAAGTTGCGGCCTATCGCCAGGGCGCCAAGAATTCGGTAGAGACGGCAGCGCAGCTGCTACATGATGTGAAGACGCGTTTTTCTGCACTTACCGGCGCTGGCGATCGTGTGGATACGCTGCTTACTGCAGCTGAGCTTGAAGAGCTTTCTACTTCGACAGCAACACTAAAAGCAATGCTCGCTTCTCGCGTGGATGGCGTGGATGACAACAGTGATCAAATCGCTAACATAGCAGAGTATCTGAGACTGGCACTCACACAAGTGAGGTACGAGTTGTCAGCCTTTGCTACGCGCTCTACTGAAGCGGTCACCATGTTCCACGAACTACCAAAGGCGATTGCCGCTTTGGATCCTGTGCTTCACAAGCATAGAGAGACTATTGGTCGACTGGAAACAATACTTCCGTCTGAAGCGCTTGCGAGCGTACGATTTGGAAGCATGGTGTCTGATATAGAGATGTTGAAGGTCGAAGTTAAGACCCTTGATCTCAGTCAGGCTCATGACGTGTCGACTTTGGAGTCCTTCCATGAGAAGGTTTCTACACTCTCGCGTCAATGTGTTGCGATACAATCCTCGCACCGGCAGGCAGCTGACCTTGAAAGAGAGACGCTGACTGCCCGCAAAGCATATCCTGATGAGTTCGCTGAACTTGAGTCGGCACTGTCTGTTGCTAAGAGGGAAGTTAACGATTCGGATGTCGAGGACAATGCCAAGAGCTTGCTTAGGTCTGCACAAGAAAAGCATGATCAGGCTGAGTTAGAAGCTTCCAAGCCGCTCGTGGACTGGGTCTTTGTACTCACTCTCGTGCATGAAGGCATTGCTCTCTCCAAACGAGCGGAAGCAAAAGCCGAAGAAGACAAGGAAGATGCCGCTCGCGCGCAACGTAGGCGTCAGCAGCAGGCGGCTCAAAGATCTTCATCCTCATCATCAAGTGGCTCTGGATCCTCAAGCTCACGTTCCTCCGGCGGCTTTAAAGGCTTCGGCGGCGGCGGGTTTGGCGGCGGCGGAGCCGGGGGTAAGTGGTAAGTTGAGTAGCTAACATATAATGAAGTGCAAGGCGGGTCCCCCAGGACCCGCCTTTTTTGTAACAATGCGAACTCTGCGCGCAACTTTTTACATTAAAAGACGACAGATTTCCACTATCGGTTAAAGCGCGGTATAATGCTCTCTACCTATGTTATTTTCGGGGTTGACCCCCAAAATTGGTATCGATCTTGGTACCACTAGTATTCTCGTGTTTGTGCCTGGGCAAGGTATCGTGCTTAATGAACCATCAGTGGTGGCGATTTCAGAAGACAATCAAGTCTTGGCAGTAGGGACGGAAGCGAAGCAGATGATTGGGCGTACGCCAGACTCTATTCGGGCTTACCGACCGATGCGTGATGGTGTTATCGCGGACTACCGCGTGACCGAGGCGATGCTTCGGTACTTCCTTCGTAAGTCTATGAGTAAGTACAGTCTGTTTCGTCCAGACGTGATGGTGTCAGTGCCAGCGGGCGTGACATCAACTGAACGGCGCGCCGTAGTGGAAGCGACCATTCGCGCCGGCGCGAAAAATGCGTATGTGGTAAAAGAACCAATCCTGGCAGCCATTGGCGCCGGCGTACCTGTATATGAAGCGCAGGGACACATGATTGTCGACATCGGCGGCGGTACTATCGACGTGGCAGTGATCTCGCTTGGTGGCATCGTCGCGTCAAACTCAGTCAAGTGCGCCGGCAACCGAATCGACAACGCAATTATTGATTATGTAAAAAAGACGCGCAATCTGGCGATCGGTGAAAAGACAGCGGAAGATATTAAAATCAAAGTTGGTTCGGCGCTACCACTTGAAGAAGAATTGGTGATGGAAATCAAAGGACGCGATATGCTCTCTGGACTGCCGCGAACGACCGAGATCAAGAGCAATGAAGTGGTGCGGGCAACCCAAAAAGAACTCAAAGAAATGATAAAGGCCATTCGAGATGTGTTCCAAGAAACCCCGCCAGAACTCGCGGCTGATATTATCGACAGCGGTATCATTATGACTGGCGGCACATCGCAACTTCGCAATTTCCCAGAACTCATCCGGCGCAGACTAGGTGTAAAAGCCGCGGTCGCTGATCAGGCATTATTTTGTGTAGCAAAGGGGACGGGGATTGCGCTGGAACATCTTGATGTATATAAACGCGCCGTCTTGAGTAAGAAGTAGACGCTCGGCACTAAACGCCAATCTGCTTTGTATCTAAGGATACAAAGTACGCTCGCTCGGTCATGTCATCAAGCAAGCTTGCAGACACGACTCTCGCTCGCTACTTTGTTGTCTGCTAAAAAACAACACTCATCGTACAAGGCGTACGTCTCGTCTTATTTTTCCTTGATGCCTCGCATCTCGACATTTATTGCCAAGTTCCTTTAGTCGACTATTAAAACGGAAGTACTCTTGAGGTGTCTCATATATAAGCACTTTTTAGGACGCTCTTAAGTCGTGTTTCAATATTTTAATATTGAAAAGGGTGGATACTTGCCAAAAAGTAGGCTCTTCTGTACCCTTGGGTGCATATGGAAATCTTAATTGTAAAAACCTTTGCCGTGATTGCGGCAATGCTTATAGCGACCACTCTCACCGCCAGGTATAACCACGCTTTTGAGACCAAGACTGAATTCTGGGGGTTATTTATCGCCACGCTTGCGCTAGTGTTTATTATTCCGATGACTAGTATGCCGATCAATTTCTTGCTAGCACTGGTATTTGCTGGGTTAATGGGAGCACTCATCGGGCCTGGAATTAAAGGTATGATGATTTCTTACATCACACGCAAGCAACTCGAAAAAAAAGGTTGGACAAAAGACCGGCTCAAGACTGCAACTGAAGCAGAGCTAGCTGAAGCGTCTGCATCCATAACATATGACCTTAGTGATCCAGCTAACCATTCGCTTGTCAGTGAGTGGAACAACCTAATTACGCTCGCCATGGCGGGCACTGGAGCTATGACATTGATTACTGCCAGTGTCGTGGCATTCTCAGATGTTGATTTTTCCTTTTTAGGGATGGCGCTTTTCATCGCTCTTATCGGACTTATTGTGATGTCACTCTTAAATATCTTTTTCTTCAAGAGTCCTGCTATGCGACTGGTCGGGTCATATATTGGTGCCCTCATTTTCTCACTGTTCCTGCTTTACGATTTTAATCAGCTAGAAAAATTCGTCGCCGCTGGCGACACTTCATGGGAGACAGCGGTCAATGTTGGGACATCGATTTACATCGACATCGTTAACCTCTTCATGGATCTGCTTAACATTCTCTCTTCACGATAGAAAATGGCGCCCGAACAGGGGCGCCATTTTCATTTGAGGTGTGGTTAAGAACCCGTCACTGCACGGTGCCTTCGGGGTACAATGGGAGCATGTTAGAAGGTGTGCCACGGCAATTTTCGACGCCGGAACAGGAGATTGAATTTTTGCGGAATCGTATTGCTTTGCGCGAACGTGAGATGCTTTCTCGTACTCCAGAGATTGATCATGTTGATGTTGATACTGTCAGTCGACAAGAAATAAAGCATTACACTAGCTTTACTCCCAAAATGGTGCTCGATAAGGAGTATGCGCTGTCTGAAGAAGCAGTTAAGCAGTCAGCGGAAGTTATCTCTTTATCCCATGACCCGGTTCAAGATATTTTGCAGATTGCGTATGAAAAGGGAATCCGTAACGCACTCTCAGTGCTTGAGCAAACCAATAATACATACGTGATTGACGAAGTGCACCGTCAGCTTATTGAAC
>JAYVBM010000006.1:0-3541 GCA_043750495.1 Minisyncoccota bacterium | reverse complement strand
TCGGATCGATGGCGCTGGCTCCGGGAATTCGGCGCAGTAAATATTCTGTCGATTCCTTTCTCACGGGGCTGCGCCCGATTATCGGCGATTGCGATTCGTTCTATGCAAACCCCAACACCCGGTTGAACGTGGAGACCGGACATAAAGACTATAGGTGCAATGATGTTGCCGCGCTCGTCAACGTGGCGAGGGTCTGCGCCATCTGTGATTTACGTCCCGCGCTTCGTGAGGCCCGGCTAGATATTCCTATCCTTCTCCTCCATGGAGACAAAGACCCTAAGCTACCCATTTCACAATCCGAATGGCTTGCGCAACATTTTCCTCACGCCACATTCATAAGGCTTGCTGGCGTAGGTCATATTGGATACGGAGAACGCGAACATGAATTTGAGAAACTCGTGACGAGCTGGCTGGATAAAACAATAACGGCGGTGTCACGAGAATCACTCGGAACAATGAATGGTCGGAAACATCGGTAAAAAAAATCCGAAGACATCGGTTGCACAGTGTGTACACTTCGGTTTGCCACAAGCAGACTCGACACGTATGTGGCATTCGTTCAGCCTTGCAGGCAAAAGGCAAGGCCTGTCCCCAAAGTCGAGCGTTGAAACTGTATTCGAGAATGCCGCCGTCGGCTTCGGTGAGGCGGGTGATGTCCTCACGCGTGGTCTAGACTTTGCCTCCTACGCGGGCTGAGATTTCAACAACTCTGACCCCTTGATCCTTGCAGAAACTTAAAACTTCACGTTCGAGCCGGTGGTGATCAATTTCAACTGCGGCAGCTTGGTGAGGTTCTTCACGTTCAACTGCTCGACGTGGGCGTTAGTAAAGTCCACCTTACGATCAAGCGAGACGCCGGCGAACCACACGTTTTTTGCCTTCATGTCAGAGAGGTCACTGTCGGCGATGAGACTTTTTTCTACAAACAGTGATTGGACAGTGGCTTCGATAGGATCGAAGTTGTTCATGGAACAATTTGTGACACTTAATGTACCAATTTTGGCCTGGTAGAGGTTTAGTCTTTGCATCCCAAGACAATCGTTCACGGTCATGTTGTGGACAGTAGCGATAACCAATGAAAGCTCGACATTACGCACACGCTGAACGACAAGATTCATGAGTTGCGATTCGGAAAAACTAAACGCCACTTCTCCTCCCGTGATCGTTGCCTTGGCCACTTCGCCATTGCGGATGCCACTCTTTCGTGATGTCGCCTCATCCAACACCAGCTCGCTGAGCTTCGAGCGACTTAGGTCCACGCCATCGAGATCGCTCTTTTCAAAAGTGAGAGCGGATGGTAATCGAAGGTCGGTGAGTTCGGTACCATTGATCAGTTTGCTGTTGCGAAACACGGCCACCAACTCGCCTTCACTGAAACTCGTGTTGATGGCGGTGGAGTGATCCACCTCGATGCGGCTGGCCTTGGTCTTGTCAAGGTTGCTGCCGTTGAAGGTGCAGCGAACGAAGCGAACATTATTGAGCGTAGCGCGAAAGAAGCGCACTTCACGCAACACGACGTCCTCGAAGACGACATCGGTCAAAATGCTGTCGCTAAAGTCCACCTGATCCAAGGTACTTTGGCGAAACACCGTCTTAGTCAGGCGCGCAGCCTTAACACTAACCAATTTCCAATCGGTGTCGCGAAACTGCCCGCCGTTTAAAACGGCATTGTCGATCTTCTCCTTCTCGATTACGACGCCGGAGAGCTCTACCAGATGGGCTTTTGCGAAATCGTTCAGCATCTTGACGTCCTGGAAACGCTCCTTCCAGGGGCTGGCGAGGGGGGGCTTTCCGAAGAGGCTAGACATGGCGCCAGAGGTTCCGTGCGGCAGTAAGCCAAGAAGAACGATTGCAATCCAAACGAACGACTTTGTCCCTGTCATACACAATGTTACCCCACTGCGGTCTTTGGATAGTCGCCTTTGTAGGGATCTACAGCAGGCTTCGGAAGGTCGCCCTTGTAGGGATATAAGTCTGGGAAGGTTTCTCGATACCACTTGAAATCGGGTTCCTCCCCATTAGTTGCACTCCGATAAAGTACGTGTTTATCTCGAGCCCACCTGATATCGGGTACCATCCCATAAGGTACGCGTTTATGATATAAGTCTTTAGATCGGAACAATTCCTCTCGGGACAGATCCACTCGGGACATTTCCACAGCATACGTCCAAGGGGACGAGTAGTCATATTGTTTGTAGCCGTCATGCGTTGCTAGAGCGGTGTTGAAGGCCACGCATATGAAGATTCTTGGATTGACAACGTCATTAATCACTTTAGATACGAACTTCTTCCACACCGACCCCACCATTACCGCACTGAGCGTATGCTTACCTTTTTTGCCGTTATAAGTTAGCTGCATGGAAAATGGCTCCCACCAATTGCCAATGTACGCATAAAGCGTTATCTCCTTGATAAACTGCTCGAAAGGAAAATTGGGATGAATCTCAATCTCGAACTCGCCGTCCGGCAGGTACGAGAAATTCGAGAAATTTTTGAATACCCGTTCCTTCTTCGCGACTTCAAAGAAATCAAGCGCAACGCAAAAACGCGGCTTCGCCGTGGGTAGTGTGGCTTGTTTCAGGCCCAAAGTATCCCTCGCGCCATTGAGCTTAAGGACATTGCCCGAGGGGAAATCTAAGCTATAGTCTCCAAAACCACTCTCTTCCGCTTCGCCATAATAGTTCTGATACGAGAGAGGTCCACCACTCGCACCCACGATAATGCGAGTGTTTTCGCCCATCTCTTTCACCAGATCAATAGCAGCGGAGGGAATGGCGCGGCCCCTGGTCCACACGCCGGTTCTTACCCAACCATCCTCTTGTCTTAACAGTTCGTAGAGGCCGGCACGATGAGAGTGTCCGGAAATCACATGGGTAAAATCTCTCGCCAGTAACATGCTATACACTGCACGGCGATTTTCGGTGAAGCTGCCCTCTTCCCAGTTATCTTTATCACGCACAATATAGGCATCATTAATGTTAACTTCGCCTTCGCTTGGCAGCCGAATATCGTTGGCATAATTAACAATGGTAAAATGGGTAAGGAGCACTCTTTGCTTCCCTCGCTCCCTGGCCGCATGAAGTAGCGCCAATTGCGCATTGGTAATGGCGCCGTCGGCGCGCGGCAAAGTGCCTCCATCTTCTACATAGCTGAGTTTGTAGCCCTCAGTATCACCCCATTCAAGCAAGGTGAAAGACTGCTCGTCTTCACCTGTGCCATAGGTAATGCAGATGTCACTAAAGGGAGTGAACATCGTATAAAACCATTCAAAACACTCGACTTTGAGTCCACCGGAGAAGTAGTAGTCGTTGTACCTGGGCCCGAATAAAAGACAGGCTTCGTAGATGGTCAAGTTGTGATCGGCCGGAATACCTTCGTTAGCGCGTTTCCATCCTGTCTTTTTAAAACCTCCCACACGCGGTGAGATGCCGTAGGGCACATTGTATGCCTCGTGGTTGCCGTTCAACATCAAAACCGGTTTTTTGTATGTCGTCACGTAGTAATGCAACAGACTGTAGACAATAAGAATATCGACATACCA
>JAYVBM010000005.1:0-15705 GCA_043750495.1 Minisyncoccota bacterium | reverse complement strand
GGATCTCGCTACTATAAAGTCTGCCGAAGCGACCCAGGAACTTAACGGTGCGAACAGTACTATTGAGCAATCCAATGATGACATAGAGGCTGTTGCAGCTAGGGAAGCAAACGAAGGAAAGTCCGAGGATGAGTTGGCTGGTGAAATGGACGAGCTGGCGCAACAAATTGTCGTGCTAACCTTAGCGATCAAAGATAAGACTGAAGCAGGTACGATAACTACTGATGAACGGACTGCTATGGAAGCGGGACTTGCAAGCAATAGAGCCGAGCTAAGGAGTAAGACAGTGGCCCGGGAAGATCTAATCAAGCAAGGAGACCTAACAAAAAGACTTAACCAAGCAAAAAGAAATGAAGACTCAACAGCTGATCCGGCACAAAAGACACTATTCCGTGAACAACGTCAGCAACTAGAGAAAGAATTAGCGGCGCAGAAAGACCTGGACGCGAGAAAGAAAAAGGCAGATGAAGACATTATTAAGTCTAAAGAAGCAATTGCTAAAGCCGAGAAAGAAATTGAGAAAGCAACTAAAGAGGCAGAACTCGAAATAAAGTTTGAAAGCAAAATTGCTTTCATTGAAACAGCCAAAAAGAGAACGACCGGACTGGGCACAATTGGTGGCCGATTCAACGCCAAAGAACAAGCGTCCCTAGAAAACCTTCAAAAGAAGTTTGGTAAAAATCCTAAAGAAATGGCGGAGAAAGCCGCTCAGACTAAAGCTGATAAAGAGCTAGCTAAACGCCTCAAAGAGCTTGAGAAAGATAATGAGGAAGGTAAAAAGAAGAAAGAGGATGAAGAAGGAGCCGCCTAATAATAACGCTTATGATTGACCCTATCATCGAAACACGTTTCAAAGAATTACCCCCGTCATACCAGAGTTTTGTGGCGAGTGACTTTCCTGGTGACATGGCCGAGTTATTTGCCTCAAGTCTCAACCTCACTTCCGAGCAAGTTGATACCCTAGAAAACGGACTCATTCTCTATCTACTCTTTTTCTTCACCCAAGTTGAGCTCGTGGAGTACATTGTAAAAAACACAGGCGCAGATCTGGCAGAAACTACCGAAGTTATCTCCGTTATTTGCAAACATCTCCCTGAGTTTGCAAATAACGACATCTACGAACAAGTCCGGCGGGAAGTACCAGGGGACCCTGTTTCGTTCAATCTAGAAATCGCTGAAACAGAAAACGCCCTACGTTCAATGGAAGGTCTACGCACCATGGCCGGGGATGCTTCGGAGGTGACGCAAGCGCCGGTTAGTACTTACCAATCGACCCAGGCAGAAATCTTGACCCAACCGGACGCACCATCAGTAGTACCATCTTCACCGCTTCCAAACACCGACAATCGTTGGGACAGCGCGTCACGGTAGACAAACGCGCCCAAAACGCATACACCACCATGTATAATGGTGGTGTATGCGTTTTGAAGTTCCGCAATTTATTGAGATTGAAGACAAAATCTTCGGTCCGCTTACCTGGCGCCAATTCCTCTATCTCGGTGGTGGAGTGGGAGCGGCAGTGGTTATTTTTTTGATGCTGCCTTTTATACTCTTTGCGATATTTGGTATTCCGATTGCAGTCTTAGCTGGTGCGCTCGCATTTTACCCAGTCAACAACCGCCCGTTTTCTTTTTTCTTGGAAGCTATTATCAATTACGTCACCGGCGACCGTCTTTACTTATGGCGTTCCAAAGAAGAAGCGGTGTATACGATTCATGCCGACACGCCGGTTGAAAAAACTGCGCTACCGGTGTTGCGCACCAAAAAGACCAACGATATTTCCTCTCTCGCCCGCAAACTCGAATTACAAGCAATCCAAAAACAACAATAAGTATGGCTAAAAGTAACGCACGCACCCAAGATTTTGTTCCGATTCAAGAGATTCGAGACAACGTCGTAATTCAAAAAAACGGCCAGATGGTAATGATTCTGCTGGCGTCTTCGGTGAACTTTGCCCTTAAATCTGCCGACGAACAACAGGCAATTTTGCAGCAGTTTCAGCAGTTTTTGAATACTCTGGATTTCTCGCTACAGATCCACATGCAGTCACGTCGCTTGAATGTTGAGCCGTACTTAGAACTCTTGGCCCAGTTAGAAGGCAAGCAAGATAACGATCTTATGCGTATCCAGCTGCGTGAGTACATTGAATTCATCCGGTCATTTACTGCTGACGTTGACGTGATGAGCAAAAACTTCTTTGTGATAGTGCCTTACACGGCGGCCAAGGTAAATATAGGAAAAGGTTTGGGTATCTTCTCGCCGGGCGGTGGGGCCAGTCGGGCGATGTCAGACAGTAATTTTGCAGAGTACCGCACTCAGCTAGAGCAGCGCGTTTCATTAGTCACTGAAGGGCTTGGTCGTGTGGGGGTACGTACCATTGTTCTCGGTAAAGACGAACTCGTGGAGTTGTACTATCATATCTACAACCCCAGTGAGTCAACGAACAACTCGCCAATGATGGAAACTAATTAATAAACATATGGGACTTTTTAATTCATCAAAAAAAACAAACGATTCAGTGTCCATGTCCAATCAGCTGGTGACACTTACGGATGTTATCGCCCCGTCAGCTATCAACGTAGGTCCTCGGGAAATTAATATTAGCGGCGTCGTCGCCCGGGTCTATTACGCCGTGTCGTATCCGCGCTACCTAAACGAAGGTTGGCTTGAACCAGTCCTTAACATACCGCGAGAAATCGACGTCTCTATTTTTATTCACCCCATTGACACTGTTGATACCCTCAAGAAATTTCAGAAAAAAGTAGCCGAGGTTCAAAGTCAGATCAGTATCAAAGAAGCCCGTGGGGAAGTGCGTGACCCGCAACTTGAAGCTGCCTACCAAAACCTAGAAGACCTACGTGACAAACTGCAACAATCAGAAGAGCGGCTATTTGACGTTGGTTTTTATGTCGCGATCTATGGCAAAGACGAAGCCGAGGTCAATAAGGCGGAAAACGACATCCGCGGCATCCTCGATGCGCGCCTCATCACGATGAAACCAGCGTTTTTTGAACAAGAGCAGGGTTTTAAAAGCATCATGCCGCTTGGTAACGATGTTTTGATGGTGCACAGCAAGTTTAACTCTTCGCCGCTCTCAAGTTTCTTTCCCTTTACATCCTTTGACCTCACCTCTGACAGTGGGATATTGTACGGTATCAACCGCCACAACTCCTCTCTAGTGCTCTTTGACCGCTACAGCCTCACCAACTACAACTCGGTGACCTTTGCTACCTCGGGCGCCGGCAAGTCCTACGGGCTCAAGCTAGAAATCATCCGTTCACTGATGTTTGGTACTGAGGTTATCGTGCTCGACCCAGAGCGTGAGTACGAGTACCTAGCCGAAACAACCGGCGGCCGTTTTTTCAATATTTCTCTGTCTTCTGATCACCACATCAATCCATTTGATCTACCGGCCCCCCAAGAAGATGAAGATCCGCGAGACATTCTCCGTACACATGTGATTGAAATGGTGGGTCTCTTTAGGTTGATGCTCGGTGGCCTCGCACCAGAGGAAGAGACGCTCATCGACATTGCTATCCAAGAAACTTACGCCCTCAAAGACATCACTGGTGATACGAACTTTGGTACCCAAGAGCCGCCACTTTTATCTGACTTTGAAATGGTGCTAGCGGGTATGGATGGGAGCCAAGGTTTAATAAGTCGACTACAAAAGTACACCTCGGGTACCTGGTCTGGCTTTATGAACAAGCCAACCAACGTCGACATCAACCAGAAATTTGTGGTGTTTTCGCTGCGTGATATGGAAGACGAGCTGAAGACCGTCGCGATGTATATTGTTACTAACTTCATCTGGAGCTCCGTTAGGCGTCGCTTAGCTAAGCGACTGCTGGTAATCGACGAAGCTTGGTGGATGATGAAGTCTGACGATACTGCGTCATTCCTCTTTAGTCTGGCCAAACGTGGCCGAAAATATTACCTCGGTATCGCTACAATCACACAAGACGTGGACGACTTCTTGCGCTCACCATACGGTGTACCAATGATCACAAACTCTTCCATCCAGCTTCTGATGAAACAATCACCAACTGCGATTGATAACATTCAAAAAACTTTCAATCTGACTGACGAAGAAAAATTCCTTTTGCTTGAATCAGGAGTAGGGGAGGGAATTTTCTTTGTGGGACTCAAACACGTCGCCATTAAAATAATTGCGTCGTACACCGAAGATCAAATCATTACCTCTGACCCTTCTCAACTACTGCAAATCAAGCAAGCAAGGGCTGATCTGAAAGCGTCGCAAGTGTAGTACAATGAGCTTATATGGCGCGCCCCGCTCTCGCACAAACGTCTAGACCAGAGCCTAATAGAAAGCCGCCACAAGCGAGAGTCAATTCTATGGCTGCCAATGACAACCAGGGAGCCGCGAATGACAACGAAGAGGCCGAGCTAGAGCCGATGAGGGAAACATACGAGCAACCTATACAACCTCAAACACGGCCAATGCGCAGGATTGAAGTAGATCGTAGTTCGACCAGCCGGGGTGTAGGTACGAGCGCTCAAATCGCTGGAGCTGGGACCCAGGCAACCGGCAAGGCGGTGGCTTTGACGGGCTCGGCTCTAAAAGGAGTAGGTAAGGGTTTAAATACCGGCGGCGACGCTCTGATCCGAGCTGGAGCGGCCGCTAGTAGCACTGGGGTAGGCGCCATCGTGGGTGTACCGACCATTGCGCTTGGGGCTGGGGTAAAAGTCCTTGGTTTGGGAACCCAAGCCGCGGGGAGTGCCACCAAAGCAGCTGGTAGGTCAACGGAAGCAATCGGGAAAGGGGTCAAAAATACGGGTGGTGTGATGAAAAAAATCGACCGTGTGGGTGTTGGAAGAAAATTGTCTGGAAAGCCAGACTCTGAAGCTATAGACAAGGCCCTAACTTTAGCTAGACGTATACCTGGACCAATTGGGAAAGTAGCTAAATATGGCGGCGGCGCGGTTGAAGTACTCCTAGAGCGCAAAAAAGTGGTTCGAGCTAATATCCCTATTTTTAGTGCCGGATTTTCTCTTTGGTTGAGTATCCAACTCCCACTAGCTTTTTTAAGTCTCGCTTTTTTAGGTGTAGCTTATGTGTTAAATGATGTAATTCCTAAGGCAATTGAGGGCGGACTTAAAGGTGCTGTTGGCGACACAGCTGGTAAAGTACTCTTCAGTATCGGCGGTACCATCTTGCAGTATATCGGTACAGCTGCCGAAGCAGTTGATGGTCTTTTCCAGCAGTTTTTTGGTTTCTCACTGATTGCTATAGGCGATCCAAATAATTGGTTCATCGCCACCTACTTCTTAGTGGTAATAATTGGCTGGTCAACTCTACTGATAGCCGTTATTATCTATACATTTTTTACAGTCAACCCTTTCTTTGGCAAGGGTTGGGCTTGGAAAATCGGTGGGTTTTTGATTGCGTTGTTTGGATATATTATTCCTGGTCTCAATATTTTTCCCTGGTTTGCACTCTATGCTGGGGCGGCCTTGATTAAGCCTGAATAACCGCCATAACAAAGGCCGCCCTCTGTTATGATATAGCTATGAGGGTTTTCTTAGCCTTACTAGTATTATTGACTCTCCCGGTCGGGGCGATGGCGCAGGTTGGCGCTAATGCATTTATTAATACTGACCTCTCGCTTGAGATTCAGCCATCGTTTCCCCAACCAGGTCAGTCGGTCACGCTCACCCTCAACGACTACGGGGGAAGTTACTACGGCGCGAGTCTGCAGTGGTATAAGAACAGCACCATCATTCCTGGCACCACCAACAAACGGAGTGTTGAAGTAACTGCACCACTGATCGGAGAGGAAACGACAATTTCAGTGGTATTGACACTATCAAACGGTCTAACGACCACAATCAAACAAGTAATAGCTCCAATCTACGCCGATATCATCATCGAACCCCAGACCCACGTTCCTGGTTTCTATAAAGGTCGGGCTCTGCCGAGTGCTGGTAGCACCATAAACTTAACCGCGCTTCTAAGCGATGGTGGACCGATGGGCACCGACTTCATGTATCTTTGGCGCGTCAACGAAACCGTCCTTGAAGGCGGACCGCTGCGAGGGCGTAGCCGGATCTCTTTTGTCGCACCGCAAGACAAGGAACTAATTATTTCCCTCCAAATCACCAGACCAAACGGAGATATTGTCGCCAATCGGTCTATATACGTAGCGTCAATGCGACCTGAGCTTCACTTTTATGAAGTAAACACACTGTATGGGGTGGAACCAAAAGCGATTAAAAATAACTTTACGATGATTGGTAATAGCACTCTTATAAAAGCTGAACCTTACTATCTCGATTCCCAAGTTTTTAACCAGCCAGATATTCTCGAATGGAAGATTAATCAAGACAAGGTGACTGGTCAGACCGGCGACCCCTACGAGCTGATGCTTGAAAAAACCGGGGCTGAAGGTAGCGCCAAAATGGAATTTCACGTCCGTAGTACTTTAGACCTCTTACAAGGCACCCGAGGGGAGTTTAGGATACAACTATAAATATGAAACGCTCATTTTATATTATCGGCATTGTTCTCATCGTGATACTTGCGGCGGTATGGTTGTTTTTGCTCTTTGCCGACGAAGACACCAAGAACGATGTCTACAATCGTTTTGGAATTAGCGGGTCGCCTGAGGAAGGTATTTTTGAAGAGGTGATTGACGCGATTATTCCTGATGTATTTCAAAAACAGTATTTGCGACAACTCACCACCAGGCGGGTGGTCGGCTACACTGAAGTGGCTCAGGCGAGCTCTACCTTGGTGTATTTTGTTGAAGGAGGGACGGGGCATGTCTACACAATCGACCCAATGATTGAAGGGTCTGAAAACCGTATCTCTAATGTAACCATACCGGTAGCCACCAAGGCTGTCGTGAGTAGAGACGGGGGTCACATTGCTATTCGCTCTGGTAACCAGGAAGAATCTGGCGTCACTGTTTTGACACGCTCTGGTGATTCGATTGACTCATTCACTGTCGACGAACCAGTACGTGATTTTACAATCACTACCAATAACGACGTACTCTATACAATGGTTAGCGGCAGTGGTTTGTCTGGCAAATCGCTTGATCTTGAAACAAAAACCACCAAAACGATTTTTGAGATCCCGTTTATAGAGGCCACCATTGTGTGGGGAGCGGGGCCTGACGATAGTCACTATGTGTTCCCTAAGTCCTCACGCTATCTTGAAGGATATCTCTATGAAGTAAAAGGGGGCGCGTTTAGACGCCTGCCCGTTTCTGGCTTTGGGCTGCTGGCGACCGGCGCCTCAGACCTGGTCGTGTACAGCACACTTGAGTCAGATGAATACATCACTCGTTTATTAAATGTGGAGACGACTTTCGCTCAAACTCTTCCGTTTACTTTTATTCCAGAAAAATGCACCTTTGGATTTGCGTTTTTATATTGTGGAATCAGCTACAATCCCAGTGACTATGGGTTCCCCGACAACTGGTACCGGGGTGAAACTTCGTTCGCAGATGACCTGTGGAAGCTGTCTCCCCAAACGCTAGAACTTGACCTGGTGGTAAATACCCTCGATGAAAGCGGACGCGAACTTGATATGCTCAACTTAGTAGCCGGGACAAATGATGCCCTCCTTTATTTTGTAAACAAAAACGACTACTCACTGTGGGTATACGAGTTTCCTTCTGACCCTAATTCACCTGAATAATTATGAAAAAATATCTTCTCTTTGCAGTCACTGCACTAATAGTCACACCGACAGTTGCCCTAGCACAACGCTACCTGGTTGACCTACCAATTGACACTCAGGGGGACTTTAACCAGTACATCAACTTGCTCTACAAGATGTCAATTAGTATCGCGGCGCTTTTGGCAGTGGTAAAGATCGTCATCGCTGGAGCGAAATACATGCTTAGTGACGTCGTCACTAATAAGAGTGATGCCAAAAAAGATATCCAGGGCGCACTGTTAGGACTACTATTGATACTTGGTGCGGTAATAATCCTCAACACCGTAAACCCGGCCTTGACTGACGGCGGGCTAAATATCACACAGCTAAAACGAATTGCGACCAATGAGGACGCACTCTCGCCAGTGGCCGCTGCTAAGCAACAAGGCCAAGAACTAACGGCCGATCTACCAAAATGTTCGAGCCAAGTAAGCAGTTTGAATAAAGACAGAAACAAAAAACTAACCACGGTGAGTGTTTCCGAATGCCCCACTGGAGAACGTGTAGGCATCCTCACAAGTTTTGGTAACACTTGTGTCGCTGCTGGTGGTACTGTAGCTTCAAATGGAACTGATAGCAACAAAGTCACTTGTTCTGTTCCGCTTCCTACTGGAAAAGAATACCAAGGGTTCACTATCGCTGACTACTCTGATATTGACAAAAACTTTGTGACACAAGAAGGGAATCTCCGAACAGTTGACGTAAAGGGTCAATGCCAAAAAGAGGTTACCGACTCTGGATTCACTGGTGGTAAAAATCAACAGGATGTCTACGACATTTGTGTGAGTGAAACTAAAAACGCAGTTGAAGAATACTGTGAAGATGATAATGGTGGGAATTACTCTGAGACTGAAACATCTGCAAAGTGTGTGCTGCCAATTAGACGAGCGTTCATTAGCAGTTTAACTAAAGAACTAGAGCAATACAAGGCTACCCTCTCAGACACTGATTTTGAAGGCAGGAACCTTGATGATGCTAATGATAGTGAGAAAGCCTCTATGGCGGTTTGTAAGATATGGGGTGGTCAGTATAAGAACATCGATGATAGTGGACTTAACCAAGAAAATATTTGTGTAGATTTTGACTCTGATCCAACGAATTAATCTAGCGGTGGCGCTTGATATAAAACTCTTGGGCGATCGCGACTAGGTTACTAACCACAAAGTACAACGCGATGGTAGCTGAAATAGAGTAGGCAACTCCGGCAATCAAAACTGGCATAACGTACTTCATTTGAACGTGCATATTACGCATGAAGTCATCTTTGAAATCAGGTGCAGCGTCGGGTTCCCGTGGCGCCATGGCTGGTAGAGTCATCTTAGTGTAGATAAACTGTGTGACACCAGCCCCAAGCGCCAATAAAATACTTCGCTTCGTGATATCAACTAAATTAAGGAAGTTCATCGTCACCACACTTGGCTCAGGGATAAACGCATAGAGGAGAGCGGTATTAATTTCTGGCAAGGCAATGCCGCCACCTTTATACACCGCCAAGTAGAGCGCTATGACGATAGGAATTTGTAGTAGTACCAAAAGAAAACTCGCAAAAGGATTGATGTTCACTTCTTTGTAAATCGACATCATAGCGCGGGCTTGTTCCTCACGGTTGTCTTTATGAGCTTCCTTGATCGCTTTTAGCTTCGGTTCAATCTCCCGCATCACCTTTTGTGTTTTAGCGGCTTTGATTGAAAGAGGAAGCAAGATCATCTTGACCACGATTACCGTAGCAATAATGGCGAGTCCAACATCACCATCACGAACAGTGTCCACAAAAAAGACAAGGGTGTTGTAAATTGGGTCAAAGAAAAAGGTGTGCCAAATATAAGAAAACATAAATAATTAGTGTTGCGGCTATTCTACGCAGGTTTCGCCGCACGTTCAATGAGTAACTGTATTTGCGTTCGTGCTGACTGTTTTGTCAACAGCGAGTAAGTTGGTTTGATAAGGACTATCCAAACCCCAGTTTTGTGTTCTATCTTCAGCCGATACAACTGCGCATACACGCGGCGGCGAATTGTATTACGAGTTACTGCCAATTTTGAGACTTTTTTACTTACTACTACTGACCCGTGAAAAGTAGGATGGGGGTGCCAAATAAGCGTCGCGCAATCAACATGAAGACGCTTTCCTCCTTTCAAATAAGGAGCAAAGTCAGCGCGCGGGAGTCGGTTGGCTTTTTTCAACATAGCCACATCATAACAAAAAAAGCTCTTATTGAGCTTTTTTCACGGTAAGTTGAGCACGGCCTTTGCGACGACGAGCCTGGACAATCTTTCTTCCAGAGGCGGTGGCAGTACGGACCAAAAAACCGTGAGTGGTGGCTCTTTTTTGCTTACTTGGTTGGTAGGTTCTTTTTGACATAAGTGGCAATACTATACATGAAGCACCAGATATTTCAATAGCTGACTCAAATGTTGTGTAGCACATCCTAAAAAGGCAGTTTACCAACGTCCGTGGGGACTAAGTGCTCGAAACAAAAACAAACTCATTAGGGTGTGCCTTTATAACGAGGTTAGTGGGAGCATTTTTGAGTAAAAATATATCACTTTAGGATGTGTGGAGTCTTATACACAGCTTATGCACAGTTGTGTTTTTAGATTTAAAATTTGTTTTTGAATTAGCTATGATTTTAAAAAATATTTTACAGTTTTCCACAGGCGAGTATAATGCAAGTTACATCGAAAAAGGTGTCCTTGAATTGTATGAATTTAGTTTCTCATCAGACCGCATCAAACCGCATCGTTCAAACAAAGCAAATAGACGTGAAGCAATTATGGGATGACGCGTTGGTTAAAATTGAACTTTCAATCACCGCGGCCAACTTCAAGACGTGGTTTCGTGACACTCATATTGTCTCGATAGAGGACGGCACAGCCACTATTGGTGTTCCGAGTGTCTTTGTAAAAGATTGGTTGCAAGACAAGTTCCAAACCATGATCCTAAAGACACTACGCGACCTCACGCCCCACATTCGTAGTATTGAATATATAGTGGTACAGCGTAACGAGAAGAAACAAGAAGCCAACAAGAACCAAACAATCAACGCCGCTCTACCTCTTGAGGACTACTACATTAACAAAAGCGACAACCTCAACCCCAAGTATTCATTTGAAAACTTTGTAGTTGGACCATACAACGCACTCGCTCACGCCGCCGCCAAGACAGTCAGTGAGAAGCCGGGTATCTCCTACAACCCATTATTTATCTATGGTAAGACCGGACATGGTAAGACGCACCTTATCCAAGCAGTAGGTAACCAAATCAAGAAGACTGGAAAGAAAGTTTTCTATGTAACTAGTGAACGTTTTGCTGTTGATTACTTCAACTCATTGCAAAGTGGTACTGCTAATAATTTCAAAGATAAATATCGTCAGTACGATGTATTAGTAATGGACGACGTACAGTTTTTGGCTTCTAAAGAGAAAACTCAAGAGGAACTTTTCCATCTCTTCAACGCGCTTCACGACAACAACAAACAAATTGTTTTCTCTAGTGACATCCACCCAGCACTACTCTCCGGCCTTGAGGAGCGCCTCCAATCACGCTTTGCACAAGGAATGATTGTCGACCTACCAGCCCCTGACCTAGAGTCTCGTATTGCTATTTTGAAGGCAAAAGCGGCTCAAAACAGTATTGTACTTTACGACGATGTGGTTGAGTACTTGGCCCAAAATATTGAAGGTAATGTGCGTGAGCTCGAAGGAGCGCTCAACACCATTATGTGCCAGTCACAACTCCTAGGACGGACCCTATCAGTTGATGAGGTACGCCTTATAATCAAAAATAGTTCTCGCCCAAGAAAAACCTTAGCTATCACAGATGTGGTGGATAAGATTGCCCGATACTACGACATTGAATCAGCTAGTATTTATGAAAAAACTAGGCGAAAAGAAGTGGTGAAGCCTCGTCAAATTATTATGTACATTTTGCGCGAGGATTTCCAAATTTCTTACCCAGCAATTGGTAAAAAGTTAGGAGGGAGAGACCACACCACTGTGATTCACTCTTGTGAAAAAATAAAAGAGGAGTTAAAACGGGGAGGTGATATTGAAGAAGAGATCACTCAGGTTCGACTACTTTTAAAGTAAATTAGCTTGGGTCATTCCAAATGAGGAAGTAAAGTAAAACCCGCCATATTGGCGGGTTTTACTTGTGTAGATAATTATGTGGAATCAGTTGTAGACAACCTATTATTAAGTGCATTTTATACTTTGTATAACCACACAAACTACCCTCTAAATAATTTGATTAGTGGGTATAACTATTGAGGTGGTATAGTTGTCCCAGTGCCGTACACAGCTTGCGCTGACTCTGTCCTCACAAAAACAATTTATCTGTGTATGGTTATAGCTTTTAAATACAACATGAATTCACCTTTTGCACACTTCCACAGGACTAATAATAAAGACTAAAATAGTGTATAAATAAAAATATGGAGATAACTATTCCACATGGGGAATTAGTTCGATCACTCGAACTAATTGGTAAGATAAGTACCAGAAGCGCTACCTTACCAGTTCTTCAATGTGTTCGTATTGAAGCCAAAGATGGCGTCACTACCCTAGAAGCAACCAATCTAGAAATAACCATCTCAGTACCAATTGCTGCCACAATTATTGAAGAGGGTGTGGTGGCAGTGCCAAGCCAAACACTACTACAAAGTATCCAGTTTATTTCACAAAAAGAAATTACACTTCGAACTGAGGAACAAGTACTACAGCTGGAAACAAACACATCCAACACCTCGATCAAAATCTTTTCAACAGATGAGTTTCCGATTATTCACCACATCCATGGAGAAGAGCTTCAAATCAATACCCACACATTTGCGTTCGGTATTAAAAGTGTGGCATTTTCTGCCTCCGTCACTTCTATAAAGCCAGAGTTGGGAAGTGTATATGTGCAACAAAAAAAAGAACACTCACTAACCTTGGTGGCAACTGACTCCTTTCGTCTGACTGAAAAAACTGTTATGCAAAAAGGGTTAGTGTTGGATCAGTCATTTATGATCCCTTATAAAAATGCGCTAGAAATTGCACGTGTGTGCGATGCATTAGATGAGGGGGGTAGATTAGTGGTGACGGAAAACCAGTGCGCGCTTAAGTTTCCCAATGGAGTCTATATCGCTTCACGTCTGGTGACTGGAAGTTTCCCTGACTACATACAGATTATCCCTAAAGAATTTGTGAGTCATGTGGTGGTGCTTAAGGAGGACTTACTACGATCCTTCAAGAAAACAAATATATTTTTAAACAAATTTCGCCAAGTGTCCCTTACTATCACTCCTGCAAATCTCACTATTGCTTCAAATAATAACGAAATAGGTCACACCACAGACACTATCAAAGCTGAGGTGGAGGGCGAGGAACTCACTCTCAACTTTAACCAGCAGTACGTAATGGATCCATTGCAGTATATTCAAGATGACTCACTAAAACTTAGTTTTGCAGGGATTGGACGAGCAGTAATTATGGAGGGGGTGAGTGACAAGACGTTGCGGTACCTCGTCATGCCGATGAATAAATAGTTGCTATGAAGAAAGATCCGACACAAAACGAGTCCCAATTAGGGAATCTCCTAGCTCGGTATCAAACCCTTTTCAAACCACCCCAAGCAACCGTCGAAAAAGAGTGTATTAAAGTAATTGCTAAAGTGTGTGGTATTACACTACTTCCGCACCAAGTAGAATATAGAGTGGCTACTAGAACTATCCAATTAAAAACTCCAAGCTTGTTAAGCTCGGAGATTAAAATGAAGACAGATATTATTTTGTTGGAGCTAGCTAAAGTATTAGATGTTTCAACAACACCAACTACACTACTCTAGTTTCTTCTTCGTCTACGTTCGGTAGGGGTTTCTTCCTCCTCTTCTTCCTCTTCCTCTTCTTTAACAACCTCGGTCGAAGTGCTAACAGTGGCTCCTGAGGCATAAGCGCCAAATGTAGCCTCTTTCCAGCGCTGCACACCGTATTCCCAGTTATAGTACTGAGGATCGTTTCCTGGCGCAGCTGGGCCCGGACCCATAGGGTCATTTCGATCAACATAATGCAAGATAGTGTGAATGTTGTTGTAGATGTCATTAAGTTGTAGAGGGGTTGGTTTCTCCTCACCGCTCTGGTTCGTGCTGCTACTATTTTGGTTTTGGGAAGAGGCGATTAAAGCGTCAGTATTAATATATTGTCCACGAATCACCGACTTTACACCTTCAGTTGGGTACCAAGGCTGGCTAAATGATTCTTCTGGCAGATTTTCTAAAGCCACATCCATGAACTCACGCCACATTGGGGTGGTAATAAGGCCAGAAAGTCCTTGCATTGGGCTGTTGTCGTTATTGCCACACCACGCACCGACAGCGATATTTGGAGCATATCCCATAATCCAAGCGTCACGGAAGTTGTTGGTACTTCCAGACTTACCAGCCACATCACGGTTGGGGAAGTGGAGCAGGTTATTAGAGCCCCACAATGGTGTACGAGCGACGTTGTCTGAGATAACATCACTAATCATGTTGGAAACATTCTCATCTAATACACGCTCCTCTTTCACCTGACTCTCTTCGATTATATTTCCTTGGTTGTCCTCAATCCGAAGAATACTCCTAGGTTCAGCCCGCACACCTTTATTGGCAAAGACGCCGTAAGCGTAGGTCATATCGAGTAATTTCACTTCGCCACCACCGAGTACCAGTGTCAGCCCGTAGCGGTCGGGGTTATTAAGGGTGGTGATACCCATGTCAGCAGCGAGCTTAAGTGAGTCACGAATACCAGCTAGATAAAGAGTTTTTACCGCCGGAATATTAAGTGATTGAGCCAAAGCATTACGCATACTAACTGGGCCGAGGAATTGGTTGTTGTGGTTGTTTGGAGAGTAGCAGGGAGATTCGTTACTTGGATCGCCTGGCTCACAATTGGTCGAAAATTGAGTCTTTACATCAAACAACATTGTTGAAGGCTGGTAGCCCTTTTTAAATGCACTCGCATAAATAAACGGCTTAATCGAAGAGCCTGGTTGGCGGTTGGCAAGGGCAATGTTGTAGTTGCCGTCCACAGTCTCACTAAAATAGTCACGTGAACCAACCATAACAAGGAGGTCGCCAGTCTTTGGGTCGGTGGCAACCAGCCCAGCGTTTGAAGCTTTAAATTTTTTAGTGTTGGTGTCTACTCTACGCGCCACAATTTCTTCCGCTTTCTCCTGGAGACTCCAATCGAGCGTAGTCACGACTTTCAAACCCCGTTCAGCGAGAGATTCCTCACCATATTTCTCAGCTAGGATTTCTCTGATGTACATCACAAAGTGTGGGGCTTTAATACCACTCACAAGCTGTGGCTCAAACTCAACTGCTTCATTTTTAGCCGCCTCATACTCGTCAACCGAAATGTACCCGTTAGTGCGCATTCGTTCCAACACTAACTTTTGGCGGTTATCTAGCTGCTCACGGTTATTGCCATACGGTGAGAGGTAGGTTGGTGCTTGAGGTATGGCGGCTAGGTAGGCAGCCTCACCGATTGACATATTGTTGGCAGAGGTCTTGAAAAAAGCTTGTGACGCTTCTTCGACACCGTAAATAGTCCCTCCGTATGGAGCTTCGTTCAAATAAATTTCTAGAATTTCATCCTTGGTTTTTAACCGTTCGAGTTTGAGCGCAAGAATCGCTTCTTTAGCTTTACGAGTGAAGGTCTTCTCACGTTGCAATATAGAGTTTTTGATCACTTGTTGGGTGATGGTTGATCCACCTTGACCTAGGTCCCCTTCTTGCACGTTAGAAACAGCTGCTCGTAAAATAGCTTTTACATCAATGCCTATATGGTCATAAAATTGATCGTCCTCAATCGCCACAGTCGCGTTTTTTACATACGGCGACATTTGATCAAATGGAACTACGGTACGCCTGACGTCTTGGTGAAGGTCGTAGAGCATGATTTCTCCAGTGCGGTCGTAGATTTTGGTGGATTGGAGCACCCGTCTTTCCTCAAAGGATGACAAGTCAGGAATCTCCAAAGTGGCCAGCCAGATTAAAAC
>JAYVBM010000004.1:0-5409 GCA_043750495.1 Minisyncoccota bacterium | reverse complement strand
ATGATCCCCCACCACCAAGAAGCGGTGGACACTGCCAAGGAAGTCATTGCACGCGGTGGCTCGACTCCTGAAATCAAAAAGTTAGCCGAGGACATTGTTGTAGCTCAAGAAAAAGAAATCGTAACGATGAAAGATTGGTATCAAAGCTGGTATGGAGAGGCATATATAGCGAATCCTGATGCCTATAAACCAATGATGCGTGATCTTTCTTCACTTAATGGGGCGTCACTCGACAAAGTGTTTTTGGAAGACATGGTCATGCACCACATGGGAGCGGTTATGATGGCAAAAAGTGTCCAACCGTATATTGAACATCAAGAAATGACTAATTTGACTAAAGCGATAGTTGAAACCCAAACCGTGGAAATTCAATTGATGCAGAGACTGATTCGTGATCTCTAGTATTGAACCTCAAGTAGAGATTAACCACTGTGACTAAGGCGCCCATCGTCTTCTAACCAATCAAGAAAATTCTTTAAGCTGGTTCCGCCCCAAGAGCACTGGTATTTTATAGTCACTGTGTTCTTAAAATACTGACGTACCGCCAGGGCACTTCCGAAATTATAGTTGAACTAAGTTCTCTTTAATTTCTAAGTCGCCTCCATGGACAGTACGTGCCCATGTTAAAAATCCCCTCTGGGGATTTTTGCGTATAGGGCGTCTAAGCTAGTTAGTTTGAAGACTTGCCGGAACGATTTCTTTTTTGGATGGCTCGGTAACCCTTTTGCGTATCTCTTTGCGTCTGCTTATGCTCTCGCGACAATTCCTTATCTTTTTTACTATTCTCAAAGACTCTTTCGCGTTGCAGCTTTAAATAATTAGCCAGCTGCCTTTGTGATATTTCATCCGTTTCAATAACTTTTATTACGGCACAGCCCTGACTCTTATCATGATCGCAGTTTGCAAATTGGCATTTCTTAGCCAGCTCTTCTATTTTTTCAAATACGGCGTCTTCGTCATCTTCCGTACTCTGAACACCGAGTTCTCGCATACCCGGTGTGTCGATTAGGTAGCCACCACTAGGTAGAGCGAAAAGTTGTCGGAAGGTTGTGGTGTGTTTGCCACGACTGTCATCTACTCGGACTTCCTGCACCTCTTGACTATCTTCTGCCATGAGCCAATTTGTTATGGTCGACTTACCCGCTCCCGATGAGCCCAGAAGAACTACGGTTGCATATCCTTCCAGATGGACTAGCAAAGACTCCATGTTTTCTCCAGTGGTTGCACTCACAGTATGAACAGACGCACCATCCACAATTTCACTCACCTGCTTAATGTAACTCTCTGGATCTTCTACACTGTCACTCTTATTAAGTACCACTACTGGCTTAACGCTACTTTGCCGAGCTAATAACAAGTAACGCTCCAGTCGACTGAGGTTGAAGTCGCCATCCAGACCCATGACAATGAAGATTGTATCAACGTTTGATACGATTACTTGTTCGCCGACCATTCCCACCGCCTTGCGCGTAATGGTTGAAGTACGAGGCCTAATTTCTTCAATAACTGCTTGGTCTACTGTGACTTCACTGTAGCTAACATAATCACCCACCTTGGGAAACAAACCGTCAGCGAAAAAAGCCCCGCGTACTGTTGCGATATATTCTCTGTCGCCATCTAAAATTACGTAGTTGGTCTTATGCTCCTGTATTACCCTCGCTTCTTTCATGTGGAGTGAGTATAGCAATTTGGGATATGAATTGTAATGTCGCTTTTTCTGCGAAGATAGTCATAACTTCTAACGGTTACAGAGCAAAACAAAAGTCGCCCCAAAGGGCGACTGGTTATTTGTAGTGTGCCTCAAGATATTCTTGAAGCTTTTCGATGGCAAGTCTCCTCATGGAAGTTTCGCTCTGCTGGGCAAAATCCATTTCCGCCCAGGTGAGCTCGTTCCCCTCGGGAATAAAGATTGGATTCCAACCGAATTTCGTCTCACCTTTGGGAGAATCCGATACTCTGCCTTTTCTCGTTCCTCTAAAAAGATGTACACCCGTCTCGTCGCACAGAGCAAAGCACGTCTGTGCCGTCGCTGCTCTATTTTCGTACCCCAGCAGCAGCTTCGTGAGACCTTCAGTGCCGAGTGATTCAAGAAACCATTTGATGAGAGTTCCGGGCAAGCCATTGAGCGCTTCAAAAGTCAGAGCTGAGTCCTCCACCAACACTGGTGTACCAAGTAGCTGGTAGGCCGCTTTGGCTTTTTCGGTTGCGACCTCTTCTACATCTAAAGATTGGATCTCGGGGATATCTAAGCTGGTATGCTCAACCGGAAAGGCTAAATAGCGACTGAGTTGCTCAGTCTTGTTTGTATTTCCAGTGATAAATGTCAGAGATTTCATACTTTTAATCCTATTGCTCTTCTGCACACACAATACCTATGTTTGCAGTATTTTCAAGTTTAGCTTCCTAAATAAAAACAGTCGTCTCGTGAGAGACGACTGTTGGGTGTAGGGACTAACCCCATTCGATAGTTGAGAACGGTTTGTCAGAGACGCGATACATAACAGCACCTACGCCAGCAACTTCGTTACCAATCCGCTGCGCCAGTCTTTTATGGAACTCGAACGGAAGATCAGCGACTTGGGCCGTGAAGCCGTTTACGCTCCAAACTGCCCAGTACGCGATAACTGGACCACTGCCGGCATCGTCACCCTTGGTGTATGTATGCACTGACTGGGTAACGACTACTCCGGCTTGCCACACCGTTTCGTAGAGTCCGGTACGGCGGAGTTCTTCGATGTAGATACCGTCAAGCTGCCGGGCCATGGTGAGTTTATCGAGGGTAATCTCACCCTCGATACGCACCACCAAGCCGGGACCAGGGAATGGATGCCGGATGAGCAAGGTCTCGGGGACACCGATCTGACGACCGATATCTCGCGCACCGTCTTTTACACAATCCGCTAGCGGCAATAGTTCCGGGAGAGCAAAGCCAAGATTCGTATTGTGATGAAGCTTGATAGTTGCCTTGCGTGCACCGCCCTGTCCACCGCCACTTTCTGAGATGTCGGTATAAAGCGTACCTTGCGCGATAAAGTCTGCGCCAAATGCCGCTGCTTGTGCTTCTAGCACTGGCTTATAGACACTGCGCATCGCTAGTCGCTTGTCTGACATACTGGTTTTGCCCGCAAGAGCTTCTAGGAAGCCTGCGGTCGCGTCGACCACTTTGAGAGTGATCCAGTCCTGATCGCCAAAGTACTCGTGAACGAAGGCTTCATCGTCTGGACGATCAATCCCGCGGATATAAACACCGAGAAGTTGGTCGCGGTCTTTGGTCGCGTGCTTGAGTAAGTGTGCGACTACCGAGGAGTCTGAACCGCCGGAAAGAGCGAGTAGCACTTTCTTGTCGCCGATCTGCGTGCGCAACTGGGCGATCTTTTCTTGAGCCACGTCTTTTGCTGGAAAACGATCCTTGGCTTCACAGATACCGAAGCAAAAATTCTCAAAGAGCCGCTCACCATCGACAGTATCAGACACCTCCGGGTGAAACTGCACGCCATAAAGATGCTGACACGATGCCACAGCGATGACTCCATGATTATCTTCTCCATTCAAAGAATGGTTGCTAAAGGCATGAACGGTAAGTAGCGGACTGAGTTCCACGGCATCACCGTGACTCTGCAAAACCGACATTGTCTGCCCCACTCCTTTAAGAAGCGGGCTCTCTCTTACGACAGTAACCGCGTGGACACCAAACTCTTTATGCAATCCGGTCTTCACTTGTGCGCCGGCGTGTTTGGCCCACATCTGGAATCCAAGACAGATACCGAACACCGGTATACCGAGATTGAAAATCCTTTCGTCAAAGGGCGGCGGTTCCGCCTGAACCGACGCCGGTCCACCCGAAAGAATAATTCCAGTCGGTGCCAGTGACACCACGTCTTCTACGCTGACGACGGCTGGGTCGGCTACCAGACAATACACACCGAGCTTGGCGAGTGTCTGAAAAATAAGATGATCAAACTGACTACCCATCGCAAACAAAAGAAAGATTTCGCTCGTCTGGCGAACTTTCATTTCCTCAGCGATGGCAGCCAACGCTTCCGGGGTGGCTTTTTTGAAGGTATCAAGCATAAGAGGTTCCTTTCTAGACTTGGTTGATGAAAATAACTTGTAGCTTAGAGCCACTTCTGCCAGTACAGTACACATGTATGTTCAATAAAGCTACTAGATGAAATTATTGACAGATGAGGTTTTTTTGTAGATAGTACCGAATGGAACTGTGTACGGAGGCATATATATGAAACGTGTGTTCAAAATTCTTGAGCCGGTTGGTCTGCTGTTTTTTGTAATCTTAATTATTTGGTCTGAACAAATTCAAGCGTACAGCAAACTGCTGCACTTCTTTATGTTCTTGATATTGGTCATCGGACTAGCATCTTCCATGATCCACAGCCGTCTCGAGCGAGACAAAAGGATCGCAGACAACGCAGTTAAGCGGTACAAAGCTGACAACCGGATTGCTGATTAAAAGCTGGCCGAGTGCTCAGCGGAAAAGGAGAGCTTCGTGAATACCAAACATCTTGAGCAACGATTCCTAACCACGGCCGCTAAAGTCGGCGTCTCACCAGAGCATAGTCTGAGCGTACTTGCGCTCATTTCTTGTCTGCGCAGTGATGACGAACGAGTCAGGGCTCACTATGACCACTCCTTGCGAGTCGGTCACCTGGCGCAAAGCATCGCCTCGTTTGTCTATCAAGAACCGCGCCCGCTATTGTTGGCAGGTACACTGCATGACATTGGTAAATGTCAGATACCGCTTGACGTCCTTGGTAAGACGAGCAACTGGACGGAAGCTGACGCCCTTGTGATGCAAGAGCATGTCATGGCTGGGTACCACCTTGTTAAAGGCACCTTTGATCTGTCGGCCGAGGTATTACTCTGGCATCACAAATTCCAGAAAAACGGCTACCCTGATGTGCTTCCCGAGCACCTGCACGACTACTCTCACGGCACAAAAGTGCTCATTGTGGAGTATGGCCGAATCCTAGCGCTGGCTGACGTCTACGATGCATTGCATCGACCCAACGATAAATTCGGTAGTGGTATGTCAGGAGAACGCATCAGAACCCTGATGTTTGAACTCAACCCAGACCGGACTCATCTGGTCGGACACCTCTATCTAGCAGGAATCTTCAGTATCTAAAGCACGCTCTACTCTCGACACACTCGGCGCGGCTGCTGCACACGGCAACATGATCCTCGTCGACAGGCATGATGGCCGAGAGATGGGCAAGACCGTCGCGGCTGTCACAGCCGCGACACGTTCGGCGACCGGAGACGACAACGTCTCTTCGCTCCCGACCAAGGCTGCCTAACACCTTTCTGGCAACGTTCACTACCCCCGCAGTACGCAAGTACTGCGGGGTTTTTTACACCTTGTTTACAAAACGACTTCTGATTATTTTGAAA
>JAYVBM010000003.1:0-19639 GCA_043750495.1 Minisyncoccota bacterium | reverse complement strand
GTGTATATCTGCTGAGATATACGAAATTACGGTTTGTGCCTGTGTGTCTACGATTGAAGCGTAGGAATATTCGCTATTATCTGAGATGTTGTATTTCATACGAATTATTTAGTACCGACGAAGTAACCAATCGTCATTCGGTGCCGGGTAAAGTACTCTTTGCTTAATTCAAGAATACTTTTCACGGTAATTCCTTCAAGAATGCTGTGGGTCTTGGTGTATCTGGACCAGTCGCCGGCGGCAGTGTACTCAGTGAGTTCTTCAACGATCTTTAAAGAGTTATCGCGAGCAAAGAGTTCGTCAGTGAGCATTTTAACTTTAACTTTCTTTAGTAGCGGTGCTATAGCTGTAGCAGTGATTCCGTCAATAAGTGAGAGCGCTTTCGCTTCAACTTCCTCATGCTTCTGACCGTGCGCGAGGGTGATAAAAATCATGCCGAGATTTTCTTCGGAGGATGGCTCCAGGCTACCATCAACTCCAGTTGCTATGCCGGTGTCAACAAAAGCTTTATGAAGAATACTTTCTGGTCCGTTGGTAAGAATTTCAAGTAGTGCGCTGGTGGCAAACCAATTATTACTTGGAAAGCCAGCATGCCTGATGCCAAGTGAGATAATGTTAGTGTCGGAGGTTCGTTCGACAATAGTCCGCCTAAGACCTTCTTGTTTTGGTTCACGAATATGGAAACGAGGAATAGGTGTGAGGGGCTGTTCTAGGGCACTAAAATGCTTTTTAACGGCTGTGAGTGCGGTCTTCTCATCCATATCACCAATTACCGTCATAATGGCATTGTCGGGGCGATAATAGCTGCGGTAGAAGTGTTCGAGGACTTTTGCGGTGTAGTCCTCAATATCTTCACGATGTCCAATCGTTTCGTGTCCGTATGGATGTGAGTGGTAGGCGGCACCAACCATAGCAACGGCGAGGCCGAAGTATGGATCGCCATTTCTCATGTCGTGTTCAGAGAGTACATTATTTCGTTCAGGTGCGAGACTTTCGTTAGTGAGTACTACGCCTGTCATACGCTGTGCCTCAATCTGCAGCGCACGATGGAAGTACTCTTTAGGGTAGCTGAAGTAATACGTAGTGCGGTCCTTCCATGTGTTGGCATTTATAATGCATCCGGTATCTCTTTCAAACTCCATTGAGGCAGAATCAGTATCGCTATCATTTTTGATATCAAATATTGTTGGCTTAAAGAGCATGTGTTCAAGCATGTGCGCAGAACCAGTCTCTCCGCGAGCTTCATCTCGCGAACCTACAAGATACGTGATGTTAGTCGTAATGACACCGGTATCCTTACGCTCGAGGTGTAGTACTCGCAAACCATTGCGTTTTAAAATAAATTCACTAATTCCTGCCGCTGTTTTGACGTGCTTGAATCCAGGAACGGTCGCTCTAGCTGTTGTTTTAGAGTGCGAAGTTTTTTTCATGTGAGTTACGAGTGATTAGTAATTTCCTGTGTCTCAAGCCAGATAGCGTACCTGCTGGTCATGTCCTCAAAGCTCTTCTTGTTGGTCGCAATTACCTTCTTTCCGTGTACCATTTGAATGGTGGCGTTGAGTTCAATTGGTTTTTTACCTTGTGTGACAGTCTCGAGTCGCTTGACTCTTTTCTTTGCATTTTTAAGTACGGTATCGACGCTTGCGGTTACATTCTTAAGAAATGCGTCTGGAGAGAGTTTTTTGCCGGTTGCTAGTTTTACGCATTCAGGAAACGTCTTTGCTGATCCATATTTCCAAACTGCCTTCATTTCCTTTCCTACTTCTTTATTATCAACAATAAAACCAAATTTTTTATAGAAGTACTCGCGCCATTGGAAGAGAGCCAACTCAGCTAATCCATATCCGTGGTATGAGCATGAACTCTCCCAGCTGTAGATGTGTGGAATACTTAAAAGACGTAGTGAATCGACTTCAGTATCGGTAAACTTCCGGTACACTTCTTTTGCAATAGCGAGAAGTCTTTTTTCGGTTAGATTCGTTTCTTCATAGAGCGCTCGTTCGAAATACATGACCGATGAAATACCATTCATCGAGAGTGGAGCAAGGGGACGTAACTTTCTCACTTGGCGTTCGTAGAGAGAAAATGGGTATGATTTTCCGTCAGCTGTTTTTGCATATCTGGTAGCCCATTCGACACTGCTTAGCATCGTGTCGAGAAACATAGACTGCGTTTCATCCCAAGCGGTTGATGCTGGTGGGTACTCGTTGTTAACACAGGTCTCTGTTTCTTCTGAATTTAGTAAGTGCGCTGCGTGTCCGCCTTCGTGGAATAATGTGTTATATCCTTGTTCGGATGAACCGACTTGTCCATAGACTACATTACAGGTAAAGTTGGCCGAACCTGGAAAGCGTCGCTTTCCTTCAAAGTGAACCAGCTCCGGCCAGTGACAGAAGCCGTTTTCATACTTCCCGTTTCGATCAAGTAGATCGAGTTGTAGTGTGCCTCCAAGATATGAAATACCAAGTTGATTAAAAGAACGCCCCCAACGTTCGAGTGCTTTCACAAAAGGAAAATAGGGATCTGTCTCCTTAGTGAAGCCACCAGAAAGCAGAAATCCACGATTCCACGGTTTTCGAAGCCCAGGAAGCTCCTTTTCCATCTTTCGTAAATTATCAAAACCAAACTTAGTTTTTTCATAAATAGTGTCGAATATGTCAAAAAGTGCTTTTTTCGACATGTCTTCCTCTGTCCGCACCTTGTATGCATAAAAGTCCTCAAAGCCAAGCGCCTCTGCATATTGATTTCGTAGTTTTACCAATGCAATGAGTTCTGTAGTGCATGTTTTTGCTAGCTCCTCTAGTGCAAGGAAGCAGGCTTTTCGAATTTTTTCATCCGGGTGTGTTCCTTGCATACTACTCATCTGTGCTCGCGAGGCTTTTAGAAATTCTTTTGTCTTTGGGTCAATGTAACCCTCTGTTCTAGAAGCAAGTTTACGATGTACATTCTTTTCAAGAGTGACAATATTTTTGAATATTTTACGTACTTCTGGCGGCGTTTGGTATTTGGAAAAGAACCATGCCCATTGTGAGAGTTTGTGTGCCTCGTTACCTTTTGCCGTTTTAAGCAGGGTCATTACGCTATTGTAGAATGTTTCATTCGAGCGGAATGATTCTCTTGCAAGTTGTGCTTTCGCAAAGCGATCATCGATACTATGGTCACCCATGTATGATTGCCAAAATAACCGTTCATATTTTGTATGAACACTCAAATATTTCTTATTTAAATCACTCAAAACGTCCTTGTCCGACTTTTTAGTAGCTGTTAGTTGTTTTTTCGACATCAATGAGGAATTGTTTAAACTCTTTAAAAGTGTGGTTGAACTCGTGGACGATATCGCTTTTGAGACGACTGTTTATGACGTTTGAGATGGACTGATAGGCTTCAATACGGTCTTCGGTCTGAGGGCCAAAATCTTGGATGAATCGTTTGTGATCATCGTGGTATTCCTCCACGATGGTGCGGAAGTTATGAGATTTGTCGGCGGCAGCAATCATCAGGGCTTTTTCAGACCCCAGCTTTAGCTGTTTGGCATACAGCCGTTTCTTTTCTAGCCAAGGAAGTTTAACACCTTTGGGATCAACCTTTGGCTCAGTGAGCGTCATTACGATTTCCGTTACAGGTCCACCAAAATCTTCTTTGATTTCTTCTAGACTGTAATCAGTGTCTTCGAGTGTGTCATGCAAAAAGGCAGCGACGATAGTGTCTTCGTCCTCGGTATAGTCAGACAAAATCAGAGCGACCGCCATTAAGTGAGAAATGTAGGGCAGCGGCAATGAACCCATGCGAAGTTGATCCTGGTGCAAAATAGACGCAGCGCGGATGGCTTGTTCAACTTTGTATGAGTACATAAACTTTTAATGATGAGTGTCGTGCTCTGTTTCGTGACGAGCGGCTTCCATTGCTTGTTGGAGCTTGCGCTGTAGATCAATTATTTCACGATTTGTATGATTTATTTCACTGTTCAATCGTTCGTTTTCATGATCAAAATGTCTCTTAGCATCATTTTGCTTTCGCATTAAGCTGCCTAGTTCTCGGTTTGTGGTGTCAATCTCGTGTTGAATTTGCTGAATATTGTGTGACATATTTATATATTATACCCTTCAGTCTTTAAAATACTACGTTTTACTTCGATTCCGCCTCGGTTATACCCACCCAACGTGCCATCGCTACGAATAACCCGGTGGCAAGGTACCGTTTCATCGTAGTTATTGGCCATAGTGCTAGCGACTACGCGCGCCGCCCCCGGCTTGCCCGCTGCGTACGCAACTTGCTTATAGGTAAGTACTGTACCTTTGGGTATTTTCCGGACAACGTCTTTCACTTTTTCTTGGAAGAGGGTCATGAATTTTTTATAAGATAGTGATGTCTAATTACTAGGCAGCTCGCTGCAGCCAGATTCTCCTCTGGGGAGGAGTCGAATCGTGGCTAAGCGCCTGCATAATCAAAGCCACAGTCGCAGCTTCGCTACTTCTTGTTTTGCTTAAAGTGGACTGCCTGCAGTTTTTTACCGGCGGCTTCTCGGTAGGGACAGAATTCACAGCTGGCACCGATTGGTGGTAGTTGGTCGGAGTCTAGATTAGCTTTTATTTCAGATAGTGTTCCATCAATCCAAGAGACGTCAGTTTCCACCGCCACTAGTGTAGTTTCAAAGATGAGTTTGTTATCGAAGCCGTCTAGACTTTTGTCAGCGTTGGCATATACAAGATAGCCAGTTTGAGCAACGGTAAAGCCATTTTTCTCAAGGAGCCAACGGTACACGCCAAGTTGTCTCGTGTATTGCACTTCCCAGGGACTGTCACCTAGCGCTTCAATCCGGCCTTCTTTTGATGTTGATTTGTAATCGACGATTATTAGTGTCCCGTCGGGCTTGACCCAGACATCATCAACTCCTCCACTTACCACGAGGCCCGTTGGGCCATGGGTGTGCATAATTCCTACAAACGGATCACGCCAGGTATCAAGGTCCTTGTGTGCAAAAGGAACAGCGTCAATCTTGTATTCCTGCATGATTGGGTGCGGTGTGGCGGCTTTTCGGTGCACATCAAATTCCTTCTTGAATAGTTCGTCAACCGCAATGTTGAGATTAAAAGACGGAAAACCTGGGCGTTTGGTGCCGAGTTTGTTGTCTAAATAAAAACAACGCGGACATTCCATAAAAAAATCTATTTTAGAACGCGAAAGCTTCCACTTCGCTCCACCATAATTCCATTCTGCACTTCGATTTGGGTTGTATTTGTAGGTGTATTCGGCCATGTGAAGCTATTATACACCAGCATCCTCGTCTGCCATTTTCTTAGCCGTATCCGCTCTCATGCCTTGAGGTGACTTATCTAGTTGCATTAGTTGTTCCTTGGTTAAAAACTTATATTTAGGCAGCTGTCTAAGGCCACAAAAGTAGACATTACTCTCTGCTTCAATGAGTTTAACTGCTAAAGCATCTTGATCAAACCGCTCGATATCTAGGTGCTGCAGCCCCTGAACAACCTCGGAGTGTGTCCGTTTTGTGATAATTTCCTCTAATGTTTGTTGGGATATTTCTGTAAAATTAATGAGATTTGCAGCAATTGGTGAGATCCTGTTTAAGGCAATAAGCTCATCCGCAATTTCCTGTTGGTCAACTCCTGAAAACTTGTCGAGGTGTTTCGCAACAGAATGTCCATTAAAGGGCAAAAGTCTTTTAGCTGTGTCGGAATTAAGCCGTTTGAATTTATCAAGATGGCTAGCAAGTTCATTTTCTTGACCCAGCTCGATTAGCTTGTCAGCAACTTTTTGGTAATCTGAGATAATAAAATTCTCAATATTATTAAGTAAGTAGTAGAAATTTACGCCTCTTCCCCCCGCGTCTTTTGCTGGAGTTTCTAGAAGTCTTTCAAATGTCTCTTGAGTTAAGTTTTTAAACTTGTGTACATTTGCTGCTAAAAGAGGTCCCTCCAGTCTATCAGCAGTTTCCTGGTGGTTAAGATCGGAAAATTTTTGAAGTTGTGTGGCAATAATGTCTTGGTGGTTGATTGAAAACAACATTTCGGCTACAGATGAGTCGAGTTCTGCAAATTCGTTTAATTCATTAAAGCATCCTAAAATAATAGAAGGTCGTTGATCATCGGATAAGGTGTCAGCGTAGTCAACTAATTCACGAGATACCTGTTTATGCAGAGAGACTGGAAAGCTCCTGATATGCTTCGAGACTTTGTATCCATCCTCTAGTTTAATAAGTTCGTGAGCTATCGATAACTGCAGCTGCTCTTCAAATTTTTCGATATTATTCAGCAAGTATGAACGCCTGTTTGAATCGCCAGCAAGAATTATTTTGGCAATTTCTGAAAAATCAATCTCAACACCTGAAAATTTATCGAGATTTTTAAGAAGAAGATGACTTTTGTCTAGTTGCACTAGTCTATCCGCTATATCCTGTTTATCTATGTCAGGAAATATATCAATATTTCGAGCAACTGCAGAAGCTTCGTCGACCTCGATAAGCTTATCGGGCACAGCCGTTCCAGTGATGGTTTTAAACTTGTCTAAATTCCAGGCGAGCTCTTTTGTTTTAAACTGGCCAATAGAGAGTTCTGCGATGAATTGGTCATCAAAATTATCAAACTTATCATAGTCTTGCAATACAGCGACTAGTTCCCCTTTCTCTAGAAGTTTATTAGCAATGGTGGCTTTATCTAGATCAGTAAACCTTTTGGCGTTTCGAGCTAATGATTTTCGTCCAGCTTCGCGATTCAGTAATAATTCAGCAAGTTCGCTTTGCGAAACGTCGGGAAAATTGTCTAGGTGATCTGCAATCAGAATACTGCCGTTTTTATCATTTGTCAGAATAATCTGTGCAATCTCAGTACTGGATAGCGATGTTAATTTCTCCATTGAATAATACAGGGCCTCGCTTTGCCTATCGCTCACAATAGATTCTGCAAGTTCTCTTTCGTCTAGTCCAGTAAAGCTTTCCAGATAGCGTAAAAACGTTGATGTTGCTTTCCTTTTAATAAGCTCATACGCGAGTTCTTCAGAGAGATTGGAGAATTTATCTAGGTTTTCAAGGAGCAACGCGGACTTTTTGTCATCAAGCAGGGCGAACGCTATCTCGGTAGCATTTTGACCACCGTAGATTATGCCCATGTCTTCCTGCCAATTTCTTTTTTCAAGAATTTCTTTAATCCGAGGATCAGGGCCGCCTTGCCTAAACGATGTAATTTTGTCCTCAATCTGGTAGAGAAATTTAAGATCTTCTCCTGTGAGTATCCCGCCTGCCTTAACATGGTTGTCTATCAGAGTGAGGCGCTTCATGTCCGAAACTCGCTTTTCGTATTTGCCACCTTCGTCTCCAAATTCAGGTAGCTTGGCTTCAAGGATTGGTGTGATGTAGGGATCGAGATTTTGATTATTGTCGACTCCGCGCAGCTCGGCAATTTGTCCATCCTTCATCCGAATTGCCAGTCGAGGGATGGTTGACTCTCCCAGGGCATTGTTTGAGAAATAAACGTGGAAATCACCTTGCGTAAGTTGTTCTTCAGACGTTGAAATCCCAGCTGTACACCAGCCCGTTCCTTTTCCTTGGATAGCTTCGGTGAGCTTGTCAGCTTCTCCTTTTGTATACACGACCCACTCACCCTCGGTTATAGGCCATAGTTCTCTGTAACTAACACTATGCTCAATATTAAACGAATAGTATTTGGCAAAGTTTTCGGTCGAGAGTATTCCTTGAAATTCCTCATCAGATACCGCTTTCTTTTCGTTGGGGGCATGTATATTGTCGGGTTCGGGGATCGGATTTTTGGTTTCGGAACCAGCCAACTGATTTTCGAAAAACGTTAGTGTATCGGTCAGGGCTTCAGAGTTTAGATCAGGAAAATTACCAGTAGTAGATTTGGTTCGTTTGGGAAACTCGCGCTTTACCTTGTCATATTCGGAGAGACCGAGTATGGATTTGATAGTAAGGAACTTAAACCAAGTTGGGTAAAACGCATTAGGACCAGTGAGATAATCCATCCAGTAGTCAAGCGAGTGCTTTTGGTCTCTGGAAATGTTTTCAAACGCTCGTTCCTGCATCGTTTGTGAAATTTCTTCGGGAAAGGACTCGCCGCGCTCTTTGGCCACTTTCCTCTGCAGATTCCAATAGCTCTCGGGAATAGCATCCCTAGCTATGGTGAATGCCTTGTAGATATAGGGTTTTAGTATTTCAAGGTTTCGACGCGCTTTAGTCATCTCGTTTCCATCCCCTTCGTTGATTGTATCTTGATTAAGAAAAATCGCTTCTAAACGCTGTAGGTAGGCAGCGATACGAGCCTCGGGGGTATTGGGAATTTTTTTGAGTGCCTCAAGTTCTGCTACAAATTCTTCAGACTCTTCACTCTCGCTCCCGGCCACGAGTTCCCTTTTTCTGGTTAGGTTCAGTCTATTGCGTTTTTCCACTGCATCTTGCACCGCCTCGTGTTTTTGGAGATTACTATCCTTGCTGTGCAAAAATTGCTCGGGTTTCATGACAAAAGTATAGCATCGCTAGGGTGCTCAGTGTAGAAACAAGAGTCTCGGTAGCACTCACAGGCTCCCAAGCCTTACAGGTTTACCTATCATGTATGATAGGTAGACAGAAGCTCGTAACGTAACAGTCTTTGACCGAATGCGTGTCCAAACTATGTTGCGGAAGCATCACAGACTTAGTTTGGTGTACAAAAAACCGCTCAGATGAGCGGTTTTTTGTGGTTAATGTAACTCTAGTTGAATTACTTAGCCATGAAGGTGCCGAAGGTGCCTTCTAGTTTTTCGTCGCCGCCCCAGTCGTTGTCACCACCTTCTTTGTATAGAGAGATAGCGTACTTTTGACCAGCTACGGTTGGACGAGTAAGGACGACTTCAGTTGGTACAAGTCCGTCAGCTTTACTGAAACGTACTGCTCCGAGAACATAACCTTCTTTATCATCTTGGTAGTCACGCACAGCGATCCAACCTTCTTCTACTGGATAGGTAGCACTGTCAATTTTTACTGTCATTGCTGCAGCTTGGTCTGCGATTTCGATATCTGCATCACCAACTGATAGTGATTTTGTTTCAGACATTTTGTCCATCTTTTCTACAGTTGTAGAAGAAGTTTTTTCATCCATCTTCTTGTCTTCCTTCTTTGAAGCGTCGCTAGGACCTGAGAATGCCCACACGAGCATACCACCGATAAGGAGTCCGACTACAAAAGCAACTAATGTCTTTTGTGAGTCCTGTGTTTCTACATCTGCCATACGAATTTATGATTTGCTGAATTTAAGTAATGAATCGATTATATCACTTAAAAAAGGCCTAAAATATTGACATTAAGCTGCTTCCCTGCTGATTTACGCTCCGACAATCTCTGAAATCTCTTGTAGTACAGCCTCGTGCTTGCGGGTTGAGAGGTGGAGATGGCGCAGGACGCTGGGCTGGTTAAGGATTTCCCGGCACAAAATCACATTTCGGTTAATTAGAGTCTCGATTTGTGATGGGGACAGGCTCTGGAGTACGGTAATTGGGTAAATATTGGCTTTTTGGATACGGTCATGCAGGTTGTTGTTGCGCGGATAGTCCCAACTAAGCAGCTTAACCCCAACGCACTCTGCGTAGCGTTCGGCCGCCGAGGTGAACTTAGTGTTGGTAATCAACCAAAACTCCTTGATCCCACAGATGTCGTCAGAACAAATCCTTGCCTCTTTCAGGTCTAGTAGACGAGCATATGAGTACATCGCTACTTGTAAGTCAGATTTGATGCCTGGTCTGGCGTGAAATTTAGCTTCTGCCACGAAGCTATGATCTGCCTTATATGCAGCTACATCGATTTCATGTTCAGCACATTTACCCGATATGATACTGCCAGTGGTGGTTTTATAGCCGTCCACTTCAAACAACCTACCTAGGAAAAGTTCAAACGGAAAACCAGTTGGTCCTAAACCAAATAGTGCGCGTCTAAGTGAATACCGTGCGGCGGCTGGCGCCTGATGATGTCGTAGTAGTGAAAAAGCTTCGCGGTAGATTTCTTGGGTGTACATTCCAGTCCTAAGAGATTTCGTGAGTTCCGCCACAATCTCGTTTACTTCGTCCGGGGTAGCGCCAGCTCGGCGTAAAGATCGCCGTAGCTTTTCAACTTTAAAGTATTCAGTCGAGCCGTCGGCTTTGGTGATGAGAGTGTGGGGCATAATAAATAACACTTTTGCGTTTACGTAAGGATACCACCTCCAAGACACAAATTATCACGGTAAAACACACATGACTGTCCAGCATCCGGTTGTTCGGTCGGCTCGAGTACAACAATTGTCACAGCGCTATCGTTTTTGGTGACAACTTTAATATTGAAAGGTTTCTGTCGGTAACGGAACTGAGCGTCAATGATATCGCCAACCTTGAGCGGGCTACGTAAGACAATGTTTGTGAGAGTTACAAAGTCGTCTTTTGTCAGGTCGTGCCTTTTTGTAGAAACAGTAATAGTATTCTTTTCCATATCCTTTAAGACAACATAATGATGCTCACGCTTTGTATCGTTATTATTTAAAGTAAAACCATGTCTTTGGCCTAAAGTGTAGACAAGCGTGCCCTGGTGGGTACCGATTACATTACCCTCTTCGTCTAGAACGTCACCTGGGATAAGCTCAACGTAGTGGGAAAGGAACTCTGGGATATCAATGTGTCCAAGGAAACAAACTCCCTGACTGTCCTTTTTAGTCGCAGTGGGAATACCAGCCTTGCTGGCCTCGGCTCGAATTACTTCTTTTTGCGTATCCCCGACCGGGAAAAGTGAAAAATCGATCTGCTCTTGTGTGAGTGAGTATAGGAAATAGGATTGGTCCTTATTTCTATCTACACCACGCTGCAACTCGGCCCCGCTCTCCCCTTCTACTCGCTTAACGTAATGTCCAGTGGCAATAAAGTCCGCTCCACTTTCTTTGGCAAAGCGCATAAACGCACCAAATTTTACTTCTTTGTTACAGAGCACGTCTGGGTTTGGTGTGCGGCCGGCTTTGTACTCACTGATAAAGTGCTGAGCGACGGCGTCTCGATAGGTTGACTCGGCATCGCAAGTTAGAAACGGAATCTCAAGATGGGCCGCCACGCGCATAGCATCCAGTCGTTCCGCCTCCCAGTTACATACCATAAAATCCGGATGCCAGACTTTAATGAAAACCCCAACTACATTGTAGTCTTGTTTTTTGAGTCTCAGTGCCGCTACAGAAGAGTCGACACCGCCTGAGAGACCAACAAATACGGTTTGGGTCTTGGACATGGCGAAACGTTAACACTAAGTAGCGCTAGCGTAAATAGAGCTCGACATTGTCGAGGTGTTCGTTGTAGGTGCGGGCATAGTGGAAATTTCCGTCATTGTCAGTGATGTAGTAGACATAGTCTGAGACAGTGGGTTCAAGAACGGCAATGATGGCATTAAGTCCAGGGTTTCCAATTGGGGTTGGCGGCAGTCCGCGGTTTAGGTAGGTGTTGTAGGGTGAGTCGACTTTTAAGTCTTCTGCTGTAAGTTCTTTCAAAGGCTTGTCCAAAATGTATTCAACTGAAGCGTCTGCCTGCAGGGCCATGCCTGCTTCCATTCGACCCTGGAGGATGCCAGAAACCGTCTTCATTGATTCTGATGAGTTTGCTTCGCGCTCAAGAATAGAGGCCAAGATCAAGACCCCTTGCGCGCCCAAGGGATGGGCCTCCATTTTTGGTTGAATTGAGGCAGTCTTCTCAGTAAAAGTTTGCAGCATCAAATCAATCAGATCGTCGGAAGAAAAGTCTTTTGGTATGTAGTAAGTCTCTGGGTACAGTTTTCCTTCAAGCGGAGTGGCGCGAGCTACAAACGCAGCCTTATCAAAATTAGCAAGATTCAACTCGGCTTGCAAAGCCAATTCAGATACACGTTCTCCTTCAAAATGAGTAAAGCGCAAGAGGTCGGAATCAAAGTCCCCGGCTACCAGACTCTTGGCTGCGTCGGTGGCTTTTAAAGGATCAGTAAATACATAACGGCTGGCCTTTATTTGAGTTGGGTCATAGAAAAGGGTGATGACAAAATACAGCAGTGTACCCGACCTAACTACTGATGCGTCCTCTAATTGTCTGGTAATTGTTTTGACACTAGTCCCAGGTTCGATATCTACAGTCACTGGTGAAGCAAAGGCAGCTGGTGTTTTATTGAGTACACTGAAAGTAGCGAAGCCTAAAACTAGTGCCAAAGAAGCTAAGCCGACAAGTAGCCAGAAGAAAGTCCAAAATATAGACCGCTTTTTTACGATAACCGTTTGGGTATTTGTTTCTATCATGACCATGAAGTCGGAAGTTCTCCGGTTGGAAGATTGGTTGGTGCGTTGCGGCGGATTGATTCGACACGGGATAGTGATGGCGTGATGACTGATTTGCCAGGAATATGGTACATGCTAGCCAGCTCTTCAGCGGACATAACTTTTGGGGCGTCACCAAACTTCTTTACATCACCTGGCAAATAGTTACGGCCTTTGTAGAAATCCAGCTCGCGCCGCTTGTAGTATTTTTTCTTCGTACCTGATGGGTCAGCAAACCAGGGCCAGTCGAAGTCAGTCCGCCACTTGAGTCCTATACCGTTGCGGTCAATAATGTCCCACTGAGACATTCCTCGCAGGATCGGGCCAATCATGTCACCATCGAACTTGTTCTTGTCCAGTGTAATATACATCGCCCGTATGGCTACTTCGTAGGCATATTTACCAATATTACGTTCCATTGCAGAAATGTTGTCACGCTCTCCGGTGGTGAGTTTGGTTTGAGTCTTCTCCTCTTCAGGGTCAACTTTGCTACTCTCTCGACCCATTATTTCCGATATTTTCGCCTTGGCCGCAACATCCCAGGTTGGCTTGGCGTTAAGTTGACCATTTTTGAAGCTTTGCTCTACATGCGGAGTACAGAGAAATTGAATCCAAATTCGCTCATGCGGTTTACATTTACCTATATGCTCGATAATCGGTGCCATCGGTTCGAATTTTTCTTCTTCTTTTGGCATGCGATCAAGTCCAAAGTCGATGTATGTTTTGATGGGAAATACCTCGTCTTTCTTCTTTACAAAGTGAAAGGCCATGAAGTCGTGTTTATCCAGATCGTTTCGTACCTCAGCTGTATAGTCGACAGTTTCTTCGGTGACTTCGATTCCAGGATAGTGCGCGTATAAAAGCGATTCAAGAGCGTTCTTTATTTTTTTACGTGGGACGTTGGCGTACAGGCGCACTTCGCCGCCGACGTTTGCCATTTCGAAGCTGTAGGTAAGCGGCCTTTTGCCATCGACATAGGTCTGAACTAGATTGTCACGGGCGTACCCATTAAAGAGCTGTGAAAAAACACTCTCCATCGCTTCAGGTGATTTGAATACTTCTCCAGGTGGCTTAATGCGAAGCGTTACTCGGCCATTGTCGTCTTGGAACTTAAGTCCAGTATAGTCTTGCCAGCGTTCAAAAAAAATGTAGAACAAGGTTACCGGGACCCAGATTGGGGAAAGGGCTACGATAAATGAGAGGATAGGAATGAAGTCTACATTCATCACACTGAGCATGTACAAAATCACTCCCAAACCAAGGAAGAGAAAGAGTGGACCAGCGACGCTTCCAAACAGTGCTTTGAACAAATCACCCATAGGTACAATATTATATCATTAAACAAAACCCCTCCGACGAATGTCGGAGGGGTTTTGTTAATTTCTTTAGTCGGCCACGGCGTAGGTTCCATTAGCTAGTCGCTTGAAGAGATTGACGTCTTGGAGGTTAACGAGGATGGTATTGTCTTTGACGTACCGTTCCTTGCGGACCTTGTCGATAATCTCTTCTCGAGATAGAGGGCCTTCGACTTCAAGAATCTGTCGAAGCACGTCCTTCACTACGCCAGTGCTGTATCCCCACTCTGAGAGTGCGTAGAGACCGCGACCAACGAGTACAAAACGAGGATCTTTGATGAGTTCGTTGTGGGTGGTGGCTACATGAGCATTATGATCAAATAGCTCGTTGATGGTCTTGGCTACTTCACGGAAGTGCATTGGAGATCCATGACGCTTGACTGCGAGGTAGGCGTAGTCGCGGATACCTTTGACGCGAATGTTTGGACTATCCGCTGGTCCCCAGTCGCCGAGAGGATTGCGACCAATTTGCTTTGAAATGAGAAGCCATCGCTTCAAGGTCTCTTCGTCGTGTCGGTCTGCGATATCGATGAGTTCGGTACGGAAGAGTTCAAGGATTTCTGCTTCGCTGATGAGGGCATCTTTCTCTAGATTCTTGTGTACGTTCTTGAGCGCTTTCTCGACGGTGTCGGCAATTTTCCGTTCAGTGAACCATCGATGCGAGTAATGCGGGTTCTCTTTGCTTTTGAAGAATGGGTCGCCAGCAACAAGGAGGAAGTAAATATGATTACGTACTGTTGGGTCAGGACTCAACTCGTCGAGCAATACGTGTTCAGCGATAATGCCACCGCCGAGCTGGTCGATGAGTTTCTGCATCTCGAGAAATAGCTCGTAATGCTTCTTGTAGACATCTGACTTTTGGATTGACTGCAAACCGTAGTTTTCAATCTGACGAACCCGTTCACGAGTAATTCCGTACGATTTTCCAATCGCTTCAAGTGTATAAGTTTCGCCGTCAGCACCTAGGCCATAGCGCTTTTCAAGCACATCTTTGGCGCGGTCTGGTAGGACGTCTAAAAGGGTTTTTGTAACTTGTTTAGGTTTAAAAGTAATCATAATTTACATCTTAGAGAGTTGTGGTTTTGCCACACTCCAATGTGTGCCCTAGTTTATAACATATGCCGTTAAATCGGTCAACACTTCTATCACTCCTCTTGTTCGAGGATAAAGTTGAGGATTCTGTTAGGGACATAAATTGTTTTTTTGATAGTGCTGCTCGCTAGCCTACTCTTAAGAGATTCGTTTTGCAAAGCTGTAGTTTCAGCTTCTTCTTTGGTCGCTTGCGTGGCGATAGTTACCTCTCCGCGGTGCTTGCCATTAATTTGTACGCCGATAGTAACAGTGTCGTCTGTGGCAAGAGTCGGATCAAACGCTGGAAAATCCTCAGTGTGGATACTGCTTATGTTCCTTGCTTCGTGCCACAGCTCTTCGGTCAGGTGCGGTGCAAATGGTGCGAGGATGCGCAAGAAAGAACTGTAACTCAAACTCGATAAACCTCCCTTTTCGGCCTGGTTCACAAAAATCATCATTGCACTGATGGCGGTGTTGAACTTGAAGGTTACGATATCTTCGCCTACCTTTTGAATTGTCTTGTGAAGCAATGTGGTAGTTTCTTTTGGCTCAGCTTCTGTTATGTGCTCAGCCAGCCCACAGACACGCTCCAAGAAGCGTCTGAGGCCTGCCACACCACCGGGATCCCAGGGATAGCTGCTGTTCTCGTACGGTCCCATAAAGGCCAGGTACATTTTGACTGTGTCGGCGCCAACCAGCTGTACTTGTTCGTCCGGGTCAACAACGTTGCCCTTACTCTTACTCATTTTGTTGCCGTCTGGACCAAGGATCATGCCGTGGTTGATGCGCCGCTGGTAAGGTTCAGAGTGTTCGACTAAACCAAGTTTATAAAGTGCCTTCTGCCAGAAGCGAGAGTACAACAAGTGCATGGTAGTGTGTTCGGCTCCACCTACATACATATCAACTGGTAACCATTCATTTTGGCTCTCCATACTAGATAACGCTTCGTCATTCTGATTATCAAGGTAACGTAAGTAGTACCAAGCAGAATCAACAAAGGTATCCATAGTCTCAACCTCAGGTGTCCAGCCTGCCCCAAATATGCGCTCAGTGCGTTCTCTGAGTTCGGTTGATTTAGAAAGTGGCGGTACGCCAGTGGGAGTAAAATCCACATCCTCCGGCAAGAGCCACGGTAAGTGTTCTTTTGGAATAGCCTGAGCCTTCCCAGACGGATCATAGACAATAGGAATTGCTACTCCCCAGTACCGTTGTCGTCCGATAGACCAATCCCGCAGACGGTATGTATTAGTCATCTTACCTCCTACTTTTTCAGTAATTGCAATCTTAGCTGCCTGTGAATCCATACCGTCGAATCCGCCCGAGTTAAATAAAACACCGGATGCTGTGTCGACAGTACTTTTATCAACTAGGTGGTTTTCTACGTACTCACGAACAGCCTTGCTCACCCGAGAGTCTGCGAGGATTTCTTCAAGTGTCATGACAGCAATCTCTCCCTCATGACAAACAAGTTTTGTTTCGTCAACATCACGGACAATAGCCGTCATCATTTGGGTGTTTGGCTCACCAATAAATGTGTATGTTTCTCTAAAATCTTTTGGTGTAAGCTTGAGTTCAAGTTCTTCTTCAATTTCACGAATAATGCATTGTTCTGGAGTTTCGTCACCATCTACTTTCCCACCAAAAAATGTAAATTGACCACCAAATGTCTTAAACTCATGATTTCGATATTGAATGATATAAGAACCAGGGTTTTGTTTTGATTCAAGCAGTGCTCCAGCATAAAGGATTTTGCCCGGAGTGATGACTGACCTAATTGGAAGATTAAACTTTCTTGCAAAAGCATTGTCTCGTTCATCGTGAGCGGGTACGGCCATAATAGCGCCGGTGCCGTAACCACCGAGTACATAGTCAGCGACATAGACGGGGATTTCTTCGCCATTTGCTGGATTAACGGCGAGGATTCCTTTTAGTTCGACGCCAGTCTTTTCTTTGGTGTTGTCACCACGTTCGATGTCGTTTTTTTGTTTGGCGGCGGCTACGTAAGCTTTTACTTCTTCCTTATTCTCTAGAACCGCGTGATTTTCGTCGATAGCCAAAGTTACCCAAGGGTGTTCTGGGGCAAGTACCATATAGGTAGCACCAAAGAGTGTATCCGGACGGGTAGTAAATACTTTTAGTGCCGCTTTCTCACCGTTTGGTCCACGATTGTCGTTGGCTTCTTCGCGGTGTGTGAATAGTAGTTCAAAATCAATTTCAGCACCCTTAGAGCGTCCGATCCATTGTCGCTGCGCCTCTTTGATATGCTCGGGCCAGTCTACAGTTTCAAGTCCTTCAAGTAGATTATCAGCAAAGTCAGTGATGCGTAGCATCCACTGCGGCATCCGCTTCTTTTCAACTACGTCGCCAGAACGTTCGCAGGTACCATCGGCTAGCACTTGTTCGTTTGCGATTACGGTGTGGCAGCCAGGACACCAGTTCACGACACCTTCACCGCGGTAGGCAATGTCATTTTTGAAAAATTCACCAAACATCCACTGGGTCCATTTGTAGTAAGCAGGGTCGGTTGAGGAGGTAGTCTTGTCCCAAGAGAAGGCATTGCCCATACTCTGAAGCTGCGCTCGCATATATTCACTATTCTGCTGCGTCCACTCACGTGGGTTGATACCACGTTTAATCGCAGCATTTTCAGCCGGTAAACCAAAGGCATCAAAGCCCATAGGGTACAATACTTGCTTCCCCATCATGCGCTTGTAGCGCACGTAAATGTCAGGTACAGCAAAGGCGTACCAGTGTCCGATGTGGAGGTTTCCTGAGGGGTATGGCCACTCGGTAAGCACATACTCTTTTTCTTTACTATTGTCGCGTGCACCAACGTCGTAGATTCCGTCTTGCTTCCATTTCTCTTGCCACTTATTCTCAAAGCTCTTGTGATCAAAACGTTTGTGCATAAATAAACAACGGACCCCCTTATGAATAACAAGTCCTCATTATGCTACGGATTTATATTTGTGCAAATGGACTTACCTTATGCAACACTTAGCACAAGTTTATTAATTCAAAGTGAAGTAAAATATACCGATTAATCGGTATATTTTTTCAAGGAATCTACCTATCATGCATGATAGGTAGATGCGAGAAGACATAACTGTCTGCAAGTGCTGGGTGCTCATAAAGAAAAAGCCCCGCGCGTGTCGCGGGGCTGCTTCAACCGTGTACGGTACAGTTCGGATTTTGGGTTACATAGCGATAGGCAATATAAATCTTGGATCCTGTTTCAACAAATGCGAACACATGGCAGGTGCACGTTTCTATCTTGGTTAGTGCACAGTGGCACCGGGCACAAGGCTCTCCTCTGGCATAGGCGTCTTCCTCGGTGCCGCAGTGAGCACATACGACTACTTCAGTTACCATAACACCCCTCACTTTCTCTAAGGAGTAGTATGCACTAGTATTTTTATTTTGGAAGGTCCTGGGTCACTATTCGCTTAAAGCAGACTTCACCAGCCTCATGCTGCCAGTTATCAGGGTTCTTTACCATCATTTTTGCTTCTGGAACAACTGAAGTTTGGTACATGAAGTTTTCACTGTCTGAAGATGGTTGGGCGAAGGTCGCGCAGAGTTCAAAGCCTTCGGCCGTGACGTTATAGCGATAGGCTGGTCGGTCTTCTGGCGCAGCTGTAACAGCGCCATTACTGAGCTGATCAAGAGAAGCAGGAACAGCGCTATTTACCACTGCGTGATCTTGTATGCGCCACTGAAGTTGCTGCAGATCAGTGATTTGCTGAGCGTCAAGTTTTCGTTCTCGTACTTCGCTTGGAGTCTCAATATTTTTGAAACCAAAACCTAATGAAATCAGTACCACAACAATTGCCCCAAATGCAAAGAGGATAGATTTTTGTTCGTTTTTAAGCCAGAAGCCTTTTGCGTCAAGTATGTAGTAGTAGAAGGCCGCCCCGACTACTACAAAGACTGCCAAAGCCTTAAGTATAAAGCGCTGGGTGATTTCTCCTTCAAGGAAAGTCATAATGACAGCAACTAAATCGCCGAGCAGTACTCCCCCGCCGATTAGTAGTGATAGATACACTAGCCACTTTGTGAGTACTAGATAAGCTCCGCCCGCTTCGCTACGACGCATTTTGTTTACTGTTCTGGTGAGTAATAAGTAGGTTGGAAAGAAGACAAGTACCATCGCAATACCAATACGAACGCTACTGTGAGCACTTTCAATTGCCCAGTAGTTATCAATCGCATCAGGGAACATGATATTGATAATGCTAAAAAGTAGAGTGAGTAAAAAACCTAAAGATAAATAAAGACTAACTAGTGACCCTAGTTGCAGCACAAAGTGCTTGGCGGTGTGATTTTCCATATAAATTAAGTATGTTCCTAGTTACAACCGATGTAAAGTCGTGTTTGTTACAAGACTATAAAAAATGGCCGCAAGCTATTGCTTGCGGCCGGATACAGCGGTTATGAAAACCGAACAATCAAGGGTGCGTGGTCCGAAGCCAACACCTCGTTGTCTACCTTGAACGACTCCACCTCAATGTTTTGGCTTGCCAACACATAGTCAGCGTACATTGACTCACCGGTGACGCCGAAGTTTCGATACGCGGCGGTACGGGTGTTGGTGATACCGTGCTCCTTTACAAGATTGCGCCAATTTTCACCTTCAAGTAGACGTAGTGCTTCCGTAGCAATATCAAGATTGAAATCGCCGCCGTAAATGACCTTGTCCACTTCGTACTGGTACATTATGCGTAGCAGCGCAATACGAAGTAAATGCGATTGTTTGGTGCGAGCCTCGTGATCACCTTTGGTATTGCCTTTAATCCATACCCCATGTAGGTGAGCCAGTAAGTAGCAGATTCCGGCTTTTTTATAAACCAACCATTGCAGCGCCCGAGATTTAATATTGCCGTCAAATTCAAGCAGTTCATGCCCGTGATCAACAATCTCCACACT
>JAYVBM010000002.1:0-3910 GCA_043750495.1 Minisyncoccota bacterium | reverse complement strand
AGTATTAATCAAAAGACGAAAAATACGTTCTGGATTAAAACTATTTTCTAGAAAGCATCAATCAATTTAATGTCTTAATCCTAAGCAGTTTGCTTGCTAAAACAAAACACCCAGACGGATGTCTGGGTGTTTTGTTTTGCGACTGTGCGCCCTCAAGGGCTCGAACCTTGGACCGTCTCCTTAAGAGGGAGCTGCTCTACCAACTGAGCTAAGGGCGCATTTGTTGGTCTGTGCGAGTTTACAATATTTGCGTAAACAAAACAAGACCAACACTTGAGTCCTGGGTGGGATTCGAACCCACGCATGACGGTTTTGCAAACCGTAGCGTTAACCGCTTCGCCACCAGGACAGTACGGCACACTATATCACCATTTATTAAAAACCAAAATAACTTTTTAGTGGAATACTTGTTATAATGTAAATACAATCATGTATACCATATGGGAACTCGAAGATGGACAACTAAAGACCTACGACTCGCCGTCAAAAGCTCTCACAGTATTCGTGAAGTAATAATAAAGCTAGGACTTGTGCCAGCGGGTGGAAATTACGAGCAGGTGAAAAATGCACTACGCGAAGAGAGTATTTCCACCGAGCACTTTACTGGAAAAGGCTGGCGTTTAAATCGTATTTTTGAACCACAGCCCAGAATTCCTTTATCTGATATTTTAGTTAAACATTCAACTTTTCAGAGTTTTAAGTTAAAGAAACGGTTGTTCCATGCAGGCTTAAAAAAGCCCAAATGCGAGCTGTGTGGCTGGGCAGAACAATCTCTAGATGGTAGAATCCCCCTCGAACTCGATCATGTAAATGGTGACCACTACGACAACAGAATTGAGAATCTTAGGATTCTTTGTCCAAATTGCCATAGTCTACAACCGACACATCGAGGGAGGAATCAGAGACGACGAGTTATCTCGCTCAAGCACTGATGTGCCAGGGTGGTGGAATGGTAGACACGTGACACTTAAAATGTCATGGGAGCAATCCCGTATGGGTTCGAGTCCCATCCCCGGCACCGAAATTAAGATATCCGACCTTGTGTCGGGTATTTTAATTTTGGCTATGGGACTCGAAGCCCGATTGAGGTACTTTATGAGCGCAGCGAAAAAAGTATCCAATTGGGGTACTGAACCTGTAAGGTTCGAGTCCCATCCCCGGCACCGACGGATGAAAAACAGGCCCGAGTGCCTGTTTTTCTTTTGTCATGTGTAAAAGTGTATAATTTAAACATTCCTATGAAATCTCCATAATTTATTACTCATGGCACAGCTTCAGACAAAGATGCTAATAAAATTATCGAAGAAGGATTTCTGGCACAAGAAGGACGGGCAACTGTATCGGCAGATCTTATCTACGCATTTAGTTGGGCCACGCAGCAAGAGAAGCGACGCGGAAGTAAAAGTGAATCAGAGATAAATGGAGATGAAACCGGTCGTATAATTATTTTGAAAACTCCTGAAGATAGAGATGTGGGTAGAGCGACCCATACGGATGTATCTGTTGATGATGAAACGAAAGAAGTAACCGGGTACTCGCTCAAGTATGTGAGTGGTCGCAAGCAACTCGGTATTTATCCCGCGGGCGATAGTCTAGAAAAGCGAGATGATATTGAGACAGTCAAACAAGATGTGGCCACTGCATATCAAGAACTTAAGACTTATCTTGAAGACTTCGGGGTCGATCTTGGTAACATTAATTCCGAAGACGATTTGGTAGTCGCGACAGATCATCATGATGTAGCTCAGCAAGTGGAAATAATTGATACCGTCGCGAGCTACACTGGCCGACTTTCTGCCCTGAGACAAGAAGCAGAAGTGCCGATTGATATTCCAAGGGAGGATATTTTAATGAGTATTGTGCCGTCTCTAGAACTTGGTGAAAAATTAGAGCGATTGAAGCGTGAGATTTACGCCTTAGAGACTATAGATTTAGACGCCTACGTATCAGAGCTGGTGGCTACTATTGAGGCAGATGACGAAAACAGCGTAGTGGCCGGTACTGATATTGAAAACGTCGTAAGAACACTCCTTATTGCAACCTTAGAGGCCGAAGTGATGACAATGGTCCGGTCTTTATCTATGGATTTGAAAAGGGCGCAGGGCTACGCAGTGTTTAATCGAGGTAAAGAAGATTTAGTTGATAAGCACGTTGATAGAGATGCCTTAAAAAGTAAACTTGAGTCGGTAAAAAGAAAGGTTGAATCCGACGACTTTGATATTGGTGTTGAGAACTTGAATCGGTATATCAGGATGAACCTAAAAAGGATGTTGGATGAATTACAATAATTCCTGTTATACCCACACACTAACTTTCTTGTAGTTTTTAGCTACAGCGTACTGTAGTTTTTTAATACAATGCCTTGTGTTGTAGCACTACTAAGCCACAAGAATGAACAAAAACAGTAGCGACAAGAAAGTTAGTGTCGGGGTATACTTTTAGCATATGAAAGAAGTTGCAAAATGGCGGCAGAGTAAGAAGGCTCGGCTGATTATCATCATCGGGTTATTAGTAGTTGTGGCGCTCTTAGCGTTTTTCTTTGAGAAACTGCGCTTGTGGATGTTGGGGATTGGGATCGTGCTTTTAGCAGCACTCGGGATGGAAGTCTCTAATACTGACTTGGACTTAGGAAAGCTCTTTAGCGGTGATTCAGTACAAGAGTCCCTCATCAAGCGCGACCCAGCTGGTAACCCAATCTTCGGTGCGACTTGCGAGGAGAATGTCTACAACTGTGGCGACTTCAGTACTCAGTCCGAGGCTCAGGAAGTGTACGATACCTGTCATACATCAGAGAATCCAGACCGCCATGGTTTGGACAAAGACGGCGACGGCGTAGCTTGTCAGAGTCTGCCGAAAGGAGAATAATTAGAATAACAAAAGGGCGGGGTCAAGTCCCTAAGTAAAATATCCACTTCGTCGATATTTATACCAAGCGATGAAACAGTATCCCATAATGTTTCATTCCCCGGACTCGTCTGTTCTCTTCTCTTGGAAAGGAGCCGAAAACATGACTCCGTCTCAAAACGCTAGAAAACCACCCGCAGGGGTGGTTTTCTTTTACGCGTTTTGCGCAGGACCGCCCTTTTATTATTCTGCTTGTATTCGTTCATTGCTTTTTTCGATTTCGCGCATGACTTCGTCGATGTGCTGGCGGTGGCGCTCACCGGCGTCGAGGAAGAATTCTAGGTTGGGGATTCGCTTGAGACGAGCATTCTCTTTGAGGAATCGGCGCATCTCTGTCGCACTACGCTTAAGGAAAATTAAGGCGTCCGCTTCGCGACCATCGGGGATAGTAGTAAAGAAAATAATCGCGCGCTTGAGGTCCGGCGAAATATCCACCCGAGTGACGGTGATAAGGGGATTCGTGTTTGCTTCTTGCTGGATGAAGCGAGCGGCGCACTCTTGGATGATGTTGCCGACTCGACCTTGACGTTCTGACATGGAATCTATCTTAAAATAAATCGCTATGCAAAGCCAGGCTGTGGTGAGGCGAAAGCGCTCGTCGGAGAAGTTGCGATAGTGACCTATCGTGACTTTGAGCCGTTAGTGCTTGCAGCCCGCCATAGCCTGGTGACCATGGCGAAATGAGACTATTAATGTGGTTACCTTTCATGGTTTATTTTGAGATAGGTTCCCCTTAGGTAATTACGGTGTCGTAAGGCTTTAGGATGTCCCCAGGGGCTACTTCAGCTCGTGTTTCGACCTGCATACCGAATTCACCCTCCTGAACTTGCTGTACATCTGATTTGTACTGTTGAAGGTTCTTTACGGTACCAGTTCCGATTTCGATGTCGCGACGCAGGATTCGGACTCGTTGGTTCATCTTCATTACGCCTTCTTCTATGCGACCACCAAGAACGTGAGTGTATTTCTGAGTACTAAAGTGCTTGAGGATTTTTGCGACTCCACT
>JAYVBM010000001.1:0-9358 GCA_043750495.1 Minisyncoccota bacterium | reverse complement strand
GCTGCTGAAAGCAAAATAAGGCCAGCAAAGCCAAAAATAAGCACATCAATCAAAATTTCTTTTGAGTTTCGCTTTAACCAAAAACGCTTTTTCATATCTTTATATAGCCAATACTATCATGATTTGCAAAGACCATTTAGTACGTTTCTGTGCCCAAAACGTTTCAAAAAAGTCTGTTAACACATATAAAACGCCTCAAAGGGGTTTTTATTACTACAACGAATGAGCAACCAAGCGCGACCGAAGGGAGCATTTGAATTACGACGTGAAGTTGTAGAAGCAAAAGGCCCCCTATGGGCCTTTTGCTACTGAGCCTAGCGAAAAACCAAGCACGAGTAGAAGCGAGTATTTGGGTTTTGAGAGACGGCTCAGAAACATTTACACAAGTCTGTCTGACGGTAGACTTTTATAAATGTTACTACAACTAATGAGCAACCAAGCGCGAGCTTGCGAGCATTTGGGTTGCGAATGAAGTTGTAGAAAGAATCAGACAAGTCCCGAAGGGCTTTTCTGATTCTTACGAGCGAGTAAGTAGCCAAGCACGTGCACCCCAAGAGCACTTCCTCCGGCTCCGCCTCCGGGGCGCAGCTTCGCAAAGGGGTGCGGTGAGTATTTGTACTGCGAGTGAATTTGAAGAAACTTGTTACTACGACGATTGAGAAATCAAGCGCGACTGAAAGGAGTATTTGAATTTCGAAAGAGGACGTAGAAAGAATCAAAAAACGCTTCCATATGGAAGCGTTTTTTGATTCTTACATCTCGTCAACATCGTCGAAGCTGTCGTACTCAACATCCTCCACATCTTCCTCGAGACTCACATCACCTTCTGTATCTTCTTCTTCACTGCTCACTTCTTCTTCTGCCTCCACTGTTTCGTCAATCAGTCCAAATCCCTCAACCTCGTCTTCAACCGGCTCCTCTTCATCAACAACCTCGGCCAACAGGTCGTCGTCAAGAGAAACAGCTTCGTCGTCGAGCTCCTCCTCTTCGCTTGTATCAGCATCACCATTGATGTACATCATATTGATTAGGTTACAGTATTTTTTTAACAAAGAAACACATTTTTTTCAATAGTGACGTTTCTTAACGTGGGGATTTTACCGGTTTCTACCGTACGTTGCAAGACAAGTTACCCCAACAGCAATCGCATCGTACTCATCGTCAAGGGCTTTTGTCGGCGCGTCCTTCACTAGACGCATAATCATGTCTATCACTCCTTGCTTATCACTCTTGCCGTAACCGGTGACGGCTGATTTAATTTCTTGTGGACCAAACTCATACACAATGCATCCGGCTTGTTTAGCAAGGTACAAAAGGGTCCCACGCGCTTGTGCGACTCCGATCGCAGTTTTGATATTTTTATTAAAAAATAGAGTTTCGATACCCATTGTGTCAGGTTGATATTCATTAAGGAGTCTCGCAAATTCAGTGCCAATAGTGAGAAGTCGATCAGGTAGACTGTCAGTACGGTTCGACTCAATACAACATGAATAAAGCAACACTTCCGTACCGGAAGTATTTTCCATCACTGCCACCCCTAGTCGATCATAGCCAGGATCTAGAGCAATCACTCGCATTGTTTAAGTATAACAAAAAAGAGGGTCGAATTTAATCCGACCCTCTAGGTAATCTCCCATTCTCGTCGAGCAGCTTCAAGGCCAATTCGGTTACAGTAGAATGTGGTGGAGATTTTACTCAGTTCCCGCGCCTTGCCCTGGGAGTACAAATTACAAGCACGTTTATAAGTCCTATATGTTGGCAAACCAAAGTGGGTTGCACCCAAAAGTATAGCCGCTACTTGCAAAAGTACCATGGAAATCCAGTTGGGGCTGGTGAATGAAAGTATGACCCAAATCGTAAAAACCCCATATCCAATAAGTGTAAATTTATTCCACCACACACAGCGTAAGTAGGTGAGCATCTCAAGAACTCCAAACTGACTAGTTTGTTTATACTAGCCAGCGAAAAAAAGTCAATGCTAGATTGTTTCGTCGCTTTTTGTGTCCGCGGTGGTGAATATTTCTTGGACATCGTCCTGCTCTTCAAGTGCTTCGATGAGGTTGGCCAACTTTTCACCATCAGCATCACTGGGTTCAAGGGGGTTCTGAGGTACGTATCCATCAGTAGTTTTAGTAAAAGCCCACATCGCCGACCCAGGAGCACCAAGCGCCAAACCAGCTTTATGAAAAATGTGTTTGATTTCGGGCGCAGTGCGGTTATTGTTGTCAGTGACGGCAGTGATAATAATACCTACTCCACCTGGGCCAAAGGCTTCAAAGATAACCTCCTCAAGAGCAGCACTCCCAGCACCACTACCTTTGGCGATTGCCCGATCAATATTGTCTTTGGGCATAGAGTCTTTCTTCGCTCGCTCCACTGCTGCAAGTACCCCTGCGGAGTGCGCGTCGCCTCCTGACTTTTTGGTTTCCATTGTAATCAACATGGCATGTTTAGAAAACACCCGACTCCTCAGCCCGTCAGTAGCCGCTTTCTTATGCTTAATCTTCGACCATTTATTATGCCCGCTCATATTTATCTTGTTTTTCTTTCTCTAATATCTTTATCTCTTCCGTAATATCCTCCTCACTGTAATGGTATCCTGCAAGTGAGTTCAATCTTCCAAAAAATGACTCCTTTAGTTTTTTTGCAGAGACGTGAATATGTGCAAGTGATACTAGTATAGAATTTTGTGTTGTAGAAAGTTGCTTCTCAAATTCTTTAATGGCTTCTTGGAAGTCTAATAAACTTTGTTTATCTTCAGAATGTGCACCCCTATTTTTAAGAATCAAAATAATTGTTGTCTGGTAACTTTCCCATAATTTATTCATCACGATCATATTACGCTCAAGAATGATATTAATTTTAAATATGTTATTAATCAAATTCAAATTCCTAAGTGACCCCAACTCATCCTGGCTGGGTATTTTTAGAGGCACGATAGTATTGTTGTAGATTTCGACGGTACCAAAATCAATGTATTTTTTTATGTTTTGATACAAATGTTCAAGGATTATTTTGTAAATATCTAAAGTATTATGGTTCTCAATAAGGCGTTTTTCGATTGAAGAGATCGATATCTTTTCAGAGGACCATTTTTCATAAAGGACTTTGAACCACCATGCAATTGAACCTATTAGTGAGGCCCATATTATTTCTAAATCTGAGAGTAGTTTTGCAAAGCCGGTGTATTTATATAACCACGTTATAACAACACCGATAAAAAAACCTAATAAAAATGATTTAAAGATTTTGAATATGTTCATAAGCAGTGGGGCTGGCGGTGCGGCCTCTTGGGGTGCGTTCTAAGAGGCCGTGGCGGATCAGGTAGGGTTCGATGACGTCTTCAATCGTCGACGGTTCTTCGCCGGTGGCAGCCGCGATGGTGTTGAGTCCAACCGGGCCGCCGTTAAATTTATGAATGATGGCTTCAAGTACCGCACGGTCAGGGGAGCTGAGCCCAAGGTTATCGATTTCAAGCAAAGCAAAGGTCTTGTCGACAATGTCATTAGTTAGAGATTCACCTTCAAGCTGTGCCAGGTCGCGACAACGCTTCAGGAGGTAGTTGGCAGTTCGTGGTGTGGCACGACAGCGTTTTGAAATGCGCTCCAGAATCTCGCGATTTGTTTCTACATTGAGAAGTGAAGCGGAACGTTCAAGAATGGTGGCGATTTCTTCATCTGCATAAAACTCCAAGCGGAACGTACCACCAGAAAAGCGTGAACGGAGCGGGGAAGAGAGAAGTGAGATCCTTGTAGTGGCAGCGACCATGGTGAAGGGCGGCAGTTCCAGTTGCACGGTACGTGCTGATGGACCTTTGCCGATAATGATATCAAGCACTCCCGACTCCATGGCTGGATACAACACCTCCTCGATACTTTTGGAGAGACGGTGAATTTCATCGATGAAAAGGACGTCACCTGGCGAGAGGTTGGTGAGAATAGCCGCAAGATCACCAACTCGCTCAATAGCTGGACCAGAAGTCACCTTCATATTGGTGCCAAGTGTCTTAGCGACCAAATTGGCGAGGGTCGTCTTCCCAAGCCCTGGTGGGCCGTAGAGCAAGATATGTTCGGCCGCGTGACCGCGCTCCCGCGCCGCCGTCAACAGAATCCGCAAATTTTCTTTTATTTTCTTTTGTCCCACGTATTCCTCCCAAGTTTGGGGGCGCAACGTCCGATCAAGTCCACCGCCAGAATCGTCGCGAGTAATCGGGGGAGTAACAGTAGGCTTATTCATGGCTCCAATTATACCAAAAATAACCCAGATAGCGTCTGCTTATTGACTTTATATAGAAAACGTGCCATTATATTAGAACCCTAAAGCCATTGAAAGGAGGTAATTATGGGTTATTTCAGAAGTACGTACTGGGATGATCGCATCGAATTTCGAATCGATCAGGGACCTGACTCCAAGAACAATCTAAAACTCCGTCTCATGGACGCCAGAAAGCAGCATGGGACTACACACACGTTCAACGTTGAACGCAGAAAGTACTGGGATTATAAAACCCGGTCCTATCAGTATGATGAAGTTTTGGTTGGAGTTCCAACACCTGAACGTCTCGCTACTCGAAAGTCTGAGCTTAAGGCGTGGGAAGAACACGAGGAGATGACAGAGTTTTATCAAGAGCTCTTCAAACATCTCATAGAAAATGACGATAGGTACCTTGGTACATGGGAGCACAAGTCCTATAAGCGTACGCAGGGAGAACGTCGTCCAAAAGGTCCAGGTACGTTTCCTGGTCGAGGCAGGCCGGATTTGAGCGAGGAAGACTTGCTTGAAGAAAGTTTGTCACAAGCACGCTGTCGCTACCAAAGAGGTTGGAAACGCTGCTACAGTCCAACCCGCAAGACCTGGCACAGACATGACGACCATAGGAACTGGAAGTCCTATGGTAGGCGTCAGAAAGCCTGGCAAAAGTAATTTGTGATCTTTGGTACTCTGTACCCACTACATCTGAGCTGTCTGTAACATAGTTACTGGACAGATTCGAAAAAGGCGTCTCACCGCTGTATCAACTAACATATATGTTAGTACTCGATACACATTAGAAGACGCCTTTTCCAATTCCAAAAACCTTTAAAAATAAGGCCAGAAAGGGGTTGACAAATACTTTAGATATGCTAATATAGGTCCTATCAAGTTCTCAAGTAGCCTTTGTTTTGGGGTGTTCCAGGAATCAGCGGCGGACAAAAGCCGCCGATTCGGAACTAAATTCAGAATAGTCGCTACGCTCGTTTCTTCATTTATTTTCCAGACGATAACTCTCTAAGCAACTTGGATGCGTTGCGAGGGGTTTTTGGCGCTTACCTTGTAGTAAGAATGCGAAAAACTTTCTTAGCGCGGCATTCACTTTCAATGCGGAAGCCTTGCTTAGAGAGTTATATTCTGGAAGGATCCACGCCCCGCGGAAGTACTCATTGGAAATACTCTTGGGGTGCTTCCGACAGTACCATAAAATTTTTTTATGAAGTATTGACCCCGACAAAAAATACCACTGCAGTAATATGCAAGTGGCATTTTTTATAAAGTGTGTTTAAAGCTTCGGCATATTCAGTCTACCACCATTGGAGAATAGTAATTACTTCTACAGATCGCTGCAGCCTATTTCTCCCCAAGGAAGGGGTCTTACACTCTGCGTACAGAAAATATATTCGCCAGCTCATTATTTTCTAGCAATATGCTAAGCGCCTGTATATCCTTACCCCAAGGGTACTACCATTTATATAGTCGACCAAAGTCTCCTTACAAATGGGGCGCGAATAGTCGCACTACACGCTCGTTTTCTCAAACAATGTGGGACAAAAAGTCGTCTTCAGAGTCACTCGGTGCGGACACCTTGGGCTTTATAACATCACCAGGCTGAGGAAGTTCTACGACTCGTTCAAGCTCAGATATCGATGTGATACCAAGTAGCACTTTCTCCACACCGTCTTCGAGCATCGACGGAATTTTTTGCGGTCGAGCGGCTTCAATGATGATGTGTTCGCGGGGATCGCGCAGCACGGCTTCTTCCACTGCTTCATCCATAATGATTCCTTCAAAGATACCGGCCCGGCCTTTGTAGCCAGTGCCACCACACACTGCACAGCCGACTGGTTTGTAAATAGTAACTTCATCGGGGACGGTCGGTGGGTAGGGATGGTTTTGTAGTGCAATCCTCATGATGGCTTTTTCATCGTCTGAGGCCTGGTATCCCGCTCTACATTCAAGGCAAAGTACCCGAACTAGTCGTTGACCGAGCATGATGTTGAGGGAAGTGCCAAAAGTCCTGGGATCAATACCCATATCCATCAGGCGAGGGAAGCCGGCGGCGGCACTGTTGGTGTGCAGGGTGGTGAACACGAGGTGACCAGTTTGGGAGGCGTGAATGGCCGTCTCGGCAACTTCCAGGTCGCGTACCTCACCAATCATAATAATGTCCGGGTCTTGACGTAGCACGGCCCGCAAACCCGAAGCAAAGGTGTAGTCGGCTGAGATTTGCGTTTGAACGATACCTTCAAGTTTGTATTCAACCGGGTTTTCAATGGTGATGATTTTAACGCCTTCGTTGTGTGCTTCACGTAAAAAGGCGTAGAGGGCAGTGGTCTTTCCGGATCCAGTTGGACCGGTGGTCACGATCAGGCCGTTTGGTTTCTTGATTTGTAGCAATATGGCCTCTCTAATGTATGGATTGAGTCGCAGGCTATCCATACTAAAGCTAGCAACGCTTGGATCAAGAACGCGCATTACGATGGACTCACCCACTGCACCCGGGATAATGGAAGAACGAATTTCTACATTCTTTTCACCAGTGTCAAAAGTGAATCGACCATCCTGAGCGATTTTTTTGGCATTAAGGGTCATCCCAGAGAGTAGCTTCAGACGCGAAATCATTCTTTCGTAAATGTATGGGTCGATATCGACAATGTCATGCAACACACCATCAAAACGGTAGCGCAGACGAATGCCAGCCTCTTCTGGTTCGATGTGAATGTCTGAAGCGCGTAGCGCTAGAGCGCCTGCGAAGATGAGTTCGAGGGTGGCAGAGATGCGGCGGATGTTGTTGGCGCCACTGATATCTTCGATGAGTTTAGGGATATCTTCTTTTACTTTGATACTCGTTTTCATGCGCAATATGTCCTCAGGGCTTATTTCAAAGACACCTTTTTTTTCTGAGGTTGAGCTGACCATGTCTTTGTAGCGGGCCCAGGCATGTTCAAGACTTTGTGTTGAACAGAGATACAAATGAACGTTAAAGCGGCGCTTAACTAAGTCTGCTAGAACAGTCTGCAGTCGTGGGTCGTTGGGATTTTTGGCCCCCACTAAAGCTTCTTTTTGTTTTATATCAAAGCAGACCACATTAAGCTGTCTCGCTTGAGCTTCAGGAATCAAAGCAATACCCTCTGGATTGATGGTGTAGCCTCGCAAGTAGATGTACTCAAACCCGTTTTGGGGTGCGATTGATTGCAGGTAGCGTTCCTCTTCTTGCGCCCGAATGTCACTCATTTTGGTACCTGAAAATTTGTCGTCAAATTGAACCATAGTTTATTAATAATACCACGCGACTTTTCATAAGAGTTTCAATTTGGTACAGTCTTTCTTATGAAAGAAACTATAGTAGAAAAAACTGGTTTACCCTCACTTGCGGCTGAAGTGTTAGCATTCGCTGAGGGAGCAGCACATAATGGCGCTACTATAGTTGCGCTCCATGGCGATCTCGGTGCCGGCAAGACTACCTTTGTGCAAACACTTGGACATTTGCTTGGTGTGGCAGAACAAATCACCAGCCCAACTTTCACCATCATGAAAGTCTACGAAACGACAAATAAGACTTTCACATCACTCATTCATATGGATGCCTACCGTCTCGAAGATATTTCGGAGCTAACACCTCTGCGGTTTTCAGAGATTCTTGCTACTCCAAACACACTTTTTTGTATTGAATGGGCAGAAAGAATAGATAAAGCGCTTCCAGCTGCAGTGATACACCTTACTCTGGAAGTAGTGGATGAAAACACCCGTAGCGCACATATCACTCTCGATTAAGTAAATGCCACGACCGGTCAAAAAACCGGTATAATGTTTGCACTATGGCGGCTAAACAAAAGGAAGAAACATTAGTCATTCTTGATGCGCACGCGATCTTGCACCGCGCCTACCATGCTCTGCCTGACTTTTCGTCACCAACTGGAGAGCCAACCGGAGCACTCTACGGCGTGGTGACGATGCTGCTAAAAATCATTGAGGACTTTCATCCAGATTACATGGTGGCGTGTTTTGACTTGCCGGAACCAACCTATCGACACACTGCCTTTGACGGATACAAAGCTGGTCGCTCTAAAACCGACGAGTCGCTGGTGGCGCAAATCGAACGTTCCCGCGACATCTTCGCTGCCTTTGGCGTACCAATTTTTGAACGACCTGGCTTTGAAGCTGACGATATGCTCGGTAGTATCGCGCACCTCATGAAGGCGCACAAAGATGTGCGAGTGATTATCGCCTCTGGCGATATGGATACACTGCAATGTGTCGACAAAAAACGCGTGCAAGTGTACACCTTAAAAAAAGGCATCAAAGATACAATTCTCTACGATGAAGCCATGGTGAAAGAGCGGTTTGGTTTTGCACCAACATCAGTACCAGACTACAAGGGACTACGTGGTGATCCTTCCGACAACATCCCAGGCATTGCCGGTATTGGTGAAAAGACGGGAACCATTCTAATTTCAAAATTTGGCACCATCGAAAAAATGTACAAAACTCTTGCTAAGGACGAAGCCTCGTTCAAAGAACTCGGCCTCACCCCACGTATCATTGGGTTACTTAAAGACAACAAAGAAGAAGCGGAGTTTTCTAAAATGCTGGCCACTATCCGCGTCGATGCGATGGAATCATTTACTCTAAACGAGACCAACTGGCGCGGCCGCGCTGATACCGACGCCATCCTCAATCTGTTCTCAGAGTTTGGGTTTCGAACAGTGACCGATCGAGTACGAAAATTATTCGCTCTGGGAGCTGAAGTGCGAGGCGGCAACGAAGAGGTGGTGAGTCCGCGTGAGCTTAAAGAAGCGGCAATTTTGTTATGGCTCCTTGAGAGTGAAAGAACCACCGCCACATACGACGACATTATTGATTACGGTCGCTCATTCCTCAAGGTAAGTAGCTGGAGTGAAACAGTCGAGGCCCTGCGGGCCAAGGTAGTGGAACAAGGCCTCGAGCATATCTTCACTGACATTGAACAACCTCTAATTCCGGTTATTGAGATGATGCAAACAAATGGAATAACCCTCGATACCAAGTATTTGAAAGTCTTGTCAGTAGAATTGCACAAAGAACTGACCCAGCTAGAAACAAGTATCTACAAACACGCTGGGGT